>CAZYWP010000020.1:0-30667 GCA_964651495.1 uncultured Eubacteriales bacterium | reverse complement strand
AGACCATGTTCCGGATGATCAAGACCAAGCTGGCCAAGGAAAGGAACATCGTCCTGTGAGCAACCGGCTGTCCCGCGAAAAGGTCAATTTCCTCTCCCGCCAGATTCTCACACTCCTCGACAAAAGCGACCAGGTTGAATTCCTGGATGATCCCAACGAGATCCGGCTGATCATCGTCAAGGCCATCGAGGAGGAGATGAAGCTCTATGATGCGTTGGACAAAAAGGCGATAGAGAAAATCCAGTCCCAGAAAAAATCGATCGAGGAAGGCAGCCGCGAATGGGAAATCCTCTATCGCAAGTACTACAATGAAGAACTGGGCAAGCTCGGCAAAGTCGCCGAGTGACTCCCCGGCCGGCCCCGCTTCAACCCCCGTCGTCGAAATCGAGGAGCGGGTGCGTTATTCCGAAACAGACCAGATGGGCGTGGCTCACAACAAGAGCCATTTCGAGTGGTTCGAGCTCGGCCGGACCGAGTTCTGCCGACAGAGAGGGGTCCCCTATAAGGACATCGAAGCCCGGGGCTTCTACCTCGTCGTGGTGGAGGCCTTCTGCCGCTACCGCCAACCGCTACGCTATGACCAGCTCTTTCTGATCCGGGTGGCTCTGCGCGAGGCTACGGCCAAAAAAGTGATCTTCGACTACGAGATCCTGAGTGGAGACGAGCGCGGGCTCATCGCCTCAGGCTATACGGTTCATATCGTGACCAACGTCAAGGGGGAAGTCAGTTTCTTGCCGGAGAGCATCCTGCGCCAGATTGCCGGCGGCTGAGTTCAGGCGAGAGCTCCTTTTTTTTCAAGATAGGCTGCCAGAGCCGCGGGCCAGGTGGAAAAACCTTTGAGTCCTAATTCCTTCGCCCTTTTGTTTTCCAGAACCGAATAGCGGGGCCGCCGGGCCCTGGCGCCGTAAGACCGGGAATCTATCGCTTCGAGGCGGGGGTTCAGGCCGGCCTGGCGAAAGATCTCTTTAGCGAACTCGAACCAGGTGCACTCCCCCTCGTTTGTCAGGTGAAAAAGCCCGTAATGACGGGTGTGGATAAGCTCAGCGACCCGCTCGGCCAACTCAGCCGCCGAAGTCGGGGTGACCCATTGGTCGTTAATCACCCGGATTGTTTTTCCCTCTCCAGCCAGGGCGAGCATCCGGTCGACAAAATTCTGGCCCTTCTCCCGCGGCCCGGCCACGCCGTAGAGACCGCAGGTGCGGACCAGGAAATGCTTGTCGAGAAGGGTGCGAAGGAAAAATTCCCCGGCCAGCTTGGAGACGCCGTAGACGCTCAGCGGCCGCGCCGGGTCGCCCTCGACATAAGGCCGCCTTTTCCGGCCGTCGAAGACATAATCGGTGCTGAAGTGGACGAGGGCGAAGCCCAGCTCGCGGGCCGCCAAGGCCAGGTCCCGGACGGCGATCGCATTGACCAGAAACGAGGCCTGCGGATTGTCCTCGCACTCGTCCACACGATGGAAGGCCGCCGTGTTGATGACCAGGTCGGGCCTGAGCCCGCTGAGAACGTCCCGCGTTTGTTGAGCCCGCGTGATATCGAACTCCGGATAGTAGAGCGGAATGACTGTCGCCCGCCGGGCCAGGACCTTAAGAAGCTCCGAGCCCAGCTGTCCGTCTGCGCCGATCAGAGCGACTTTCATCTCATCCGGGCGAAAAAAAAGGCCAAGGAACCCGTCCTTGACCTTCTTGTGTCCGACTCAGGGTCTCAGAAATCAGAACAGCACTCTAAAACCAAACCCGAACTTGTGATTGTCCGCGAAACTGCGACCCGACCCGAGCGGCCATCTGACCATGAAAATCAGAGAGCCGGTGTTCTTCCAGGTCTTGAACACATCATATCCGAGCTTCCCGACCAGTTCGAAGTCCGCGTCGCGTCCTTCTTTGACCGCGGTCGTGAAACCAAATCCACCGCCAAAGTAAGCCGGGCCGGCATGATAATTCAGCGTAGCATCGGCCATGAGAATCGACTTCCAGGGATCGCCCTTGAGGGCCAGAGCTCCGCCACCGGCGAGGGTGAAATCGAGCTTGCCCGGCGTGATCCAGTAGAGCCAATCCAGCATACTGTAGATATAGGGCCCATAACAGCCGCGGGCAAAGAAAGGACCGCCCTCGACCGAGAAGAAGCTGCGCTTCTGGGTGACATCGAGGACCACCCGGCAGGGCTCGGAGACGGCGCCGAAATCGTCGGTGACGACAACCGTCACGGCGTAGCTTCCCGCCTTGTCGAAGACCTTGTCCCAGACAAAGGGCGCTTCGCCGTCCATGAACTTGTCGACGGGATTTCCCGCCGCATCGACGATGGCAAAATCGGCTTGGGCCACCTTGCCGTCGGGGTCGGTCGAGCCCGAAGCGTCGATGGTGACGGGCCTGCCGACATAGTCCTTGCAGGGCAGGCAGGAAGTCTTCAGGGCGCAAGTCGGCGGCGCGTTCACCACCACTTTGGCCTCGCAGGGATTCGTCGAGGCCTTGCCCTGGGCGTTCACCGCCCGGCCCTTAAAGGTGTAGACTCCGGGCTTGTCGAAGCTGGTCTGTTTCTTGGCGCCGGCGGGCGTGAAGCTGTGGGTGGCAATCTTCTGTCCGTCCGGGCCGATCACGTCGACATCCATGGAGGCGGCCATCTGGGTCCCACTCATGTCCACGGTCACGGGGTCCTTGAGATTCACCTTGGCGGGTGTGACCGCCAGGCTGCAGACGGCTGGGGGAAGCTCGAGTTCCGTGATGCTGCGGAGCGAAATATTTCCGCACGGACGGGGCATAACGAACTCATAGGCCTTGTTTTCCTTCTCGACATTGAAGGAAAAGACATCGAGGGGCGCCTTGCCGGCCCACTCCACATCCTGGACGACTTTGACCTTGCCGTGCGAGCGGAACAGCATCCACATGAGCTTGTCGCCGACGGGCAGCGCTTTCTCCTCAAACTTGGCGGCTTTCAGCTGGTCCATAAACGGAAGATAGAGGTCTCCGTAGCCGGCCAGGTCAAACCCGTACTTGATGTCGCCGGCGTACCTGTCCACCAGCTGCTTCATCACTTCCTGGGTGGGGACTTTGCCCCGGATTCGGACCAGAGTATACTGTCCGATACTGTTGAGCTTCCTGGTTTCGGCAAGTGAGCTCAAGGTCGTCAAGACGAGAAGAAGAACGAGAAAATAGGCCACTTTTCTATTTTTCAAATGCGCCTCCTGTAAAAATAATATGCCTCTATCCAAACCTAGATCGACTGACTATATTAGATTTATTAATAAAAAAAAATGTTTTTGTCAAGAAAAACCGCAAAAAAATCTATCCGTGGCAGTTTATGTTCCGGGCGGCCGCCAGGAAACAGCCGACGATATTCCGGATGAGGCCTGAATCATGTGGCACAAGGCGCAAAGCCTCTTTAAACAGAGCGGCATTGGCCGGCGCCTGGCGGATGATATTGGCAAGGAATTCCCGGGCGGCCGGAATAGCGATTTCGGGGTGAAACTGGATTCCCCAGACCGGCCTGCGGCACAACTCAAAAGCCTGGACGGCGCACCCAGACGTCGAAGCCAGGATCCGGAATTCCTGGTCCAGTCCGATCACCTCATCGAAGTGGCTGGAAAAGGCGTAGGCCCTGCCCGGCTCTCCTAAGATCGCGCTTTTTAGCTCGATCCGGAGCGGAATCCAGCCGATCTCGGGCCGGGGGCACCGCCTGACCCGCTCCGGTCCCCGCAGGGCGAGGGCGAGCAACTGATGCCCATAGCAGCTTCCGAGGATGGGGAATCCTTGCCGCAGCGCGGCCCGGACAAACCGGACCTCTTCTTCAACCCAGGGCTCCCTTTCCACGATGGACGCTTCCGACCCCGTCAGGATGACATGGCTAAACCCGGCGGCGAGGTCCGGAAACCGGCCTTCCGGAGCGCGGAAGGACTCCCAGGGCGCCCCGAGAAACACGCCCCAGTGCTCGACCGGTTTATAAACCTCCGGGTCGATCGAGTTATCGATGATCGCCACCTTGATCGGCTTATTCTTCATAACGGGTGAGTATCTCCCGGGCGTCCCATTATAGCCTCATTAAAAAGCAAACTAAATCAACCTTTTTAGGCTAAGGCGAAGGCTTGGGGGGAAGGAAGCCCGTCGAAGACTGAGCGGGCAGGGATTCTCTCCGGAGGAGAGAAGAGCGAAGGATGAGTCGGAGCGGATTGGCTCGCCGGGACAAATCCGCGTGCTGACGCCCCTAAAGCCTGAGCCTCTTTGTTTTTTCCTGGCCGTTTCTGGTATAATTCCTCCGACCATGAGGAGGACGAGCCGTGCATAGAGTGGATGAGGAAACAGAGCTTCACGTGACGACGCCGAACGAGCCCGGGATTCTGGGCCGGGTGCTGGGGACGCTGGCCCACGCCGGGGTGAACCTCAAATCGCTGTCCGCCTATTCGGAAGAGAAAAAGGGATACTTCCGTCTGATCACGTCGGACAACAGGAAGGCCGAAAAAGCCCTCAAGACCCTGGGCTATAAAGTGAAGATGAACAAGGTAATCACCGTTGAGATCGGCGACCGCATCGGATCAGGCGCAGAAATCGGGGCGCTCCTTGGCAACGCCGCCATCGACATCGAGTACTGCTACGGCACGTCGTCCGGGCTGGGCCGGGCCCTGCTCGTCTTCAAGACGAACAATCATAAAAAAGCGCTGGCCACCCTAAAATAGTCACTCGATCGATCCGATCGGAAAAATAAGTTTGAGAACGGGAAAGGCGGCCGGCCGCTCACAAGAGGGTGATTCGGAAAACCACTCCCCTGGGGTCGGGGCAGGCCAGCTTCTCCGTCCCGGAGATCCAGTCGTCGCCCGGCAGCTCATCCTCCCGCTGCTTCGTCGTCAGGAAGGGAAAGAGGCTGTTGAGGGCAAAGATGCAGACGCGCTTTCCCGCCGGGATCTCGATCGTCCCCTCCCCCCGGATAAAGAACACATCCCCGACCTTGTGCTTCGCTCCGCAGCGCTCTTTGACCGCGGCGACTTCGACCTTCAATTCTCTCATCCCTTCTCCTTTCCGGCATCCACTATACGGATTCCGCCTGAAAAATGCAAATTCATTGACAAAGGGAAAATGTTTGGAATAAAATGAAGCTCCCGATTGTAGATCATAAGGAGGCCAATATGGCGACTAAAGCTGAGCCTAACGTTGTCCCTCTTTGCGATGTCTTGCTCGTTCTCCTGATCATTTTTATGGTCATCACGCCTATCGTCCAGAAAGGGATCGATATCAAACTACCCGAGACTTCGACCGACACGAGCGGCGGAATGCCCACCGGGTTGATCGTCCTGACCATTAAAAAGGACGCTACCGTCCTGATCAACCAGACGGCCGTGGAGCTCAAAGTCCTCCAGGAAGAGCTAAGACGAATTTATTCCGCCCGTCAGGACAAGACCATCTTCATCCGCGCCGATGCCAAGATCCCCTACAGCCGGGTTATCGAGGTGATCGATATCGCCAAGGGGGCCGGGGTGGATGTTCTCGGCATCATCCCGGAATACTTTACGGAAGAGGAAGGGACCTGAGCTTTCTTCTCGCTCCCGCCCCAATTCCCAGGTGAATTCCAGAATCGTTTTTCTTATATTGGGTATCCTGCTGGCCGGCCATAACAGCCCCGCTCAGGTCGAGCTCGTCGGCCCGTTGACCCGGGAGAAGATTCTGGCCGGCCTCCCCGAATGGAAGGCCATGGTCGAGGCCTATTCCCCCGACCTTGACACCGTCGGCCGGCTCCAGGCGATTAATGAAGAAGTGGAGATCGAGATCTTCCTGGGAACGTGGTGCCCCGACTGCCGTCAGCACGTCAGCGCCTTTTTCAAGGTCATGGACATGGTCCAAAACCCGTTAATCCGGGCAACATACACCGGGATTCCGCGGGCGCGCGAGGACCGTCCGAAATACACCGCCGGTAAGAATATCGAGCGCGTCCCGACTTTCATCATCCGTTTCCGCAACCAGGAGGCCGGACGCATCATCGAGACGCCCCGTCTGTCGGTGGAAGGCGACCTCTGGGAGATCCTGCAGAAAAAAACCGGCGGCCGCTGACCGCTAAGACAATTATTTGATCGGGCCGATCACCTCGCGGGAAATGACCAGCCGCTGAATCTCGTTCGTCCCCTCATAGATCTGGAGAAGCTTGGCGTCCCGCATCAGCTTTTCCATCGGATAATCCTTCATATAACCGTACCCCCCGAAAATCTGCAGGGCTTCGACCGTGGTCCGCATGGCCACGTCCGACCCGAAGCACTTGGCCATAGCCGACTCTTTCCCGCAGGGCTTGCCCCGGTCCATCAGCCAGGCCGAATGCCAGACGAGATGCCGGGCGGCATTGACGTCCATGGCCATCTGGGCGATCTTGAAGGCGATGTTCTGGAAGGTGGCGATCGGCTTCCCGAACTGGATCCGCGTCTTGGCGTACTCGATGGCGTGCTCCAGCGCGGTCCTGGCCACCCCGACGCCGGCGGCTCCGACCGAAGCACGGGTCTTGTCCAGGGTCTTCATGGCCACGATGAATCCCATACCCTCCCTGGCCAGCAGGTTCTCGACGGGCACCCGCACGTCCTCGAAAAAGAGTTCGGTGGTGTTAGAGGCCCGGTGCCCCAGTTTATCCTCTTCCTTGCCGATGGTGATTCCCGGTGTCTCTCGCGGCACGACGACGGCGCTCACGCCGCGGATTCCCTTATCGGGGTCGGTTAGAGCGAAAACGACATAGAGGCTGGCGATACCTCCGTTGGTGATAAAGCACTTGGAGCCGTTGATGACATAGTGGTCACCGTCGCGGAGGGCCCGCGTCTTGGTGGCGCCGGCATCCGAGCCGGCCTCTCTTTCGGTCAGGCAGAAGGCCGCGAACGACATCTTCTTGGTGAAAGGAGTGAGGAATTTATTCTTCTGCTCGTCGCTCCCGAAGAGGATGATCGGAGTGAAGGCCAGCGAACTGGCCATGATCGTGGTGAACATGCCGGCGCAGCCGGCGGCCAGTTCCTCGCTGATGAGGGCGATATCGAGCTCTTTCAGCCCTCCCCCATCGTATTCCTGGGGGATGTTGCAGGTGATGAACCCGGCCTCGAATGCTTTCTTCATGATATCCTCGGGAAATTCATCGCCCCTATCATACTTTGCGGCCGCGGGCTTCATCTCTTTCTGGGCGAACTCCCGGGCCATTCCCTGGAGCGCCTCCTGTTCTTCGGTCAAGCTGAAATCAATCACGGTTTCCTCCTCTCTAGAAAGTCTCGCTGATCTCAGACCTTTCCCCTTATATAATGTAAGCCGGGATGAAGTCAATTCCTTTGCGGCCGGCGATTGTATATCTATTTCCGTGATGGGGGCGGGTCCTGTCGCGATTCACCCCCGGCGAAAATAAACCCCTCTCTTGTCAGATAGAAACTCGGGTGAGCGAGCCCGAAGACGGCGGCGACGATATCCTGGGGGCGGGGCCCGCCCCCGCTGCGCTGGGGCAGGCTCAGTAAGAGCCGCCGCCTCCTCCGGTCCACCCAGAACCGAACCGGGGGCTCCTGAGCGCCGCTTAGAGCGGCCACCATTTCTTTTTCCAGGAAACTCCGGTCATCCTGCCCTACGGCTCCTCGCTCGCTTTTTCTCCTCTCCAGCGCTTCGCTCACCTCCCTGTCTCCGAGACTGATGGAGAAGAGGGTTCCCGTGATCCTCCGGCTCAAGGGCGGAACCGTGTCCCCCAGGCTCCGCAGGCCGGAGACCCGGATGCCCGAGCGGACAAACCGGTTCAGACGCCGGATGAAGCGCCCGGGTTCGAAGTCCCGGGCCGCTCTGAACTCCAGGATCTCCGCCTTTCCCTCCATGCCCAAGGCCAGGGCCGGGGCGTAGGAAAAGATCATCTTTGGGTGGAACCCTCCGGAAAAGGCGGTCTCGATTCCCGCCCGCCGGAAAGCCCTCTGAAGATGGTTGGTCAGGTCGCGGTGCGAAAGGTAGCGCGCCGTCCCAGCTTTCGCGTAAACTATTTCGTAGCGGAGCGGTTGATCCGTTTTTTTCCCGAACTCCGGCTCCCGGCGAGGCATCGTCCTCCTCGGCGTGGCGAATTTTCTCTTCAGCCGAAGACCCGGGTCGCAGCCATTGCAGTCGGAACACGACATCTCGAGACAGGACGGCGTCGGCTCACCGCGCAACGCCTTGTTCATTTCGGCCAGGAAATGGTCTCTCCTGATCCCCGGGTCGATATGATCCCATGGGAGCGGAGCCTTAGTATCCAGGGGGCCAAGATAAAGCCGGCAGTCAAGACCCTCAGCAGAAAACGCCTCTTCCCAAGCGGGAAAGGAAAAACGGTCTTTCCAGCTGTCGAACCGCGCTCCCCGTCTCCAGGCCTGGACCAGGACCGGTCCCAGCCTCCGGTCGCCCCGGGAAAAGACCCCCTCCAGGACCGAAACCCGGGTGGGATGATCCTTGACCTTGACTGAAGGATAACGCCGCAGCGCCGACCGCACAAACCTCTGCTTCTCCAACAACGCCTCTTCTTCCTCCATGGCCAACCATTGGAACGGCGTGTGCGGCTTCGGAATGAAGGAAGACAGGCTGAGGTTGAGGCGCGGCGGCGCCTTCATGATGTCCCGTCCCAGCCGGACGATCTCCCCCACCAGGTCGACTATGCCCCGCAGGTCGTCCTGCGTCTCGGTGGGCAGGCCGATCATGAAATAGAGCTTGAGCAGTCGCCATCCCCGGCCGAAGGCGTTGGCCGCGGCGGCGAGGATCTCCCGGTTATTCAGGTTCTTATTGATCACGGCGCGGAGTCGATCGGTCCCGGCCTCGGGGACGAGAGTAAAACCTGTTTTCCGCACCCTCAGGATACTTTCGGCAACGGCGGGCGAAAGCCCGGTGGGTCGAAGGGAGGAAAGAGAAAGGGAGATCTTCTGCGGGGAAAGAACGGACATGAGGCTCTCCACCATTTCTTCCAGGTCAGGGTAATCGCTGATCGAAAGCGCGGAGAGCGAGACATCTTCATAGCCCGTGGAGGTCAGGCTCCTCCGGACCATGTTGACGGCGGACGTCGAGTCCATGACCCGGAAGGGAAAATAGATGCTCGCCGCCTGGCAAAAACGGCACCTTTGGGGACAGCCCCTGGCCACCTCGACGGCCACCCGGTCAAACACGGCCTGGATGTCGGGGACGATGATTTTCTCGGGGAAGGTCTTGGCGCCGAGAGAAGTCAAGGCCCTCTTCTTGATCGGCCAGGGCCCTCCCCGACCCGGACGGCGCGCTATCAAGCCTGAGCCGGAGGGCCGGTCAAGATCATAGAACCGGGGCACATAGATTCCGGGAATCTCGGCCAGCCCGCGCAAAATTTCCTCCCGCCCGGCCCTCTTCTTCCGCAGCTGCTTGACTTTTGCGGCGATCTCGAGGAAACCCTCCTCACCGTCTCCGAGAAAGATCGCATCGAAAATATCCGAAACCGGCTCGGGGTTGAAGCAGGCCGGCCCGCCGGCGATCAGCAGAGGGAAATCGCCGCCTCGCTCCGCGGCGAAAAAGGGGATGCCGGCGAGGTCGAGGATGGTCAGGATGTTGGAATAGTTGAGCTCGTAGAGAAGCGAGAACCCGATGATGTCGAATTCGCGCAGGGGGATTTTATTCTCCAGGGAAAAGATCGGCGCCCCGGCGGACCGGAGCTTCTCCTCCATGTCCGGCCAGGGCGCGAAAACCCTCTCGGCCAGGACGCCGGGATGCCCGTTGAGCACCGAATACAGGATTTTTTGCCCCAGGTAGGACATCCCGATCTCATAGACATCGGGAAAAGCCAGGGCGATCTTCACCTCGGCCCGGGCCGGGTCCTTGCGGATGGCATTCCACTCGCCTCCGATATACCGCCCGGGTTTCTCCACCTCCCTGAGGATGTATTCCAACCGTTGGCGCATCATTTTCAGCGAGCTCAGACGGCGGGCGGCCGCGCGCTCAGATATTGACGAACCGTCTCATCTTCACGTTCAGGACCAGGCCCAAGCCCAGAAAATTGGACAGGAGCGATGACCCTCCATAGCTGAGCAGCGGAAGAGGGATTCCGATGATCGGAAAAATGCCGATGACCATGGCCACGTTGACGACGAGCTGGAAGGCGATCATCAGGCTGACCATGAAAATAATATAAACGCCCGTCCGGTCCCGCGCTTTCGCAGCGGAGCGGAACAGCCGCAGAAGGAAGACGGAATAGATGAACAGGACGACGGCCGCGCCGGCGAACCCGAATTCCTCCCCGATCACCGAGAAAACGAAATCGGTGTGCCGGGCGGGAAGGAATTTGAGCTGGCTCTGGCTCCCTTTTTTAAACCCTTTCCCCAATAGGCCACCCGAGCCGATGGCGATCTTGGACTGGAGGACATGGTAGCCGGAGCCCCGCGGATCTTTGCCCGGGAAGACGACGGTGGCCAGCCTCTTTTTCTGGTAGTCCTTGAGATAAAAATTCCAGCCCCCGACTCCTGCCAGGACGGCGAGAAGAACCATCCCGGCCAGGACTTTCCGCCTCAGCCCGGCCAGGATCAGCGACCCGAGAAGAAGGGGAAGATAGCAGAGCGCGGTCCCGAGGTCCGGCTGCAGGGCGACGAGCAGGAAAGGAAAGGCCACCAAACCGCTGCTGGCCAAAACGGCGCTTCTTGAAACATAGCCCTTCTTATACTCGGAGAACAGCTGGGCCAGGACCAGGATAACGGCGATCTTGGCCAGCTCGGAGGGCTGCACCTGAAAAAACGGCAGCTGGATCCAGCTCCCTTTCTTGATGAACTGGCCGAATACCAGCATGGCCAGGAGGACGAGGACGATTAAGCCGTAAAAATAGAAGGCATAAGTCACCAACACCTTGTAATCTACGAGCAGGACGATGAACAGCGCGGCCAGGCCGACTCCGATCCAGAAGAGCTGCCTGAGGTGATACTGTCCGGGAAGATAATGGGAGGAGCTGTAGATCATCATCACGCCGAGAAGGGAATTGAGGAGGACGAGGCTGATCAGAGCCCAGTCGATGTTGCCGAGAAGGCGCCGGTCAATCATCTTTTTCCCGATAGAGGGCGAACAGTTCCTTGGCCAGGGGGGCCGCGGTCGCTCCTCCCATGCCGCCAAATTCCACCAGAACGGTGACGACGATGCGGGGATGATCGCGGGGAGCGAATCCGGTGAACCAGGAGTGGGTCTTAATCCGCAGGCCGAGCTTTTCCGCCCGTTCCCGGCCGATGATCTGCGTCGACCCCGTTTTCCCGCAGATATCAAGCCCGTCCACTGCCGCGCCGCGGCCCGTGCCTCCTTCATTGACGCATTTCCACATTCCCTTGATCACCGTCTCGAAGGTCTGGGGTTTGAGGGGAGAAGGAATAGCTGTGGGAGAGGCGACGGACTCCCCCCGGCCGTCCGACGGACGAACGCCGAGAAGATGAGGCGTGACCTTCCGGCCGCGGTTGGCCACGAGGGCGGTGTGGACGGCCATCTGGATCGGCGTGACCACGAGCGGACCCTGGCCGATGGAGACCGAGATGGTCTCCCCGGCATACCAGTCGGTCTTGCGCGTGTTCATGCTCCACTCCGGCGTGGGAATGAGCCCCTCTTTTTCGCCGGGGAGATCGATCCCGGTCAGGTCGCCCAGGGCCAGGAGCCTGGCGTACTTGGCGATCCGGTCGATGCCCATGCGTCGCCCCACATTATAAAAATAGACGTTGCAGGAGTGGCGGATCCCGTCTGTCAGGTTGAGGACGCCGTGCCCGCCGGCCTTCCAGCAGGCAAAAGGACGGCCGTAGAGCTGAAGCGACCCGCCACAGAAAAAAGTGGTCTGCTCACCGATCAGGCCGGCTTCCAGAGCGCCCAGGGCCATGGCCAGCTTGAATACCGACCCGGGCGCATACAGCCCCCGGATAGCCCGGTTCTCCAGCGGGTGGTCGGGCCGGTTGATCAGCTCCAACCATTCCTCGGGAGTGAAGCGGGTGATGAACTTGTTGGGGTCGTACGTCGGAAAACTGGCCAGCGCCAGGACCTCGCCGTTGCGCGGGTCGAGAACGATGATCGCCCCTTCCCGGCCTTCGAGAAGGTCGGTTGCTTTTTTCTGAAGGTCGAAATCCAGGGCGAGGCGGATATCGCGGCCCGGCGCGGGTTCCTGGCGCGAGATTTCGCCGCGACCCCGGCCCTGGCTGTCCACGATTTCCGCCTTTTTCCCGTCCAGGCCGACAAGAAGGGACTCATACTCCCTCTCGACCCCCGTCCGCCCGACCATATCTCCGAGATTCTTCTGCCCGTACTGCCCGGATTTCATTTCCTCCGGCGTCAATTCCTGCAGGTAGCCGATGACATGGGCAGCCACGTTGCCGAAGGGATAATAGCGCCTGGGGTCGGTCTCGACGACCAGTTCGGGGAGCTCGAGCCGCCGGGACTCGATGCGCGCCACTTCCCGCAGGTCCAGGTTATCCTTGACCACGATTGGCCGGAACGCGGGCAGGGAGGCGTACTTGGCAATCCGATTCCGGAGGTCGTCGACCTCGACCTGCAGCAGCCGGCCGATCTCCCTGATGGACTGATCGTAATCCCGGCAGTTTTCCCGGATAACCGATGCCTTGAACCCGGCCGCGTTATCGGCCAGGATGACGCCGGCGCGGTCGGTGATCAGGCCGCGCGGGGCGGGAATGACGCTCTCGCGCGTCCGGTTGGCTTCGGCGAGAGAGGAGTATTTCCTGTGATCGAGAACCTGGATTTTCCAGTAAAAAAGCAGGAGGCCGAGAAGAAGCCCGGCCACTAACAGCCCAGTTCTCTGCACCCTGAACAGAACCAGGGTGAGGTCTTCGTAAATCCTGTTCTTTTCCACGGTCGGACTTAAGGGCCCTCCCCGCCGGCCTTCCCGGCGACCCGGAACAGAGCCGCGACGGCGAGCGCCGTGACGAACGGCTGGAGAAGGGTCACCCCTCCTCCAACGGTAAATTTTTCTCCGAAAAGGGAGAAGACAAGGAACTTCCAAAGGGCCAATTCCAGTGTCGCCAGGATGAGGAGGAAGACGAAATTGCGGGGAGCGGGCGCGACATTGATCTTTCGTGAAATGTATCCGGCGCCGAAGCCCAGCAGCGTTTTGGTCAAACCGGCCACACCAAAAACACCCAGGGATAGAGAATCCTGGAGCAGTCCGCAGATGGACCCCATCACGGCTCCGAAGACCTCATGCTTCAGCAGGCTGAAATAGAGCACGGCCCAGGAGAAAACATTGCAGGCGAGCAGAAGGCCGGGTGAGATCTTCCCCAGGACCGAGTACAGGGTGACCGCCAGGGCGATGACCAGAAGAGGTTCAACAGAGCGTCTCATGCACCGTGTCCTTCAAAATAATTCTCTCAGGTTGACGGCCAGCACGGCCACCCGGTCGAGGTCCGAAAAGTCGAAATAGGGCTCGACCATGATCTTCTTGAAGACCGTCGCATCCTCGCTGATGGAGATCACTTTACCCACGGGAATTCCGGCCGGATATATGCCGTCATACCCGGAAGTGATCACGCTCTCGCCGGTCTCGACCTCCCGGTTCGTCCTGAGGACATACCTCATCAGGCAATTGCCCCGGCCGTCGCCCGCCAGGACGCCGATGACCCGGAACCGCTCCGACCTCACGCCGACCCCGCAGTCTTCATCGGTGACGAGCTGAACGCGCGACTGCTTGAGAGTGATCGGCTCGATCACCCGCCCGACGAGACGTCCCTGGCGGTCCAGGACGACCATATCGTTGGCCACACCGTCGAGCGATCCCCTGTTCAGCGTGACCGATTTGTAAATCTGGCCGGAATCGAACCCGATGACCGAGGCAGCCAGGACGGAGCGGGAGACCGCCGAGAACAATTCCTGGATTTCCTTCTCGCCCCGAAATTGCGACAGGGCGTTCCTGAGGACCTGATTCTCCTGCCGGAGGTAGAAGACCTCGTTTCTCAGGCTCTGGTTTTGCCGCTGGACATCCCGGAAATAAAAGTAATTATCGCGGAAGTTTTTCCCGCCACGGAGGAAGGCCACGACCCCGTTCCGGAGAGGAGAAAAGACGGCGAAGAAACCGCGCTCAAAATATGTCGGCTTATCGCCCTTGGGGACTTGGAGCGAGATCAGGATGAGATGAAACAGAATCAGGCCGCTGATCAGAGCGGCCTTGGCTTTGTCTTTCACGCCTCGCTAATTGAGCGCGATCTTCCTCAGAAGGTCGAGGTCGTCCAGGAGCCGGCCTGCTCCGAGGACGACGCTGGTGAGAGGATCATCGGTGACGAAGACCGGCAGTTGGGTTTCTTCCCGGAGCCGCTTGTCCAGGTTCTTGAGCAGCGCTCCGCCTCCGGTCAGGACGATCCCCCGGTCGATGATGTCGGCGGAGAGTTCCGGGGGGGTCCTTTCCAGGGCGATGCGGACGGCGTTGACGATGGAGGCGACGACGTCCTCCAGGGCCTCCCTGATTTCCTGGTCGTCGACGACGATCGTCTTGGGGATGCCTTCGCGCAGGTCGCGGCCCTTGATCTCCATGGTCAGCGGCTCGTCCAGAGGATAGGCCGATCCGAGCTGCATCTTGACCAGCTCGGCCGACTTCTCGCCGATCAGCAGGTTGTATTTTTTCTTCAGGTACTGGATGATCTCATCGTCCATCTCGTTCCCGGCGATGCGGATGGAATGACTGAAGACGATCCCGTTGAGGGAGATGACGGCGATATCCGTCGTCCCCCCGCCGATATCGACGATCATGTTCCCGGTCGGATCGGAAATGGGCAGGTCCGCTCCCACCGCCGCGGTCATCGGCTGTTCGACGAGATAGACCTCGGACGCCTTGGCTCTGAGAGCCACGTCTTTCACGGCGCGACGCTCGACCTGAGTGATTCCCGTGGGGATGCCGATGACGATGCGGGGGCGCAGCCAGAAGCCGCGGTTGTTGGTCGCTTTCTTGATGAAATAATCGAGCATTTTTTCGGCGATCTCGAAGTCGGCGATTACACCGTCGCGCATCGGCTTGATCGCGGTGACGTTGGCCGGTGTCTTCCCCAGCATCTGCTTGGCCCGGCTCCCCACTGCCTCGACCTTTCCTGTAAGCTTGTTGACGACGACGATCGAAGGCTCCTGGACGATGATCCCCTTGCCCTTGAGAAAGACGAGAGAATTGGCCGTCCCCAGGTCGATCGCCAAGTCGCAGAAAAGCTTGTCCTTGAACCAGCTGATCACGCTCATTTTTTTCCTGTATCGGTTGAATATTGTATTCCAGAAAATCCGAGATTGCAAGCCGAGGAGGAGCTGCAAGCATCTCGACTTAGGTGAAGGCAACGGGTCCTGTCAGGGCGCGCCCCGTCCGTCCTCGCTCCGCACCCGTCAAGAGAGGGGTCCCCTACGCTCCGGGCGGTGCGGGGACTGGCGCCCTGCCACCCGTTCCCATTATGCATGGTGGACGAATTGTCTTGACTAAGCGCCACGGATTTTAATATACAAATAGGGCAAGCCTTGATGAAAGGAGCGAGGGATGAACTACAAACCTTATGTCCCTGAGAAAACAGACCTGCGCGAATTCACCCTGAAAGCCCTGATCCTGGGCGTGATCATGACCGTCATCCTGGGGGCGGCCAATGCTTACCTGGGCCTGCGGGCCGGCATGACGATCGCCGCCACGTATCCGGCGGCGGTCATCGGGATGGCCGTTCTCAAGCTGATGAGAGGTTCCATCCTGGAAGAGAATATGGCCCGGACGGTGGGCTCGATCGGTGAATCCGTCGCCGCCGGGGCGATTTTCACCATCCCGGCGTTCATCATCTCCGGCGCCTGGCTGAAGTTCAACACGCTCGAGGCCTACCTCAAATCCTCGGCCTTGATGTTCGTCGGCGGCCTCCTCGGCATCATGTTCGTGACGTTCCTGAGAAGGGTCATGGTCACGGATCCCGAGCTTCTGTTCCCCGAATCGGTGGCCGCATCGGAAATCCATAAAGCCGGCCAGAAGGGCAGCCAGGGCGCAAAATTTTTGTTTCAGGCCATGGGCATCGGAGCGTTTATCTATGCTCTGGGGGTGGTCAAGATTTTTTCCGCCAGCAAGGAGTTTATCCTTAAGGTGGGAACGATCGGCGCCAGTTTTGTCCGGCTGGGAACCGACAAGCTCGCTCCTAAGGTGGATGCCGGAGGGACTGTGGCTGTCGCGGGCCCGGGGATCTATCCGGCTTACGTCGGCGTCGGCTATATCATCGGGCCGCGGCTGGCCTCGCTCAACTTCGCCGGCGGCGTCCTAGCCTGGGGTCTCTTCGCTCCGCTCCTGATGTTTTTCCTGGGGCCCCAGCTCGTCGAAAAATTCTACGGTCCCGGCGTCGCCATGGCCGACATCGGCTGGCCCGACATGATGCTCAACGTCTGGAAGTTCATCATCCGGCCGATCGCCGTCGGCGGGATGCTCGTCGGAGCCGGTTACACGCTCTTCCGCATGCGCAAAAACCTGGCGGCCGGAATGAAGCGTTCGATCAGCGACGTCAAGAAGGCGACCGGACAAACCGAGGTCACCTCCCGCTGCGAGAAAGACCTGAACATCCGTCTGGTCATGGGTATCCTGGCCGTCACCTTTGTGCTGATGATTTTTGTCTACAAGGTATTCTCCGGTTCCTTCGGTTCGGCCGTCCTGGCGGCGGTGGTCATGGCCGTGGCCGGGTTCTTCTTCGCCGCCGTCTCGGGCAACCTCGTCGGCCAGATCGGGTCCTCCAACAACCCGATTTCCGGCCTCACCCTTTCGACTCTCATCATCGCCGCGCTCCTCATGGTGGTCGTGGGAGTCACGGGCGTCAGCGGCGTCGCCGCTGTCCTGGGTGTGGCGGCAGTGGTCTGCGTCTCCTCGGCCGTGGCCGGAGAGATGCTCCAGGACCTTAAGGTGGGACACATCCTCGGCGGAACGCCCTGGAAGATGCAAGTCGGGAACCTTTTTGGTATCCTCTTCGCTTCCTTCCTTCTCTACTTCCCCCTGCTTGTCCTCCATGGCGCCTTCACCTTCGGCAGCAAAGAGCTCTCTGCCCCTCAGGCCGGGCTGATGGCCGCTCTGGCCCAGGGCATCGTCGGCAAAGAGATGGCCTGGCCGCTGGTCATCGCCGGGATGTTGATGGGGTTCGCCTTCATCCTGGTCCAGCTCAGGTCTCCCATGCTGGTGGCCGTCGGGATGTATCTTCCCCTGGAAACAACCTTCGCCATCTTCTGCGGGGGAATGATCAAGGGAATCGTGGACCGGAGGGCCGTCCGTAAAGGCTTCAACCCCGCCCAGAAGACGCGCGTGGAGAATGTCGGCATCCTGCTGGCCTCGGGCCTGATCGCCGGAGAAGCCCTCACCGCCCTGGTGCGCGCCACCTGGAAATTCCTGTTTTTCCAGAAAGTCGTCGGCCGGGACGTTCCCGAAATTTTCGCCAACGCCAGCTATTACGTCGGGCTGGGCGTGCTCGTCTTGATCGGCTGTTACCTCATCCTGATCCCGCTCCGCAACGCCGGCCGGGCGGACGAGCCGCCGCCCCCCTCCGCCGTGTTCTGAGTTTTTTCGCTGAGGGTTCCGGCCCTGGCGGGAAATTGAAAAAACCGGGCTGATTCATTAAAATAGGGCCGCTTCCCATGCCAATACTCAAGATCGTCACTGCCGGAAATCCCGTCCTGGCCAGAGCGGCCGAGCCCGTCACCGGGGTCGACCAGGAAATTCTCGATTTGGCCCGCGATATGGTCCTGACCATGCATGCCGTTCCCGGCATCGGGCTGGCGGCTCCCCAAGTCAACGTCAGCAAACGGCTCATCACGGTGGACCTTTCCATCGGGGAGAAACCCGAGGACCTGATCATCCTGGCCAACCCGGAGCTCGTCGAGGCCGAAGGTGAGGAGATCTCGGAAGAGGGGTGCCTCTCCGTCCCGGGCATCCAGGAAAAAGTGCGGAGGCCCGCCAGAGTGTGCGTCAGGGGGAAGGACCTTCAGGGACGGGAAAAAGTCATCGAGGCCAAGGGGCTACTGGCGAGAGTTTTCTGCCATGAAATCGATCACATCAACGGGCGGCTGTTCTTCGAGAACCTCTCCCCGCTGAAAAAAGCCCTGGTCAGGAACAGGCTGAAAAGAAACCAGGAATCAGGCTCAACCCGATGAAAATCGTCTTTTTCGGCAGCCCGGCCGCCGCGCTGCCGTCGCTCGAACATCTCATCCGGGCCGGACATACGATCGAGCTCGTCATCACCCAGCCGGACAAGCCGGCCGGCCGGGGCAAAACACCAGCCCCTCCCCCGGTCAAGGAATTCGCCCTGGGCCGCGGAATACCCGTGCTGCAGCCGGCCAGGATCCGGCAGGATGAGAAGACGCTCGCCATGCTGCGGGCAATTCAGCCTGACCTCAACGTCGTCGTCGCCTACGGTCAGATCATTCCGGATTCGGTCATCTACCTGCCGCGCTTCAGATCCGTCAACGCCCATTTTTCCCTTCTTCCTCAATACCGGGGCGCCGCGCCGGTCCAGTGGGCAGTCCTGAACGGCGAGCTGAAGACGGGAGTGACCATCTTCGAGCTCAATGAAAAAATGGACGAGGGAGACATTTTAGCCGCGACTGAGACGGCCATCCTGCCCCGTGAGACCGCCCGGGAACTGGAAGGGCGGCTCGCCCTGATGGGCGCGGAGCTGCTCGTCCGGACGCTGGCCCGGATCGACCTGATCGAGCGCCTTCCTCAAGACCAAGCCCGGGCTACCTACGCTCCGCGCCTCAAGAGGGAGGACGGTGAAATCGACTGGCGACAGGACTCCTTCTCCGTCGACCGCATGGTCCGGGCGTTTTCCCCCTGGCCGGGGGCGTTCACGTTTTATAAGGGCCAGCGGATCATTATCCACGCCGGAGAGGCGCTCGCGGACGCCGGAGCCTGCCCCCATCAGGGCCAGATTTCCGAAATCCGCGCCGCGGGGCCCGTGGTCTGCTGCGGGAGCGGGAGCACCTTTCTCATCCGGCGCCTGCAGCGGGAGAACAAGAAAGAGATGGACGCCGCGTCTTTTCTGCGGGGAACACGGCTGGAGCCAGGCGAGACCCTGGGATAAAAAAAAGGCCGGGGGGTTATTCCTCTAAAATGTAATTGTAGGGGTTGGTCGGCTTATTGTTGATCCTGACCTCATAGTGAAGATGGGGCCCCATGGCCTTGCCGGATTTTCCCACTAGACCGATGATATCTCTCCTCTTCACTTTCTGTCCGGAGGCGACCAGGAACTTGCTCATGTGCAGATAATGGGTGGTGATCCCGTTGCCATGGCTGATGATGATGTTTTTTCCGCAAATCTTATCGTTTCCAAGGGTAATGACGATTCCATCGGCCGTCGCCATGATGGGATTGCCATAATCCGTTGCAATATCGATGCCATAATGGAAAGCCCGCTGCCCCGTGAACGGATCATCGCGGAAATTGAACGCCGAGCTGACCCAGCCTTTGGTCGGCCAGATGGTGGGTTTAGAAGCGAACTGGGCCGTTTGGATTTCAAAATGATCGCGCAGGATATCCAGGTCCTTGCCGACCTCATCAGCTCTCTTTTCCAAACTTCTGACGTCCTGAAGAGTGACACCCTGGTCGGCGGGAGGAATATCGGGACCCCCGCCGTTTTCCTCAGCCGGGGGGGGTTGCCCGTCGCCTATGCCCAGCTCTTCCATGACCTCGGGCGAGCGGAGTCCGGCCATGACGTTGAGCTTCCGGACGTAGCTTTCGAAATTATTCACGGCGTCGCGGAGTTTTTTTACGGAATTTTCATAATCGGAAAGAAGCCTCTTCTGCTCAACGTTCTCCTTAAGGAGCACGCGGTACTTAGCCCGGGTCACGCTCATCGTGAAATAATCGACCAGAAAACCGACCAGGAGGACAACCGAAAAAACCGAAACGGCCGTCAGCGCTTTGAGCCATTTCTGGGAGAGAGTGATGGTCTTAAGTTTTCTGGCGCAATGAGGGACGAGGATCAAAGAAAAGAATTTCTTGGACATTCGGCATCCCCTTGATTATCAGATTCATCCTTCCCTGTCAAGGGGGGAGATGGATTTTTTTGCCGGCCGGACACAGCCCCTGATCCAGGCGACGATATCCTGGGTGGAGGAGCCGGGGAGAAAAACTTCCCGAATGCCCGCCTTTTTCATCCTCGGAATATCCTTCTCGGGGATGATACCGCCGGCAATGACGGGAATATCATCCGCTCCCTTTTCCCGGAGGAGCCGGATGATCCGGGGGAAGAGAACAGGATGGGCGCCGGAGAGGATACTCAGGCCGATGAGGTCCACATCCTCCTGGATGGCCGCGTTGACGATCTCTTCCGGCGTTCTCCTCAGCCCGGTGTAAATCACTTCCATGCCGGCGTCCCGGAGGGCCCGGCAGACCACTTTTGCTCCCCGGTCGTGCCCGTCGAGGCCGGGCTTGGCGATGAGAACTCGAATTTTCTTCCCTGCCATCATCCACCTCGCGTCTGATAATTAATAGGTGATCGGCTCCTGGTATTCGCCGTAAACGGCCTTCAAAGCGTCCATGATCTCCCCCAGGGTTGCGTATGCCTTAACGCAACGGAGGAGGAACGGCATCAGGTTGAGGTCGTCCTGGGCTGCCCGGCGCAAGTCCGCCAGCGACTGCCGGACCCGGCTTTGAAGCCTCGTTTTCTTGACCTGGCGCAGCCGGGCAAGTTGCTGGCGGGCCACCGATTCATCTATTTCCAGGAGCCGAATCGGCTCGTGCTCCATGGCGAAGGCATTCAACCCGACGACGATCTTCTCTTTCGCCTCCACCGCCTTCTGGTACCAGTAGGCACTGTCCGCGATCTCCTTCTGGGGGAATCCCAGCTCGATCGCCCTGACCATGCCGCCCATGTCGTCTATTTTCTTGATGTAGGCCCTGGCTTCTTTTTCCATCTCCCCGGTCAGCGCCTCGACAAAATAGGAGCCGCCGAGGGGGTCGATCGTGTTTCCGACGCCGCTTTCGTGGGCAATGATCTGCTGGGTGCGGAGGGCGATGGTCACGGCGTCTTCCGACGGCAGGGCGTAGGTCTCATCGAGAGAGTTGGTGTGCAGGGATTGAGTCCCTCCGAGGACGGCGGCCAGCGCCTGGAGGGCCACCCGGACGACATTGTTGTACGGCTGCTGGGCCGTCAACGACACGCCGGATGTCTGGGTGTGGAAGCGCAGCCACCAGGAGCGGGCTTGCCTCGCGCCGAACCGGTTTTTCATCGTTTCCGCCCAGAGCTTGCGGGCTGCCCGGAATTTGGCGATCTCCTCGAAGAAATCATTGTGGGAATTGAAGAAATAGGAGAGCCGGGGGGCAAAATCATCGACCCGGAGGCCCCGCTCGAGAGCCCAATCGACGTACTCGATTCCGTCCCGCAGGGTGAAGGCGAGCTCCTGAACGGCGGTCGCGCCCGCCTCTCTGATATGATAGCCGGAGATGGAGATGGTATTCCAGCGGGGGACTTCCTTCGCCCCGTATTCGAACGTGTCGACGATGAGCTTCATCGAGGGGCGCGGCGGGAAGACAAAGGTCTTCTGGGCGATATACTCCTTGAGAATATCGTTCTGGATGGTTCCCGAGATCACTTTCGGGGAGACTCCTTGCTTCTCGGCCACGGCGATGTACATAGCCCAGAGCAGGGCGGCCGGCGCGTTGATGGTCATCGAGGTCGTGATCTTGTCGAGCGGGATCCCTTTGAACAGGACCTCCATGTCGGCCAGGGAATCGACGGCCACCCCGCATTTGCCGATCTCGCCTTTGGCCAGGCGGTGGTCGGAATCGACGCCCATCAGGGTGGGAAGATGAAAGGCCACGCTGAGCCCGGTCTGGCCATGGGCGAGCAAATACTTGTATCGTTTGTTCGTGTCCTCCGGCGTGCCGAACCCGGAAAACTGGCGCATGGTCCAGGGCCGGCCCCGGAACATGGTGGGGTGGACCCCCCTGGTGTAAGGGTATTCACCGGGGAAATTCAGGTCCCGGAAATAGTCGAACCCGGCGAGGTCGGCCGGCGTATAGATCTCTTTAATACTCCTGCCCGAAACGGTTGTGAACCGACTCGGCAGCCGGCAGGGTTCCTCGGCCTTCTCATATCTGTTGCGTTTCCAGGCCTCATAAGCCTTCTTCACATCTGTCGTTTTGAGTTTTTTCGTATCCAACCCGGCTTTCTCCTTCCTGATCAGAGGGGTTTTCATCTCGCCAAAAAAATGGCTGCGTCGGATGCGGCCGGGGGCCCGTCAGTCCTCCGTGACTTTGAAGACGAGGTCGTGCTCGCGCACCTGGGAGTCGACATGCAGCCCGAAGGACTCCCCTTTCTGGGCGGCCTGGACGGGAGCGTGCTCCATCTGCATGGACTCGATTTTCTGGTATAAATCCGTGGTATGGCCCTTGATATGGATCGTCTCACCGACCTTGAGGCCGCCTTTGGTCAACTCGACGACGCCGACTCCGATTCTCGAGAAATAATGGCTGATCCGGCCGATTTCTTCCTCCATACTGTCCTCCTTCCGATGTTCCTGAGCCAAAGCTACCAAAAATCCTCTAAATTGGCAAGATAAAAAAAACGCCCGGGCTGACGATCCCCAAGTCCGAGCCTACCCGCAGAGGACCGAGCCGCCGTTGACGTTGATGATGGCGCCGGTGATATGGCGGGCCAGGTCGGAAGCCAGGAAAAGGATAGGGCCGGCGATGTCCTCCGGAGGCGGAATTCTCTTCAGGGGAATCGACTGCCGGACGCTCTCTTTGAAAGCGGGGTCGTTGAAGGCCTCCGCGCACATATCCGTGTCCACCCAGCCGGGCGCTACCAGGTTGACGCGGATGTTGAAGGGAGCCAGTTCCACGGCCCAGGATTTGGTCAGCGCGTTGAGCGCCCCTTTGGTCGCGGCGTAATGGGAATGAAGCGCTTCGCCCCGGATGCCGGCGGTCGACCCCACATTGATGATCCAGCCCCGCTTCTGCTTTTTCATATGGAGCACGACGGCGTCAGTGAAATAGAAAACGCTGTTGAGGTTGACCTCCAGCGTCTCTTTCCATGCCGCCGCGGCCCCGGCCCCCATTTCGAGGTACGTCCAGATTCCCGCGTTGTTGACGAGAACATCGATGCGGCCCCAGGTGCGGATGATATCCTCGACCATCCGGCTCACCTCCGCCTCTCTGGAGATATCGACCTGAAAGGCCAGGCAGCTGCGTCCCAAGGCCTCGACCTTGGCTTTGACTTCGAGGGCGGCCTTCTCCTGGCGCTGGAAACTGATGGCGACATCGGCGCCGGCCTGAGCGAACAATATTGCCGTGGCCCGGCCGATCCCCCGGGAACCCCCGGTGATGAGCGCTTTTTTCCCGGTCATATCGATCATCGTGCCTCCTCTCCAAGCCTAGGATTACGCCACCCTCTTCCTTTCTTCTCCCGGTCAGGGAGAGGGATATCAACTGTAAAGCATGTCCCCGAACACCCGGGAATGATGTCTCCGGTCTGTCCACACAACAAGGGAGAGGGCTGATTCAGTCAAGTCCATAATCATCTTGAACACTCTCAATTTTGGGACGATCCTCATCCCCAGAATCGCATCCTCCCATCAGAAACGGGCTCCGGTATAGTGGAGAGCGGAGTCTCCCATTTCATCAAAATACAGATAGCGATGGATCTCCGCCTTCGCCGGCTCGACCTTTTCCTTCATTACGGCCATGTACTCCTCTACCGTCGGGAGCTTCCCCTTGAGCGCGGCCACGGCCCCGACGACCGCTGAGCCGAGATAAACGCGGGCGCCGTCTCCCATGCGGTCGTCGAAATTGCGGGTGGACGTCGAGATCACCGTCGCCCGAGGCCGGACGCGGGCCTGGTTGCCCATGCAGAGCGAGCAGCCGGGAATTTCCATCCGGGCGCCGACGGAATTATAGATCGCATAGTAGCCTTCCTTCATGAGCTGCGCCTGGTCCATCTTGGTCGGCGGGGTCAGCCAGATGCGCGCCGGCAGAAATCCCGCGCCCTGGAATATTTTTCCCACGGCCCGAAAATGGCTGATGTTCGTCATGCAGGAGCCGATAAAGACCTCGTCGATCCCGTCGCCTGCCACTTCCGAGAGTAGCCTCACGTCGTCGGGGTCGTTGGGGCAGGCCAGGATCGGTTCTTTGATCAGCGAGAGATCGACCTCGATCTCAGCCGCGTAATTCGCCTTCTTGTCCCTCTTGAGGAGCCTGGGCCTCCTCAGCCATTTCCCGCAGGCTTTGATCCGCTTCTTAAGGGTCGCGGCATCCTGATATCCTTCCTCGATCATCCGCCTCATCAGGGCGATGTCGCTCTTGAGGTACTTGGCTACCTGTTCCTCGCTGATGGCAATAACGCTTCCGGCGGCCGAGCGTTCGGCGGAGGCATCGGTCAGCTCATAGGCCTGGTCAACCGTGAGATCCGGCAGGCCTTCCATCTCCAGGATGCGGCCGTTGAAGATGTTTTTCTTGCCCTTTTTGGCGACAGTGAGGAGGCCGTTTTTAATAGCAAAAAAAGGGATGGCGTTGACGATATCGCGGATGGTGATGCCGGGTTGGCGGTCCCCCTTGAAGCGGACCAGGACGGACTCCGGCATGTCCAGCGGCATGAAGCCCAGGGCGCCGGCGAAGGCGACCAGGCCGGACCCTGCCGGGAAGCTCAACCCCATCGGAAAACGCGTGTGGGAATCGCCGCCGGTGCCGAGAGTGTCGGGAAGGATGAGCCGGTTCAGCCAGGAATGGATGATTCCGTCGCCGGGTTTGAGGGCCACCCCCCCGCGGGCGATCATGAACTGCGGAAGCGACCGGTGCATCTTGACGTCGGCCGGCTTGGGGTAGGCCGCCGTGTGGCAGAACGACTGCATGAACAGGCCGCACTGAAATTCCAGGCAGGCGAGCTCCTTCAGTTCGTCGGCGGTCATCGGGCCGGTGGTGTCCTGGGAGCCGACCGTCGTCATCTTGGGTTCGCAGGCGGTCCCGGGCAGAATTCCCTTGACACCGCAAGCTCTCCCCACCATCTTCTGGGCCTGGGAATAGCCCTGACGGGCCTTGGGAGTTGGATTGTCCGGCGCCACAAAAAACGGCGCCTCGCCCAGGCCGAGCTCCTGGCGCGCCTTGTCCGTCAGGTTCCGGCCGATGATCAAGTTCAGCCTCCCGCCGGCTCGAAACTCGTCGCGAAGGGTCAGGGGTTTGAATTCGAACCGCGAGATGACTTCGCCGGCCTCATTCCTGAATTCTCCGCCCCTGGTGTCCAGGGTGATCATGTCGCCGGTTTGCAGGCGGCGCACATCAGCCATGAGCGGCAGGCCTCCGGAATCTTCGGCCGTGTTGAAGAAGATCGGCGCGATTAAGCCGCCGATGACGACACCGGCGCGGCGCTTGTTCGGGATGTAGGGAACGTCCTCGCCGATGTGCCACATCACCGAGTTGCAGGCCGACTTGCGCGACGAGCCTGTGCCGACCACATCTCCCACGAAGGCCACGCGATGACCCTGCTCACGAAATTTCCTGATGGTCTCCAGCCCCCCGGGAAAGCGCGTCTCCCCCATGGAAAGAGCATGAAGGGGGATGTCCGGCCGGGTGGAAGCCTGTTTGGCCGGAGAAAAATCGTCGGTGTTGATCTCGCCGTCCACCTTGAAGACCTTGAATGTCATTTTTTCGGGAAAGTCCGGCCGCCTCAGGAACCAATCGCCGTCGGCCCAGGATTGGAGGACGTCTCTGGCGTAAAAATTTTTCTTCGCTTTTTCGACGACCTGGTCGAAGGAACCGTAGACGAGAATGATGTGCTTGAGGGCTTCTGCGGCATCGGCGGCCAGGTCCGGATGATCCAGAAACTCGACGAGCGGGTCGACGTTATAGCCGCCGAGCATCGTCCCCAGGAGGAAGACGGCGTCCTTTTTCGAGACGACGGGAGACGAGGCGTTGCCCCGGGCGATTTGAGTGAGCCACTCGGCCTTGACCTTGGCCGCCGGGTCCACGCCGGGCGAAATTCGGTTCTTGATGAGGTGAAGCAAGACTTCTTCTTTTCCCGCCGGCGGGCTTTCGAGAAGCTGGCCTACCTCCGCCGTCTCCTCCGGGCTGAGCGGCAGAGGGGGAATTCCCAGCTTCTGCCTCTCTGTTTCCTGCTTAAAATAAAAATCGAGCATGTCTTGAACTCCCGACTTATCAAGGAATCATTCTCCTACTGTATAGATTTTTTGCCCTTTTTTGTCAAAAGGAAGAATTTGATTTTCTATCGAGATCATTATAAAATTCCTCTCCGAAATTTTATTCTATTTTCCAATCTGAGGGAGGAATCATCATGGATAAGGCCGCCATCGAAAGAGCCAAAGAACACTTCGGTAAGATCCTCGAAGCCCAGATGCAGCGGATGGAGAGGGTCAAATCCGCGCCCGACTGGATCGATTACGCCAAGGTCAAACCGATCATGATCGGCATCCTGGGCGGGGACGGCATCGGCCCCTATATCGCCAAGGACGCCAGCCGCGTTCTCCACTTCATGCTCCAGGACGAGGTCAAGACCGGCAAGGTCGTCATCAACAACATCGAGGGCCTGACCATCGAGAACCGCGCCGCCTGCAACAAGCCTATCCCCGACGATGTCCTGGCCGAGATCAAAAAGTACCATGTCACCCTGAAAGGCCCCACGACCACCCCTCGTAAAGGCGACCCCTGGCCGAATATCGAGAGCTGCAACGTCGCCGTGCGGAAGGAGCTCGACCTCTTCGCCAACGTCCGGCCCGTCCGTGTTCCCAAGCAGGGCATCGACTGGATCTTCTTCCGAGAGAACACCGAGGACCTGTACGCCCTCGGCCCCTGTGGAATTGAAGTGGACAAGGACATCGCCATCGACTTCCGGCTGATCAGCGCACCCGGCGCCGACCGCATCTGCCGGCTGGCCTTCGAGCACGCCAGGAAGAACGGCCGGACCCGCGTGACCTGCGTCACCAAGGCCAATGTGGTCAAGACGACCGACGGCCGCTTCCTGGAGAACTTCTACCGGATCGCCAAGGAATACCCGGGCATCGAAGCCGACGACTGGTACATCGACATCATGACCGCCAAGCTCATCGACGAGAAGCGCCGCCGCGACTTCCAGGTGATGGTGCTTCCCAACCTCTACGGCGATATCCTGACCGACGAAGCCGCCGAATTCCAGGGGGGAGTGGGCACGGCGGGAAGCGCCAACATCGGCAAGCAGTACGCCATGTTCGAGGCCATCCACGGCTCCGCTCCCCGCATGGTCAAGGAAGGCCGGGCCCAGTACGCCGACCCGGCCAGCATGATCCGCGCGGCGGCGATGCTCCTCAACCACATCGGGTTCACGGAGAGGGGCAAGAGCCTGGAGATGGGGCTCGACATTTGCGGCCAGTACGAGAAGAAGCTGGTCATCACCGGGCGTCCCTCCGGAGCCACGGGCACCGCCTTTACCGACTACCTGATGGAGACGCTCCAGGACCCGACCCTGAAGCAGAGGTGGGAAGGATACGTCAAGGCCTAACCTCCGGCATTCGCCTCGGGCTCCAAGAAGCGAAATCCGCCTTGACTCCCGGTTGGAAATTCAATATATTCTGGACTTCCCGGGAGTAGACCGGGCGGCCTCGGTAGGCAAGAACAGGGGCCGCGGATCTCAATAGAGCAATAAAATTGCC
The DNA here is from genome assembly GCA_964651495.1 of uncultured Eubacteriales bacterium. Taxonomy (GTDB): domain Bacteria; phylum Acidobacteriota; class Aminicenantia; order Aminicenantales; family UBA8522; genus CAZNVB01. Next base: position 3,146 of record CAZYWP010000020.1, on the reverse strand, counting down.
GGTGCGGCGGGCGCCCCGGGCGTGCGCTCCACGGCAATTTTAAATATGGATCATGAGGAGGTCTTTATGGGTTTTCAGAGAAAAAAGATAGCCCTGATCGGCGGCGGACAGATCGGCCAGAACCTGGCCATGCTGGCCGCGATGAAAGAGCTCGGAGACATCGTCGTCCTGGACATCGGCGACTTTGTCAACCCGGTCAAGGGCAAAGCGCTCGACCTGATGGAGATGGCGCCGCACGGCAACTATGACGCCAATATTATCGGCACGGGCGACTACAAGGACATCGAGGGCGCCGACGTGGTGATCATCACCGCCGGCAAACCGCGCGTCGCCGGCATGACCCGCGAGGACCTGCTCGCCACCAACATCGCCATCATCAAGGATGTCGCGGCCGGAATCAAGCAGTACGCGCCGAAAGCCTTCTGCATCGTCGTCACCAACCCGCTCGACGCGATGGTCTACGCCTTCTATAAGCTGACCGGTTTTCCCAGGCACCAGGTGGTCGGCATGGCCGGCACTTTGGACACGGCCCGCTGGCGCGCCTTCATCGCCATGGAGCTGGGCGTATCGGTGGCGGATGTCGCCGGGACGGTCCTGGGCGGGCACGGCCCCGACATGGTCCCCCTCCCCCGCCTGACCACGGTTGGCGGCGTCCCGCTGGCTGAGATCGCCAGCAAAGAGCAGATCGACAAGGTCGTCCTGCGCACCCGCGAAGCCGGCACTGAAATCGTCAAGCTCTTCGGCAAGGGCTCCGCTTTCTTCAGTCCGGCCTGGAGCGCCATCATCATGGCCGAATCTTATCTCAAGGACAAAAAGCGGATTCTGCCGGGCGCAGCTCTCTGCGAGGGCGAATACGGCATCAACGGTCTCTTCATCGGCGTCCCGATGATGATCGGCGCCAAGGGCATGGAAAAGATCTACGAGATCAAGCTCACCGCGGAAGAGATGGCCATGCTCCAGAAGACGGCCGGAGTCGTCAAGAATACGGTGGCTGAGACCAAACTGTAGGACCAAGACCCGAGTCCGTTTCAGAGATATAATTTAGAGGGTTGCGAAAATGGCCGAGCACAGAATTACGACCCCGGTTTCTGACGAGGTCATCGCCAAGATGCGCGCCGGAGACAAGGTCTTCATCAGCGGGTACGTCCTGACCGGAAGAGACGCCGCCCACAAAAAACTCATCGACCTGATCAAGGAAGGAAAAGCGCTCCCGGTCGACATTAAAGGCCAGCTCATCTACTATGTCGGCCCGACGCCGGCGCGGCCCGGCAAGCCCATCGGGTCCGCCGGACCGACCACGAGCTACCGAATGGACTCCTACGCTCCCACGCTTCACGCCTTGGGCCTCAAGGGCACCATCGGCAAGGGCGCCCGGAGTAAAGAAGTCAAAGAAGCGCTCAAGAAGCACAAGGCCGTTTACCTGGCCTCGGTGGGCGGAGCCGGAGCGCTGATCTCGAAGAGCATCGTGGGGTCCGAAGTCATGGCTTATCCGGAGCTGGGACCGGAGGCGATCATCCGGCTGAAGGTCCAGGATTTCCCCGCCATCGTCATCAACGACATGTACGGCGGCGACCTCTACGAGGAAGGAAAAAAGAAGTACCGGGTCGAATAGGAAACGGCAATATCCGCCGGTCCAATTAAGGTGCCAGTCCCTGTCCGTCCTCGCTGAAGACCCCCCCACCCGCCCCATTTCGCTCGAGCGGACAAGGACTGGCGCCATGGTATCCGCTTGGGCCACCGTTTCCCATTCGATCAAAAAAATGACAAAAGAACGGAAGGAGACATAGAGTGAAGATTCATGAATACCAAGGCAAGCAAATCCTGAGCCAGTACGGAGTCGCCATCCCCCGCGGCGAGGTGGCGGAAACGGCCGCCAAAGCCAGAGAAATCGCCGAGAAGCTGGGCGGTCCGGTCGTCCTCAAAGCCCAGATTCACGCCGGAGGACGGGGAAAGGGCGGCGGCATCAAAGTCGCCAACTCCCCGCAGGAAGCTGAAGCTCTGGCCCAAAAAATGATCGGAATGATGCTCGTCACCCACCAGACCGGTCCGCAGGGCAAGCGGGTCAAGCGGCTTCTCGTCGAAGAAGCCCTGGGTGTGGCCAGGGAGCTGTATCTCGGGATCGTCATCGACCGGGCCAGGGAATGCCCGGTGGTGATGGCCTCAACCGAGGGCGGGATGGAGATCGAAAAGGTCGCCGCCGAGCATCCTGAGCTCATCTTCAAGGAATGGATCAGCCCGGCCGCGGGACTGGCCGGTTTCCAGGCCCGCAAGCTCGCTTTCAAGCTCGGTTTGAGCGGCGAGACCCACAAGCAGGCGATTCGGTTTCTCCTCAGCCTGTATAAAGCGTTCCAGGCAAGCGACGCTTCGCTGGCCGAGATCAACCCCTTGATCGTCACCACCCAGGGAAACGTCCTGGCCCTCGACGCCAAGATGAACTTCGACGACAACGCCGTGCCCCGGCACCCGGATATCCAGGCGCTCCGGGATCTGGATGAGGAAGAGCCCCTCGAGGTCGAGGCCTCTAAGTATAACCTGAACTACATCAAGCTCGACGGGAATGTCGGCTGCATGGTCAACGGCGCCGGCCTGGCCATGGCCACCATGGACATTATCAAGTATTCGGGAGGTATGCCGGCCAACTTTCTGGATGTCGGCGGCGGCGTCACCGAGGAGGCGGTCACCAACGCGTTCAAGATCCTGGTCTCCGACCCGGGCGTCCGGGCGGCCCTGATCAACATCTTCGGCGGGATCGTCCGCTGCGACATGATTGCCAGCGGGATCGTCAAGGCAGCCAGGGAGCTGGGCACCAAGATCCCCATCGTGGTCCGGCTGGAGGGCACCAACGTCGACCTGGGCAAGCAGATCCTCAGGGATTCGGGGCTGGCCTTCACTCCGGCCTCGAGCATGAAGGAAGCGGCGGAAAAGGTCGTCGCTCTGGCCAAGTGACGGAGGGAACAAGGAGAAGACGATGAGCATCTTAGTCGATACAAAGACGCGGGTGGTTGTTCTGGGCATCACGGGGGGCGAGGGGACATTCCACGCCCAGCGGATGATCGAGTACGGGACCAAGGTCGTGGCCGGGATGACCCCCGGCAAGGGCGGCCAGACCCATCTCGGGGTTCCGGTCTATAACACGGTAGCAGAGG
>CAZYWP010000019.1:22623-30769 GCA_964651495.1 uncultured Eubacteriales bacterium | reverse complement strand
GCGGCGGCGGGCCCGCTGATCCCGGCGGCCAAGAAAAACATCACCGTCTCCCTGAGCAAAAAAGAGGTCCGCGACCTCAGCGGATCCGGCCTGGTCCTCGCCTTCCTGGTCCGGGTGGCGAACTCCTCGTCAACCGAATATGCGCTGAATTGGTATGACTATCGCGTGGTCGTCCAGGGAACCGACTATTTCTCGCTGAAGACATCCCTGGAGGAGCCGATCCCGGTTCCCGGGGGGAGCGAAACCCTGATCTCTCTTCCGGTCAAAATCACGTATTCCCTGCTCTACGAGGCCGTCCCTGGCGCCAAGGACAGCTCCGCTATCCCCTGTTACGTCACCGGCCTGCTCATCTTCGTCGACGCCAAAAAAAAAGAGAAGAAAGTGCCCTTCGCTTTTTCCGGAGAATTCCCCGCCTACAGCGAGCTGGAAATCGAAGTCAAACCCTTAGAGATGAAAACCCTGACCATCGGAGGAACTGAATTCGTCTTCTCCTTCGCCTGCCGGAACAGCAACCAGTTCGAAGTCGTCCTCGGGGACATAGCCTATCGCCTCCGGATGGGCGGGAGGGAGATCTCGCAGGGAGTGATCCGTGGAGAAAGCGGGATCCAGGCCGGAGCGGAAAAGGTTTTTTCCCTGCCTTTGATCCTGGATTTTTTCGAGCTGGGCAAAGAGCTCTTCGGCGTCTTCGACCAGCCGGCGGCTCCCTGCGAGTTTGAAGGGGAGGCAAGGGCGACTTCGGTCTGGGGGGATCTGAAGGTCGGGTTCTCGAAGCGGAAAGACGTCCCGATCGTCAGAAAATGAGATTATGGTCTCGGTCATCATCCCGACTTTCAACAGGGCCTTTTTCCTGAAGGAAGCAATCGCCTCCGTTTTCGACCAGGATTATTTCCAAAGATCGGGCGAGGAAAACGCCTTTGAGCTCCTGGTCGTCGATGACGGCTCGGATGACGAAACCCGCGGCGTCGTCGAGTCGTTCGACCGGCGGGCGGTCTATCTTTGCCAGCCGCACCGCGGAGTCAGCTCGGCGCGCAACCTCGGACTGCGCCGCTCGCGCGGCGAATTCATCGCCTTCCTGGATTCGGACGACCTCTGGAAAAAAGAAAAAATCGGAACCCAGATGGCCTTTCTCAAAGCCTTTCCGGCGGCCAAGGTCTGCTATACGGAGGAAATCTGGCTCCGCCGGGGCGTCCGTCTCAACCCCCATAGGAAGCATCAAAAGCCGTCCGGCTGGATCTTCGACAGAGTGCTTCCTCTCTGCCTCCTCAGCCTCTCCTCGTGTCTTTTCCGCCGGGAGATTTTTTCCGAGATCGGCCACTTCGACGAGACTCTTCCCGTCTGCGAAGATTATGATTTCGGAATCCGGCTCGCCTCCAGGCACCCGGTCTATTTGATCCCGGCGCCGCTCCTCATCAAGCGGGGCGGGCATCCGGACCAGCTGTCCCGTCAGTACTGGGGGATGGACAGGTTCCGGGTCCTGGCCCTGGAGAAAGCGCTCAGGCTGGACCTCGCGCCCTGGCAGGTGGAGCTGGTCAAAAAAGAACTCGTCCACAAGTGCCGGATTCTCACCACCGGTTTCGAAAATAGGGGAAACAGGCACGGGGCCGAGCTTTACCGGGAGCTCATCCGGCGGCACAGCCCGCTCCGAGCAGAGCGCTGTCGAGACGCCCGGGAGGCCCGGCCCGGCCGCCTCAGAACCAGTAGTTGATTCCCAGAGAAATCTGGAAGCCGCTCAGGTCGAAATTGTTAAACCCCTCGAAAGCGTCGTTCAGTTTGCCCCTGCCATAGTTGTATTTGAATTCGGCTTCAAAGGCAACCCGGCGGGCGAAGGGGATCATGACTCCGGCGAAAGCATGGTAACCGACCGCCAGCTGTGTTTCTTCCCGGGCATTCGTATCATAGATGGGGTAAATCTGAATGTCCCCGTAATCGGGATCTTCGTAGACCCAGCTGTCATCGGCAAAGTCGATCATCTGGCCCTGCAGCTTGACGCCCCAAATAAATAGCGTGACACCTCCCCCGATGTAGGGGATGATACCCGACCTGCGGCCGAAGGGCGCGATTTTGAGCGAGGCCTGGATGGGCGTGATTGAGGTGCTGAAGCCATGGCCGATGAGAGCGCCTTCATAGTCGCTGGGAAAGGCGAAGTCCCCTTCATCAAACTCATATCCGACGTAATCGCGATATTGGCCGAACCGGCTCTGGCTGTACCCATCGAACCCGAAAACCAGGCTCAATTCTCTGGTCAGGTAGTGCTCGTAGGAGAATCCCAGAATCGTGTTCTGGAAGTCCGTTCTTTTGAAGTCCATGTTCTCAAACTCAATCGTCCAGAGTTCGCTGTCCGCGCTGGCCCTCGGGACGAAATAACCGAGGCGAAATGAAACGGCGTCCGAAAAACCCAGATAAGGCAGCAATAAGATGGCAACTGCAATCAGGCCGATCGTTTTTTTCATCTTTTTTCTCCTCCGCCTTTCTAATAGCAATTTCTATGCCAAGTCCGGTAATACTGGCCTCATGGGAAGGCTCGGGGGCCGGGTGTGCCTAAAAATGGTCAACTGTCCCTTTTTTAGGCTTTTCGCCCGGCCCTACAGTCTATTCCCATACGGGGAGTGAGTCAACCAGCCAGCGCTTCCCATAGAAATACCCAACGGGTCCTGTCTCGATTCACCCCCGGTGCCCTCGCGGGCGCGTTGACTTTTTTGGCGGCCCCGATTAGGATTCAGCCGGAGGCTCGATGAACCCCTCTCCGAAACCCGCGATAGCCCGCATTATCAAGATTTCTTCCAAGAAAATCGAAGAAGGGAAAGTCCGCTCTATTGCCCGGGTCCTCCGGGACGGTGAGGTGATCGTCTATCCGACGGATACCTTTTACGGATTGGGAGGCGATTGCTTTTCCGTACAGGCGTTGCAGAGGATATATCGGATCAAGAAAAGGGTGCCGAGAAGGCCTTTCCCAGTCCTTATCTCGGACGTCCATATGGTGAAGGACTTGGCTACGGAAGTTCCCGTCGCTCTTAAAGCCCTCGCCGCACGATTCTGGCCGGGGCCCCTGACCCTGGTCCTTAGAGCAGCCGCCGGGTTTCCGGCGGAGCTCGTTGGGGCAAACCGGACAATCGGTATCCGCTTGCCGAACGTCGCCTGGCTCAGGGAGCTCATTCGTCGCGTAGGTTTCCCGATCATCGCCACGAGCGCCAATATCTCCGGTGCGGGGGAGATCGATTCGGCGGAGGAAGTCATCCGTCAATTCCAGGACAAGGTCGATCTGATCGTCGACGGCGGCCGGACACCGGGCGGGCGGCCCTCCACTGTCGTCGACCTGACAGGGGAGACGCCGGTCTTCCTCCGTGAAGGCGCCATCTCGAAAGAAGAGATCCAGAGCTTTCTCTTCTAAGCCCCGATTTTTGTTGAAGGTGAATGTCCCGAGCAGGCGATGAATGACCTCATAATTGAGATCCTCGAAGATGAAGCTGGGAGGCGGCCGGTCTATTTAACCTTGGCGCCGGCGGGGACGTCGCGGTCGAAGAAGGGGATGATCGCCTTCCCGCCAATCTCGGCGGCCAGCAACATCGCTTGGGATTCGATCCCCCGGATCACGGCCGGCTTCAGGTTGACGATGACGACGAGCTTCTTGCCGACGAGCTCTTCCGGGGCATAAGTGTCGGCCACTCCCGCGACCATCTGCCTTTTTTCGCTGCCGACGTCGACTTCCATCTTCAGCAGCTTTTCGGTCCCGGGAACCCTCTCGGCCTTGAGAATTTGACCCACGCGGAGGTCCATCCGCTTGAACTCATCGAAAGATATGATGTCCATCTTCTTCTCCTTTTTTTCCGGCTCAGGCTGGAGCGCTTCCTCTCTGAGGAAATCTTCCAGGATGACCCGCGGAAAGAGCGGTTTGGCCCGCTCGATCTTCCGGCCAGTGCCGAGCCCGTCAAACCGGAATTCGCTGAAAGTCACTTCGGTTATGCTCTTGGCTTCCCCCAGGAAACCCCAGATTTTCTGGGCGCTTTCCGGCATGACGGGGAAGACGAGGTAAGCGATGCCCCGAATCGCCGCCGCCGTCTGGTAGAGGATCCGGGCCAGCCTTTTCCGTTGTGCCTCATCCTGGGCCAGTTTCCAGGGTTCGTTATTGGCCAGATATCGGTTGACGGCGCCGACGAAAACCCAGATTTCTTCCAGGGCCCGGCTCACGGCGTAATCCTCGAACAGCCCCGCCACTTTTCCCCTTAGCGCCTCAAAAGCCTCCCGGATTTTCTGATCCTCGTCTCGTTCTTCGCCCGGCTCTTCGATCGCGCCTTTGAAATATCCCTGGATCATGGACAGGGTGCGGTGGACGAGGTTCCCCAGGTCGTTGGCCAGGTCGGAATTGACCCGATGCAGAAAGCCCTCATGAGAGAAGTTGCCGTCGAGTCCGATCGGGATTTCCCGGAGCAGAAAGTACCGCAGCGGGTCGGGCCCGAACGTCTTCAGGATCACATAGGGGTCGAGGACGTTGCCCCTGGACTTTGACATTTTGGCGTCGTCCCGAAGCCACCAGCCGTGGCCGAAGACGGTCCTGGGCAGGGGAAAACCGGCGGCCATCAGAAAAGCGGGCCAGAAAATGGCATGGAAGCGCAGGATGTCCTTGCCGATGAGATGAATCGTCGCCGGCCAGAATTTCTCGAACCTCTCCATGTTCCAGTCGTAGCCGGAGCCCGTCAGATAGTTGTGCAGAGCATCGAACCAGACGTAGATCGTGTGTTTGGGATCATCGGGGACGGGAATTCCCCATTTGACCGTCGTCCGGGTGACGCTCAGGTCTTTGAGCCCCTGGCGGACGAAGCTCGCGACCTCGTTCATCCGGCTGACCGGCCGGACAAACTCGGGATTTTGAGCGTAGAAATCGAGCAGTGGCTGCTGGTAGCGCGAAAGCTTGAAGAAATAGCACTCCTCCGAGACCAGGACGGCCCGCTTGCCGCAGTCCGGGCAGACCTTGTCGCCCTCGGGTTCGAACGGGACGTCCTCGGCCAGGAAATTTTCGTCCGAAACGCAGTACCAGCCCTGGTAGATTCCCTTCTCGATGTCGCCCTTTTCCCTCAGCTTCTGGAAGATCTTCTGCACGCCCCGCTCGTGGAACGGCTCGGTGGTGCGGATGAAAAAGTCGTAGGAAATGTTGAGCGCCTTCCAGAGTTCCTTGCTGTGTCCGACCACCGTGTTGGCCAGGTCGATGGGCGCAACCCCTTTTTCGGCCGCCGCTTTCTCGATTTTCTGGCCGTGTTCGTCCGTCCCGGTCAGGAAAAAGACCTCTTTTCCGAGAAGTCGGTTGAACCGGGCCAGGGCGTCGGCGATGATCGTGGTGTAAGCGTGTCCGATATGGAGGACGTCATTGACATAATATATCGGCGTCGTGACGTAAAATGTCTTATCCGACGTCTTGGACATTGCCCGTCCCTCCTCTGATCAGCATCATGGCCTCGGTGCGGGTGGCGCTGTGGGTGCGGAAAGAGCCGCGGACCGCCGAGGTGACCGTCCAGGACTTCGGCTTCTTGGCCCCCCGCATGGACATGCACATGTGCTCGGCCTCGATGACCACCATGACGCCGAGAGGCTTGAGGTGGGAATCGATGAGGTCGGCGACCTGCTTGGTCAGCCGCTCCTGGACCTGGAGGCGGCGGGAGAAAATGTCGACGACACGGGCGATCTTGGACAGCCCGACGATCCGCCCGCCCTTGGGGATGTAGGCGACGTGAGCGACTCCGGCAAAGGGCAGGAGATGGTGCTCGCACATCGAGTAGAGGGGGATGTTCTTGATGATGACCATCTCGTCGTGTCTTTCTTCCTGGATGGGGCGGAGATGTTTGGCCGGGTCTTCACCCATCCCCCCCAGAATTTCCGTGAACATGCGGGCGACCCGGGCCGGTGTGCCCCGGAGCCCCGGCCGGTCGGGCTCCTCGTCCACGCCTTCCAGGATGAGCCGGACGCCTTTTTCGATCTTTTTCAGGTCCATTTGATCTCTCTTGTCAGCCTTCCATCGTCATCTAAAGTGAACGTGCTGCACGAAGTCGCCCCCCACCTTCATCCTTCGCCTCATTATTTAATGCCTTCGCCATGGGTTTTCTTGCTCTCCTTTTTGAGATATCCCAGGAGGGCGAGACGGTGGACCACCTTGACCGGGAGGGCCTTCTTCCTGGCGACTCTCTGGCAGTCGGCGAACTCCGGCTGGGCGTTGACTTCGCCGCCGCCGGAAGCGGCGACCTTGATCCGAATGTCCTCTCCCAGGACTCTGATTGTCTTGACGTCTCTCGCCAGGACCCGCCGCGAAACCGGAAAATATCTCAGGCCGATGGAGCTGGTCTCGTGGAGGACGGCCTCGATGAGTCTGTCCATTTTATCAGCTTCGGCCAGCACGGTCAATTTCGTCCCCAGCCGTCCTTTTTTCATCACCACCGGCGTCAGGAACGCATCCAGGGCGCCGAGCTCCAGGGCCCGCTCGGTAAAATCCGCCAGGAGCTGTGGGCTGGAGTCGTCGATGTTGGCCTCGACCTGGAAAACCACTCTCTCCGCCCGAAACTCCCTGTTCTCGCCGTAAAAAACCCTCAGCATGTTGGGAAAGCCGGCCGGGTCGCGGCTTCCGGCACCGCAGCCGATTTTCCGGTAACTCATCTCGGGAAAGGGAATAAACTTCTCCGCCCAGGTCGCCAGAATCGCCGCGCCCGTCGGAGTGACCAGCTCCTCTTCAGCCCAGGCGGAATACACCGGTGCATCGCGGAGGATTTCCGCCACGGCCGGAGGGGGAACGGGAAGCAGGCCATGAGAGGTATTGACCGTGCCTCGCCCGACATTCAGCGGAGAGCAATACACCCGGCCGATATCCAGCGTCTCCGCCAGGTACGAGCTCCCCACGACGTCGATGATGGCGTCGTCGGCGCCCGCTTCATGAAGGTGGACCTCGTCGAACGGACCGCCATGGACCTTGGCCTCGGCTTGAAACAGAGTCTCGAACACAGCCAGGGAGCCGGATTTGACCCGCGGGGAGAACGGGCTCTTCTTGATCAGTGTCTCGATGTCGTGCCAGTGCCGCGGCCGGGATTCCTTGCCTTTATTGACCCGCACATCGACCTTGAGGCCGCGCAGGCCGGCTCTTTTAACCTCCCTGATCTCAATCTTCACCGGCAGCCGGAGCCCGGCCATCTTCTCGAGGAACCCGGACCGGGAGGCGCCGAGGTCGAGAAGGGCGCCCAGAATCATGTCGCCGCTCGCTCCGGCAAAAGCATCGAAGTAGACATATTTCATCGGCTGCGTTCCTTTCATAACCGAGCGGGTCCGGCCAGAAGCGCGTCAAGCGCCGGCAGGACCTCGCCGGCCCGGGCCTGGAAAGCGAAGTCCGCGGACGGGCTCAAGGGCGTCGGCTCGGGGTTGATTTCGATGATCTTCGCCCCTCGTTCAGCTGCCATGAGGGGGAGGGTGGCGGCCGGCTGGACATAGGCTGACGTCCCGATGACGAACATGACCTCGCAACTGGCGCTCGCCGCGTACGCCATCTCAAGAGTTTCGGAGGGGAGGGCTTCCCCGAACCAGACCACGTTCGGCCGGAGCAGAGCTCTGCAAGCGCAATGCGGAGGAATCTCCTTAAGAGGAGTCTCATGATTCTCTATAACGGTCCCTTCCTGGGTGCAGCGCATTTCCCAGATATTGCCGTGGAGCTCGAGGACGCTCGTCGACCCGGCTTTCCGGTGCAGCCCGTCAACGTTCTGGGTGATCAGGATGAAATGAGGAAAGAGTCCTTCCCAGCGGGCCAGGACGCGGTGCCCGGCATGGGGCTCTTTGGTACCGATAATGCCCCGCCGCCAATTGTACCATTCCCAGACCAGGCGGGGGTCTCGATAAAAAGCCTGCGGCGTGGCCAACTCCTCGGCCCGGAACTCCCGCCACAACCCGTCTTTACCCCGGAATGTCGGGATCCCGGACTCGGCCGAGATTCCGGATCCGGTCAAGACGGCGACCCGGGGCTTAAGGCGGAGAATCTCAGCCAGTTCTTCCAACCGACTTTCGATCTTGCTCATTGCTACGCTAAGCTCTCATGAACGTATTATATCATTTTGCCCCCACCTTCCGTCAGGCAAATAATCGAATTGAAAGCAAGAAGGATTGCTTTCAATTGTTGCGGAGTTCT
>CAZYWP010000019.1:9725-22523 GCA_964651495.1 uncultured Eubacteriales bacterium | reverse complement strand
TGTTGCGGAGTTCTTGACTTGATGGGGATTAAATTATATATCAATTATTCACTTTAGGAGGAACGATCATGCAGACCGGCAAGCCGGAACTCCCCCAGGTCGCGATCGGCATTCTCGGCGGGACGGGGCTTTACGAGATCGAGGGGTTCAAGGACGCCGAGGAACGCTTCCTGGAGACGCCTTTCGGGCAGCCGTCGGATGCCTTTATTATAGGGACGCTGGAAGGGAAGTGCGTTGCCTTCCTGAGCCGCCACGGCCGCGGCCACCGGCTCCTTCCATCGGACATTAATTTCCGGGCCAATATCTATGGTTTCAAAATGCTCGGCGTCGAACGCCTCATCTCGGTCAATTCCTGCGGCTCGCTCAGGGAAGAGATCAGGCCCCGGGACATCCTGTTCTCCGACCAGTTTTTCGACCGGACGCGGAGGAAAAACACGTTCTTCGGCGACGGCCTGGCCGCTCACATCAGCTTCGCCCAGCCCGTCTGCCCGGAGCTCTGCGAGAGCTTATACGACGCCGGCCGCGAACTCGACCTGAGGGTCCACAAGGGCGGAACCTATATCTGTATCGAAGGCCCCGCCTTCTCCACCAAGTCCGAGTCCAGAATATATCGTCTCTGGGGCTGCGACGTCATCGGGATGACGGCGGCCACCGAGGCCAAGCTCTGCCGCGAGGCTGAAATCTGCTACGCTACAATGAATCTGGTTACGGACTACGATGTCTGGCACGCCGAGGAGGAGCCGGTCTCGGTCGAGCTGATCCTGGAAAACCTGCGCCTCAACATCGCCCAAGCCAAAGCGATTATCAAGAAAACCGTGTCCGCTCTCCCGGCAGCGAGAGGGGAGGGCTGCGAATGTGGCCGGGGGATCGAGAGCTGCATCGTCACTCAGGCCTCCCTGATCACGCCCGAAGTCAAAAAGCGGCTCCACCACATCATCGCCAAGTATATCAAAGCATAAGGTCTGCGGCATGAGCCTCGTCATCGTCGGTTCAGTGGCCTTTGACACCATCCAGACGCCCTTCGGCCGGCGGGAGAAGATCGTCGGAGGATCGGGCACCTACTGCTCGCTGGCGGCCAGCTTTTTTTCCGCGCCCCGGATCGTCGGCGTCGTGGGGGAGGATTTTCCCCCCGAGACGCTGGAGTTTTTCCGGTCGAAAGGCATCGATACCGCCGGCCTGGAGATCAGCCGGGGAAAGACTTTCCACTGGGAAGGGCATTATGGCTTTGACCCCAACAAGCGCGAGACGATCAAAACAGAGCTCAACGTCTTCCAGGATTTCCGGCCGAAGCTGCCGGCCTCTTACCGGTCCGCCGAGATCGTCTTTCTGGCCAACATCGACCCCGACCTTCAGGACGACATTCTTGCCCAGGTAGACCGTCCAAGTCTAGTGGCCATGGACACGATCAACTTGTGGATCGCGACCAAGCCGGAAGCCATTTGGCGGGTTCTCCAGAAGGTCAACATTTTTTTCGCTAACGAAGAAGAATTGAAGATGCTGACGCGGGAGACGAACCTGATCAAGGCGGCCAAAAAAATCCAGGCCTCTGGGCCGGAGCTGGTCGTTGCCAAAAAGGGAGAGCACGGCGCCCTCATCTTCCACCGCCGTTTCGTCTTCGGTGTCCTCGGCCATCCCTGCGAGGACGTGGTCGACCCGACCGGCGCTGGCGACAGCTTCGCCGGTGGTTTCCTGGGCTATCTCGATAAGGCGGCCAGTTTTTCGCGGCCGACTATCCGGAAAGCCTCCGTCTACGGCAGCGTCCTGGCCTCTTTTGCCATCGAGGATTTCGGGATCGACCGGTTCAAAACGCTCCGGCTGGAAGAGATCGAGGCCCGTTTTCGCCGCTTTAGAAGGCTTGTCTCTTTTTAGAGCAGTCCCTGACTATTCCATACCCAAGACGGTTCGATACCCGAAGATATCCAGGAAACCGTGACCGCTGATGTTGAAGGCAACGACCTTTTTCTCGCCCGATTCCCTGCACTTGACGGCCTCATCGATGGCACAGCAGACCGAATAAGCCGATTCCGGAGCCGGGAGCCATCCTTCCGTTTCCATGAACAGCTTGGCTCTTTCAAAGACATGTTTCTCGTCTCTGGGGTAGGCAATGGTGTCGATATACCCTTTGTTCCGCAAAAAACTGATAATCGGCGAACAGCCATGGTAGCGCAGTCCGTCACCCTTAATCGGCTCCATGTCGGTCTTGTGTCCTAATGTGTACATTTTCAGCAGGGGAGTTATTTCTGCATAATCGGCAAAGTCATATTCATACTTGCCCTGGAGGTTGGGGGCCGCCTCGCTCTGGGCGGCGATGAACTTAATTTTCTTGCCTTTCTTCAAAACATCTCCAACAAATGGCAGAGCAAACCCGCCGAAATTGGAGCCGCCGCCAAGGCAGGAGATGACCAGATCCGGATAGTCATCAAAAAGTTCAAACTGTTTTTGGGTCTCCTGGCCGATGATGGTCTGATGTAAGAGGACGTGATTTAAGACCGAGCCCAGAGAATAGGTTGCCTTCGGGTCATTTTGAGAATCCTCCAAACCCTCAGAAATGGCGATGCCGAGCGACCCCACGTGTTCGGGGTTCTTATCGTAGAGAGACCGGCCGAATTCCGTCATCGGACTGGGCGAGGCATAGACCTCTGCACCCAAGAGTTTCATGAACGACAAGCGATCTTTCTTCCAATTATAAACACTTCTCACCCAGAAGACGGTGCACTTGAGGCCGGTTATCGCTGCCGCATAAGCGAGCGCTGTTCCCCATTGCCCCGCCCCGGTTTCGGTCGTCACTCGTTCAAACCCCTGCTGTCTGGCATACCAGCACTGCGCCAGGGCCGTGTTGACCTTGTGGCTTCCCGTCGGGCTGAAGAATTCGCTCTTGTAATAGAGCCTGGCCGGTGTCCCGAGTTTTTTCTCCAGGTTGGTGGCCCTGAAAAGAGGCCTGGGTCTTCCGGCTTTGGCGTAAAGGTCCATGATACCGCCGGGAATATCAATCCATCTTTCGGTCGAAAATTCTTGCTTCAGGCATTCGCCGATCATGAGATTCGGCAGGTTTTGCAGGCGGGAAGGCCCCTCCTTCGGGTCCTGCGGCGGCGGCAACGGTTCCGGCAAATCAGGTAGGATGTTGTACCATTGCGGTGGCAATTCGTCGAATTTCAAGTTGACCATGCTTTTCTCTTGTCCGATCATCCGGCAGTCTCCTTATTGGGTAACGATGGGGAATTGACTTTACCGCTTATAACACAGGAAAAGCCTCAGGTCAATCTAACATGCGGGAGTAAACCCGGGACGAGTTTCGGAAGTAAAGGACGGTCGTGCGAGCGCCTTGACACCAGGCGCTCCACGGTGGGGATGGAGGAAGTCTGAGCGAAGAAGTCTGTCTGTTCTCAGCTTGTCGGGTTCGTAACCTGGACGACGTTGACTACGGGCCTTAACTGGTACTCGTCCTTCTTTCCTTTTTTCACGACATGAATGGATTTTTCGGCGTCGAGGTCCAGGGTGATCTCAGTCATGCCGCCAGGGAGCACTTCGAAGGGACTATTTCACCCGGTAGAACCACATCAGGGGAAGCCAGAGCTGGTGGCCGTAGGGGATTTTCTTGTGATTGACCAGCACTTCCGTGGTCTCCCACTCGTGGACCAGGTTGAAGAGGGTGAACAGCTCTTCGACTTCGGCCGGGCTGTAGGTGGCGGAATGGCGGACCCATTCGCCGCTGCTTTCCTCTTTGTAAGTCGGGTTCCGTTTGGCCAGGTCCACGGCCTTTTCGTAGTCCGGGGTTATCTTATAGCCGAACACCAGAGTGATCTTGAATTCCCTGGCCTTGGTGCTTGGATAGAGGATGTCAGCGAGCTTTTCTTCGACGGCTGGATCGTTCGTCATTCTCTATCCTGGATCCTTATTCCAGATGATCTCAATTATATCGGAGGCCGTTTTTTTGTCAAATTTGGATTGCGTCTCGATTTTCATGATTGGGGCGGGTCCTGTCGCGGTTCACCCCCGACGAGGCTCGGGTTTGGGATTCGTCAGCCCGCTCGTTTCCCCAGCGAGGAAACTCGCTTCGAACTCATCCTTCGCTCTTCTCTCCTTTCAGTCGAGAAACCATGCCCGCTCAGTCTTCGACGGACTTCCTCACCCAACACCCTCGCCTCTTCCCCCTGGGGCCCCCGAACCACGCCACCCGCCCCTTCATTGAAGATGCCCCCCATC
The DNA here is from genome assembly GCA_964651495.1 of uncultured Eubacteriales bacterium. GTDB lineage: Bacteria > Acidobacteriota > Aminicenantia > Aminicenantales > UBA8522 > CAZNVB01. The sequence continues at coordinate 18,320 of CAZYWP010000019.1, read as the reverse complement.
AGCAAGGCGGCTACGCTTTATTTTTTGGCTTTACCCAGCAGCCTGTCGTACACAGCCAGCCCCAGAATCGACAGAATACCGATTCCGGTGATGATCAGCCACATCGGGACGGGCCTGACCGGGTTGCCGGCTTGGGCCGGGTCCGAGATAAATATCTCGAACAGCCTTCCGCCCAGCGGCCCGCCGAAGATGCTGGCCAGGGCGATCGGCAGGTTGGCATAGCCGAGGTACAGGCCTTCCTGGCCCTTGGGGGCGATGGCGCCGATGTATTCGTAGATGCGGGGTGAAGCCATCATCTCACCCACGGCCATTGAGGCGATGGAGACAATCAGGAAAATCCCGGCGACGGGGATGGTCAGCCCCGCCAGGCTGGTCTTCCGCGACAGGTCGGAGAGAAAGAGCGCCGGGATGACGTTGAGAAGCATGCCCGCGCTTGTGACTCCTGCTCCAAGGAGGATGGACCTGACCGGTGTCCATCTTTTGACAATCCGGGTGATGACGAGCTGGAGCGAGACGATCATCACCGGGTTGGCCAGCTGGTAGATCTCGACAGGGGCGTTGGGGTCGATGTATCTCAGGAATAGAGGCACAAGATTGTAGAGTTGGACGTAGAGAAACCAAAACATCCCGGTGACGATGATAAAAAAGACGAATTTGAGATTGCTGAGGACGATGAAGATTCCCAGGACCGCCTGACCGAGCGTCCTCTTCTGGACTTTCTGATTGTCTTTCTTGCCGTCGCTCACGTATTCCGGCTCCCGATAGAGGAAGAGGGTGACGGCCAAACCGAGGAGGGCAAAAAAGGTCGCCGCATAGGTGAAGATGGCGGGAATGCCCAGGCTCGTCCGGATGAAATAGGAAACCGCCCGGCCGGTGATCGACCCGATGTTGATGACCATGTAAAAGATGCCGAAGGCCAGGGTGGCCCGCAGGCCGGACGTTTTCTGGACCGTCCCGGCGATGCAGGGTTTGACGATGGACCCGCCCAGGCCGATGAGGACGATGCCCAAGACGACCGGGAGGGTGTAGTCGACGGCCGAGTCCGCGCTGCCTCCCCGGAGAGCCGGCCAGTATCGTTGCAGGTTTCCCATGACAATGTAGCCCATCGTGATCATGACAAATGAGACCGTGAGCGAGCGCTTGAACCCGAATTTGTCGGCCAGAGTCCCGGACAGGATGGGCAGGAAATAAATGAGACCCCAGAGCAGGGAGCCGTTGAGGAAGGTGGCGAAGGCGGGTCTCATGCCCAGGGTTTCGTGGAGGTAGATCACCATGAACGGGGCCATGGCATAGTAGGCCGCCCGCTCCAACAGCTCGACGGTGTTGGCGGTCCAGAAGGAGAAGGGGAACTTTTGCTTCTCCGGAGCGCTTACCTCGTCAGGCATGGATGGCCTCCTTTACCTGGGCAGGATATTCGGGGAAAAAAATAAACTAACGGCGCGACAATATCAAGAGAAATGTATCGACTCGATGCCAATCAAGAAACCCGTCGGGTCCTGTCGCGATTCACCCCCGGCGAGGCTCGGGTTTGGGATTCGTCAGCCCGCTCGTTTCCCCAGCGAGGAAACTCGCTTCGAACTCATCCTTCGCTCTTCTCTCCTTTCAGTCGAGAAACCATGCCCGCTCAGTCTTCGACGGACTTCCTCACCCAACACCCTCGCCTCTTCCCCCTGGGGCCCCCGAATCACGCCACCCGTCGGGTATCTGCTTCTTTTCGATTTAACAAAAGCGCTAAAGGATGGTAGGCCGCAATTATTGCGCCTGGAGAGAGCTAAATGATCAACATGCAATCGCCGTAGCTGTAGAATCGGTACTTCTCGCGCACCGCTTCGGCGTAAGCCTTCCGTATGAGATCGACGCCGGCAAATGCGGTGACCAGCATCAGCAGGGTCGAGCGGGGCAGGTGGAAATTCGTCAGCAGCCTGTCGACGACCTGGAATCTGTATCCCGGGTAGATGAAGAGGGTGGTCGATCGGGTCCCGGCGCGGAGGCGGCCTTCGTTCCAGGCGCTTTCCAGCGTCCGGACCACCGTCGTACCGACGGCAACGACCGGCCGGCCCTCCGCCCTGGCCTGGTTGACCGCCCGGGCTGCCTTCGGGCCGACCGTGAACCGTTCATCGCGCATGGGGTGGTCTTCGATCCGTTGGACCCGGACAGGCTCGAAAGTCGCCCGGCCCACCTCGAGGGTGATCTTATGGACGCGGACGCCCTTCTTCTCAACCCCGTCCAGTATCCGAGGTGTGAAATGGAGTCCGGCGGTCGGCGCGGCGATCGATCCCTCCCGCCGGGCGAAGACGGTCTGGTATCTCTCGCGGTCAAAATCCCGGAGATCAGTCTCGGATTTTCGGCGCTTGATGTAGGGGGGAAGCGGCGCATAGCCGATTTTTTTGAGCTGCGCGCCGACACCCGCGGAGCCGAACCGGAGGACCCGGTTTCCTCGTTCGGCCGTCGCCACCACCTCCGCTTCTAGTCCCGAAGCGAAGGAGATGCGGTCTCCGCGCCGCGCTTTTTTGGCCGGCCGGCAGAGGACTTCCCAGAGGCCCGGCTCTTTTTCCCCGAGGAAGAGGAATTCGATCTGCGCCGGGCCGCGCTTTCCCCAGACTTTGGCGGGGATGACTTTGGAGTCGTTGAGCACCAGGACATCACCCGGGTCAAGGAAGGAAGGAAAATCTTCGAACCGCGAATGAACAATCTCTTTCTCCCCGCGCCGCAGCACCATCATCCGCGCCGCGTCCCGCTCGGGGAGCGGCTTCTGGGCGATGAGCTCAGAGGGGAGGTGGTAATCAAATTCCGAAATGAACATCGCCCCTTTTTTTCACTCTTTGAAGAGCTTTTTCTGGGGCGCGGAGGGGGCGGCGGGGGGGGCGAGCCCCAGGTGTTCGCAGGCTTTTGGCGTAATCTTGCGGCCGCGGCTCGTCCTCTCCAGAAACCCGATGCGCATCAGGAACGGCTCATAGATTGACTCGATGGTGTCTTTTTCCTCGTCGATGGCCGCCGCGATCGTGGCGATTCCAACCGGGCCTCCGCCGAAGTTCTCGCTGATGGTACCAAGGATTTTGCGGTCCACTTCATCCAGGCCGAGTGAATCCACCTCCATCATGTCCAGGGCATGCTCCGCCTCCCTGGCGGTGATAACCCCGGCGGCCCTGACATCGGCGTAATCCCGGACGCGCCGCAGAAGCCTGTTGGCCACCCGCGGTGTCCCCCGCGAGCGCCGGGCGATCTGGTCGGCGCCGCGGTCGTCGATGGCGACTCCCAGTAGGTCCGCTGACCGGCGGATGATCTTTTGCAGATCTTGGTCCCGGTAATAGTCCAGCCGGTGGATGATACCGAACCGGCCGCGCAGGGGGGCCGTGATCCGGCCGGCCCTGGTCGTCGCTCCGATCAGGGTGAATTTTTTGAGCTGGAGCTTGTGGCTGCGGGCGCTGGGGCCCTGGCCGATAATGATGTCCAGGCTGTAGTCCTCCATGGCGGAGTAGAGCAGCTCCTCGATCGCCGGGTGAAGGCGGTGGATTTCGTCGATGAACAAGACCTCTTTTTTCTGCAGGTTCGTCAGGATGGCCGAGAGGTCGCCCGTCCGCTCGATGACCGGCCCCGAGGTCGGCTTGATACCGACTTCCATTTCCTTGGCGATGAGATAGGCCAGGCTCGTCTTCCCCAAACCCGGCGGTCCGTAGAGGAGGACGTGATCGAGCTGCTCGCCCCTCTTCCTGGCGGCCTCGATGAATATTTTGAGGTTGGCCTTGATGGTCTCCTGTCCGACGAACTCGGCGAATGTCTTCGGCCTGAGGCTGTCTTCAAACTGCAGGTCTTCCTTGGTCCGGACGGGTGTGAGAATGGCCGGCATATTCCGATCCTCAGACTCTGGCCAGTCTTTTCAGGCTTTCGCGCAACAGCCGCTCGATGCCCGCTTCGGGTTTGAAGGTTTTGATCATCTGGTCGACCACGCTTTCCACCTCTTTTCTCCGGAACCCCAGGTTCATCAGAGCGGAAATGACGTCCTCTCGTTCCCGGGAGGCCCTGGTGGGAAGGACCATGGGCCTTTTATCCATTTTCTCCTGCAGCTCAAGGGCGATCCGCAGGGCCAGCTTTTTCCCGATCCCCGGGATCAGCGTGATCCTGGCGACATCGCTCGTCCGGACAGCCTCCTCGAGCTCTTCGGGACCGATTCCCGAAAGTACATTCAGGGCCAGCTTCGGCCCGATGCCCGAAATGCTGATCAGCTTGAGGAAGAGTTCCCGCTCTCCAGTGGTCGAAAACCCGAAGAGGGAAAGAGCGCTTTCGGTGAGATGCGTGTAAATATGGAGTTCGCAGAACGCGTTCTCCTCCCCCAGGCGGAGGTAAGTGGACAGAGGGATCGAGGCACAGTAGCCGACGCCCCCGACGTCCACGATCACCTGATTCGGTGTCTTCTGGCGAATTTGTCCTTTGAGAAAGGCGATCATTGTTTTTGCTAAAAAGCCGACTCCTCCACTTTCTTCTGGTACAAGCGTGTGTTCAGATGGCAGTAGGCCGTGGCCAGGGCGTCGGAGGCATCGGGTTCGAGCGGACCGTCCTCGACCTCGAGGAGGGCCCTGACCATCGTGTTGACCTGCTGTTTTTCAGCCCGGCCGTATCCCGTCACCGCCTTCTTGATTTCCAGGGCGGAGTATTCGTAGAGGGAGCATCCGCGGGCGGCCACCGCCACCAGAACCGCGCCCCGGACCTGGCCCAGGGCGAGAGCGGTCTTGATGTTCTGGGCGTAAAACGGGCTCTCGATGGCCGCCTCCTCCGGAGAGTAAGCGGAGATGATTTCCTCCAGGCGCTGCCTGATTTCGTGCAACTTTTGGTGGAAAGGGAGCCGGCGGGACGGCTTGATCGTGCCGAAAGCGAGGACTCGGCAGCGGGTTTCGTCGTAATCGATGATGCCGAACCCCGTGGTCTGGCTGCCGGGGTCGATGCCGAGAACCCTCATCCCGATCAAGCCGAGAAGGAGGCGATTTCTTCTTCGGGGATGTCGAAATTGGCCCAGACGTTCTGGACGTCGTCGTGGTCCTCGAGCTCCTCCATCAGGCGCAGGAGCTGCTGGGCCGGTTTCCCCTCGAGGCGCACATAATTCTGCGGAATATAGCCGAGGCTCGAGGTATCGATGTCAATGTTATTCTGTTTCAAAGCCTCGACGACGGCGTCATAGACATCGGGCGGGGTGACGATTTCCCAGTTGCTCCCATCGTCGCTCACGTCCTCGGCGCCGCTGGCCAGGACGATATCCAGGAGTCTGTCTTCCCCCGCTTTAGACTTGTCGATGACGATGTATCCTTTCCGTTTGAACATCCAGGCGACGCACCCCGACTCGCCGATCCGGCCGCCGTTCTTGGTGAAAATATGGCGCAGCTCGGAGACGGTGCGGTTCTTGTTGTCCGAGAGCGCCTCGACGAAGATGGCCACTCCGCCGGCCCCGTAGCCTTCGTAGGCGACCTCCTCGAAGGAAGAGCCCTCCAGCTGGCCCGTCCCCTTCATGATGGCCCGCTTGATGTTGTCGGCGGGCATGTTCACCGCCCTGGCATCGGCGACGGCTTTGCGCAGCCGGGGGTTTGCATCCGGGTCGCCGCCGCCCGCCCGGGCAGCCACGCTCAGCTCGCGGATGATCTTGGTGAAGAGCTTGCCCCGTTTGGCGTCGGTCGCCGCCTTTTTATGCTTGATCGAATGCCATTTCGAGTGTCCGGACATGGATTTCTCCTTTGAGATCGACTCGCCAAAATTTTAACATAAATTCAACAGGGCATGCAAATTCGGTTTGACAGAAGTTGGGGGGGGCGTGGTATCTTAAAATAGAGGAGAAACCAAATGGCCAAGGACGTCGTCTGCGGCATGGAGGTTCCGGAGGACCGGGCTGCGGCCACCTCAGATTACGGGGGCAAGAAGTATTATTTTTGTTCTGAGTACTGCAAGACCGAGTTCGACCGGAATCCCAAAAAATATCTTTCCTCACATAGAAAGCGCGGCGGGGGCCGGGAGAGGATCGACCTGCCCGTCCGGGGGATGCACTGCGCCGGCTGCGCCGCCAACATCCAGAAAAACCTGAGCGCCCTGGACGGCGTCGAAGAGGCCAATGTCAATTATGCCACCTCCCGCGCTACCGTTCTCTTCGAGCCCCGTTTGGTCAAGCCGGGGGATCTTGTCGCCTCCATCCGGGAAATCGGCTATGACGTGGGAACGGCGGTGGTCGAGATCCCGATCGAGGGGATCGTCTGCGCCTCTTGCGTTCAGAAGATCGAAGGGGCCCTCCTGGACCTGAGAGGGGTGGTCAAGGCCGCAGTCAACCTGGCCACCGGCAGGGCGCGGGTAGAATATCTTCCCTCCGAGACGAACCCGGCCGAGCTGCGGCGGACCATCGAGAGCGCGGGTTACAGGACGGTCGAAGCTCCGGAATCAGAGGAGGCCGAGGACAGCGAGGCATCCGTCCGCCGGAAAGAATTACGGACCTTGAAGTCGAGGTTTATTTCCGGGATTATTCTGGCGGTTGTCATCTTTCTCGGCAGCATGCCCCACTGGTTTCCCTGGGTGCCCGGATTCCTCCGGCGTTTCGCTGTCCTCTGGGCCCTGGCCACTCCCGTCCAGTTCATCATCGGCTGGCCGTTTCTCCGGGGGGCCTGGATGTCCTTTCGGCACCGCAGCGCCGACATGAACACCCTAATCGCCGTCGGCACCCTGGCCGCCTATTTCTACAGCACGGCCGCGACGCTCTTGCCCTCGTTTTTCGAGCGGGCCGGGATTGCTCCAGCGGTTTATTTCGATACCTCGGCCTTCATCATCGCCCTGATCCTCTTCGGCCGGCTCCTCGAGGCCAGGGCAAAGGGTCGGACATCGGAAGCCATCAAGAGGCTGGCCGGCCTGCAGCCAAAAACAGCCACGGTCTTTCGCGATGGGAAGGAGACCGAAATCCCGGTTCGGGAAGTCCTGGTGGGCGACCTTGTGCTCGTCCGGCCAGGCGAGCGGATCCCGGTGGACGGGATCATCGAGGACGGCCGCTCGGTCGTGGACGAGTCGATGATCACCGGCGAGAGCATGCCGGTCGGCAAGTCGCCCGGCGATGAAGTGATCGGCGCGACCATGAACAAGTCGGGAAGCTTCCGTTTCCTGGCAGCCAAGATCGGCCGGGATACCGTCCTGGCCCAGATCATCCGTCTCGTAGAGGAAGCCCAGGGGTCGAAAGCGCCGATCCAGAGGCTGGCCGATGTCATCGCCGGTTATTTCGTCCCCGCCGTCATGTCGGTGGCCGTGGCCACTTTTGTGCTCTGGTTGAGTTTCGGCCCGGAGCCCCGGGTGACTTTTGCCCTGCTCAATTTCGTCGCCGTGCTGATCATCGCCTGCCCCTGCGCCCTCGGGCTGGCCACGCCCACGGCCGTCATGGTCGGAACGGGGAGGGGCGCCGAGCATGGCATCCTGATCAAGGGCGGCGAGAGCTTGGAGACCGTTCATCGGATCGATACCGTCGTCTTTGATAAAACCGGCACCCTGACCCGGGGCGAGCCGGAGCTCACCGATATCGTAGCCTCCCCGTCTTTTCCGGAAGACGGCCTGCTTCGCCTCGCCGCGGCCGCAGAGAAACGGTCCGAGCACCCGCTGGGCGCAGCTGTGATCAAGGCCGCCGAACAGAGAAACCTCCAGCTCGAGGAGGTCGCGGATTTCAGGGCTATAGAAGGCCGGGGAATCGAAGCGCGAGTGGGCGGGAAAAGCGTCGTCCTGGGGAACGCCGGTCTCATGAGTGACCGGGGCGTCGATGTCGGAGCCCTGGCGCCGAGAGCGGAAGAACTCCTGGAAGAGGGAAAGACGGTCATCTTCGCCGCCGTCGACGGGAGGTCGGCCGGGCTCCTGGCAGTCGCCGACACGCTCAAGGCCGGCTCGGCTGAAGCAGTCGCGGCGCTGAAAAAACTCGGGCTGGAAGTCATCATGCTCACGGGCGACCACCGCAAGACGGCCGAAGCCGTCGGCCGGAAGGCGGGGATCGATCAGGTCATCCCGGAAGTTCTTCCCGAAGACAAGGTCCGGGCAATTCGAAAGCTTCAGGAAGCGGGCCGGAAGGTGGCCATGGTCGGCGACGGCATCAACGATGCCCCGGCCCTGGCGCAGGCCGATGTCGGGATCGCTATCGGGACGGGAACGGACATCGCCATGGAAGCCTCGGATATCACCCTCATCCGGGGAGACCTGCGGGCGGTCGCCTCGGCCATCGCCCTGAGCAGGAAGACGATCCGGGTCATCAGGCAGAACCTTTTCTGGGCGTTTTTCTACAATGTCGTGGGCATCCCGGTGGCGGCGGGAGCTCTCTATCCATTCTTCCGCGTGCTGCTCGACCCGATCATCGCTTCGGCGGCCATGGCCTTCAGCTCGGTCTCGGTGGTGTCGAACTCCCTGCGGCTGCGGCGGATGAAGATTTAGTTTTGACAATTTCGATCGGAATGGTATAAAATAACACCTTGTTTGGAAAGGAGATTGAGATGAAAAAATCAACATTATGGTCAATGCTTATCATCCTGTCTTTTGTCTTCGTCCTGGCCGGACTGGCCCAGCAGAAATCCGACGAAACGGCTGTCGATCCCGTCTGCGGCATGA
>CAZYWP010000019.1:0-9625 GCA_964651495.1 uncultured Eubacteriales bacterium | reverse complement strand
AAATATTTCAGGCCGAGGTTGACCCGGTAAAAAGTGGGGTTGACCTTGATCCGGCCGATGTCCATCGTCTTCTTGACCTGCTCGAACGGGTCGGTCAGCATTTCATTGGGAAGGACCTCAAGCGATACCTCTGCCTCTGGAGAGGCGAAAAAGCGGGCGTCGGCAGTGAAGCAGACATTTTGGAAGAGCAGCCAGTTGAATTCGCCCCCGACGTTGAGGCCCAGCCGGTGGATCGGCCCGAAGGCGATCTTGAGTTGGAACGTCTCGCCCATAAAATTGCCCTCTTCTATCCAGTATTTGGAATAGGCCAGCCCCACTCCCTCCCCTTTGACCTGGAAGTAGGTCGGCCCGAGAGAAATATTGAGGGTGATCTTGCGCGAGACCGGCAGGCGGATCACGGCGTTCAGGCTGAGGCAGAGCTCGTTCAGGGTGCCCTCGGTGGGGGGCCAGCCAATAGTCTTGTTATAGTAGTAGGGATAAGGGGGATCGCCGGGCGGCGACGTCAGAGAGTATGTCAACGCGACGTCGTAAGTGGTGTTATTTCCTTCGAACCGGGGACGGCCGTACTCGAGCTGAAATTGGAGGCCGAGTCTTTCGACCGGGAAATAGGTCAGACCGGCGTTCATTCCCCAGCTCGTCCTTCCCTTGAAATAGATGGTTTGGTCGGCCGTGCTCTCGTAGGCGCCGGACAGGAACGGCGGAGAAAACTCGTGGGTGTAGGAGCTGTCCAGGATCGATTGCTGAAAGCTGACTCCGGTGCTGAACTCAAACCTGTAATCTTTCCAATCCGTGCCTGTCTGGGAGAACAGAGGCAGGCTGGAGAGCCCACTAAACAAGAGAACGAGCCAGAACCTGGAAGAGATGCGTTTATTCATTGCTAATTCCCTCACCGAGATAATTTACACACTATCCCAATAATGTCAATATTGCTCGTCATCTGCCGGCCTTCTGTTCTTGCCTCTCAAAAGAATCATCCCTGCCTCAATACACTCTTTTTGCAGGCGTGAATCCATCTCCGAGAAGGTTCAAGGACCTTTCGCCTCCTATGTTGGCAGCCCGGCGGCGGTTGGTCAATCCCCTGCTTCGGGGATTCACCCGATGAATTTCAACCCGATTTCCTCACCCGGAGAGATGATGAAGGGGTGGCCGGCGGTCAGACTCTCCGGTGGAGCGGACATTTCGCAGCGCCGGGAATTCTGCTATCCTATAGCCTGAAACTGTATGAAGAAAATGAAGAAACTGCGGGTGTTTGTGGCCATGAGTGGGGGAGTGGATTCCTCGGTGGCCGCGGGATTGCTCAAAGAGGCGGGGCACGAAGTCATCGGCGTGACGATGAATCTTTTCTCTCTTCCCCCGGAGATCTGCCGCTCGGAGCACCTGCGAAGCTGCTGCGGCTGGAAGGCGACCGAGGATGCCCACGAAGCCGCCTGCCGGCTGGGCATCGATCATCTCGTCGTCGACTTCCGCCGCGAGTTCGAGCGCCGCGTGATCGCGGACTTCTGCCGGGAGTACGGCCGGGGCCGCACCCCGAATCCCTGTGTCCGCTGCAACGAGCGGGTCAAGTTCGGCCTGCTGCTGGAACGGGCCGGACGTCTCGGCGCGGACTGCCTCGCCACCGGACATTATGCCAGGGTGAAATACGACAACGGGAGGGGGCGATACCTGCTCAAGAAGGGGAAGGACCGGGCCAAAGACCAGTCTTATTTTCTTTACCCTCTCTCGCAGGCTCAGCTTTCCCGGACCCTTTTCCCCGTGGGTGAATATGCCAAGAGCGAGGTGCGCCGCCTGGCCAAAAAGTGGAACCTCCCGGCCGCGGAAAAGCCGGAAAGCCAGGAAATCTGCTTTGTCCCGCTCGGCAGGTATCCGGATTTCCTGCGGGAGCGCGTCACTGGGGCTTTTCTTCCGGGGCCAATCAGAGACCGAAGCGGCCGGGTTTTGGGGATGCATAAAGGGATCGGTTACTTTACGGTCGGCCAGCGCCGCGGAATGGGAATTGCGGGGCCGCAGCCTCTGTATGTTATCGCCATCGACGCCGCCGCGAATTCGGTCATCGTCGGCGCCGATGAGGACTTATATCAAAAAACGTTGCTGGCCGGTCGGCTGAATTTGATCTCTCTGGAAAAAATTGAGGCTCCGGTCAGGATTAAGGCAAAAATCCGTTACAAGCACGAGGCGGCGAACGCCCGGCTGATTCCGCTCTCGAAAGGGCGTGTTCGGGTCGAGTTCGAGAGGCCGCAGCGGGCCATCACACCCGGACAGTCCGTCGTCTTTTACCAGCGGGAGGTCGTTGTCGGCGGCGGAACTATCGAACGAGCCCTGAAATAAAGCGCTTACAGCTTTCTTATCATTTCCTGGATTTCGTGGCTGATCTTGAGGGCATCTTCGTACTTGCGCTGCCACATGTTCCGGCCGAAGATGAGCCCGTCGACGCCGGCTTCAAGGCAGAGGCGCGCTTTGTGAATGAGATCTTCGTCGCCCATCTTGCTGCCGCCCGAGATCAAGACGCCCGCTCTTCCCGCCGATTGGACGACCATGTATAGGGCATCCTCCTCGGAAAGGTCTTTATAAGCGTTGTAAGCCTTGAACGGGCTTTTCTCGTCATAGCTTCCGCCCTTGGGCGGGACGGGAAGGTTGATTTTCGTCAGGGTCGCCCCGAGCTCGTTGGCCATCCGGGCGGCGTAATCCACCATGGCCAGGGAGTCTCTTCCGTGGCCCCTCGTCTCAACATAGGGGCCGCGGGGGTAAGCCCACATGATCAGCGGAATTCCGTATTTTCGACACTCCTGGCGAAGGCCGGTAAACTGGATAATATCATCGGACTCCCTGGGCGAGCCGACATAAAGGGTGTAGCCGATGGCATCTGCGCCCAGCCGCAGGGCGTCCTCGACGCTGGCATCAAGGGGGGAGAAGGGCGCGTCATCCGGCCCGATCGACGACTTGCCGTTGATTTTAAGGACAAGCGGGACGCGGCCGGCGTACTTGCGATAGTGCTTTTCGGCCAGCCCGATGTGACAGACGATGCCGGAATAGTTGGCCTCCTCGGCGAGGGCGAGCTCGTACTCGAGGTCGGCACTGGCCGGGTTGGGGAAGAAATCGCGGGGCCCGTGCTCGAGGCCCTGGTCGATGGGGAGGAACATCATCTTGCCGTTTCCCGGGCCGTGCGCATACATGAGCTCATAGAGGTGGCGGCGCTCCCCGGCGGTCAGATAATCGAGGTCGATGGAAAACTTTTCGGCCCTTTCTTTGCGGGCCATCCTGGTTTCGATTTCTTTGATCATGTCTTTCATGATAATTCTCCTTGTGTCTAGTTAAGTATGTGATATTTTAATAGTTGCAGCCAGGTTTTGCAAGGATCAGAGCACCTAATAGCCGGATTTTCAGGCACGAAAAGGCCGGTCTCAAGGAGCGGGCGGGCAGGATTTAGCCTGACAGTTTAAATTGGGGCGGTGGCATTAGCCAGCCAGACGGCCTCGGCCTTATCCAGCAGCGGCGTCAGGATCTTACGGACCCGCTGATGGTATTTATTGAGCCAAAGGACATCGCTTTCCGCCAGCAGCTCCCTTTTCACCAGCCTCAAGTCGATCGGACAGAGGGTCAGCGTCTCGAAAGCATAAAAGGCCGATGACGCCGTCGATCTCGCCTCGTCCCGGACGACGAGTACCAGGTTCTCGACCCGAAGGCCATAGTGCCCTTCTTTGTAGTAGGCCGGCTCGATGGACAGGATCATGCCGGGCTCGAGGCCGATCCCGAAACCGCGCGCCGGGGCGATGCTCTGCGGCCCTTCATGCACGTTGAGATAAGCTCCGATCCCATGGCCAGTCCCATGGCCGTAGTTCAGGCCTTTTTCCCAAAGCGCCTCTCTGGCAAGAATATCTAGCTGCGGGCCGGCCGTCCCCTGAGGGAAAGAGATCATGCTCAGAGCGATCACGCCCTTGAGAACCCTGGTAAAGCGGTCGCGCTGCTCATCCATCGTCCTGCCCAGGGCAATCGTCCGACTGATGTCCGTCGTGGCGTCCAGGTACTGGCTGCCGGAGTCGATGAGGTAAATCCCCTTCGGCCTGAGCGGGATATCTGTTTCTGCGCTGACTGAATAATGAACGACCGCGCCGTGCTCTCCATAGGAGGAAATTGTCCGGAAGCTCAGCCCTTGATAGAGGTCCTGCCGGCCGCGGAATTCCTCGAGTTTTTTGGCCGCCGAAAGCTCTGTTGCTCGGCCCCTCGGCGCCTCTTTTTCCAGCCAGCAGAGGAACCTGACCATGACGGCTCCATCCCTGGCATGGGCTGCCCTGGCGCCGGCGATCTCAGTCCTGTTCTTGACGGCTTTGAACAGCGCAATCGGGCCGGGCTTGAGAGTGACCGTTGCACTTTTGAGGAGGCTGACCACCCACTGGCTGACGCTGGTCTCATCCAGCCAGACGCGCTGTTTCTGACGGCCGAGCTGCTGGAGATAGGACGGAAAATTGTCGTAGGGGCGGATCTCGATATCTCTTGAAAGAACGGACTCGATTCCCGGGTTGAGCTTCCTCCGGTCGATGAAGATCAAAGCCTTTTTCCGGGTGATGACCGCATAAGCGATGGCCACCGGGTTGAATTCTACGTCTGAACCGCGGATATTGAGCAGCCAGGCGACGGCATCGAGCAGGCTGATGACGTGGGCCTCGGCTCCCTCGTCCGACATCTTTTTGCGCAAGCGCTCAAGCTTTGAGACGATGCTTTCACCCGCGTACTTGTTCGACAGGGCGATGGCCTGGCCGCCGGGTGCGGCGGGCCTGTCAGTCCAAATTTTGTCCACCAGGTTGTTATCGACCGGCTTGATTGAGATGCCGCGCCGCGCAAGCTCGGCCTCCAGCCTCACGTAGTTTTGATGCGTAATCAGCCGGGGATCAACTCCGAGCTTTTCAGTCGCCCGCAGCTCCTTGGCGATCCATTCCTGCCAGGTCGGGACGCCGGGCAAGCCGATTTTAAAAAGCGCGAATCCTGTGCCCTTGAGCTCCCGTTCGGCCTGGAGATAATAGCGGGAATCGGTCCAGAGCCCAGCTTTTTTGACCGTGACCACGGCGTCTCCGGCCGACCCGGAAAAACCGGTGATGAACTGACGGCGCTTCCAGAATTCGGGCACATACTCGCTCTGGTGGGGGTCCGCGCTGGGGATAATGTAGGCGTGGACGCCGTGGCCTTTCATGAGCTGACGCAAGGCTGAGAGCTTATCTTTCATGGTTTGCCCCACAAATCCTGCAGGCAGATGAGCGAGGGCGAGGTCTTCTTCCTCATCTCGATGGCCTTGACCGCGGCGCTGGCCGAAGGCACGGTCGTGTAGCAGGGCACGCGGTAGCTGAAGGCCACCAGCCGGATCTTTTGCGCATCCCTGACCTCCTGAGTTCCGGCCGGAGTGTTGAAGATCATCCCGACCTTGCCCTGGCTGATGTCGTCCAGGATGTTCTGCTTCTCTTTGAAAACCTTCCCGATTGTCTCGACCTCAAGACCGTGTCGCCGCATGTACTGCGCTGTTCCTTCCGTCGCCAGAAAGGTGAACCCCAGCTCGTCAAGCTTCTCGAGCAGCGGAAGGATTTTCGGCTTATCCTCGTCGGTCACGCTGACGAAGACCCGGCCCCGCTGAGGCAGGAAAAACCCGGCCGCCTCCTGGGATTTGAGGAAGGCCAGCGGGAACTCGGGGTCGAGGCCGATGGATTCACCGGTGGAGCGCATCTCCGGCCCCAGGATCGGGTCCACTTCGAGGAACTTGTCGAAAGAGAAGACCGCCTCCTTGACCGCATACAGGTCGAGTTTCCGCCGGGGAAGGTTGAGGTCCCTGAGTTTTTCCCCCATGATCAGGCGCGTGGCCACCTTGGCGAGCTGCACGCCCGTGGCCTTGGAAACGAAGGGCACGGTGCGCGATGCCCTGGGGTTGACCTCAAGGACATAAATTTTGGACCCTTTCACCGCCATCTGAACATTCATCAACCCAACGACGCCCAGCGCTTTGGCCATCTGCTCCACCTGGCGGCCCACTTCTTCCACCAAACGATCGGCCAGGAAGTAGGGAGGGATCACCATGGTGGCGTCTCCCGAATGAATGCCTGCCTCCTGAATGTGCTCCAGTATCCCCCCGATATAGACGTCCTCGCCGTCGCAGAGCAGGTCCACGTCCAGCTCGACGGCATTCTCGATGAACTCGTCGATGAGCAGGGGATGTTCCCTGAAATATTCCCTGTTGACGGCGATATAGTTCACCATTTCCTGTTCGTCGTGGATGACCTTCATGGCCCGGCCGCCGAGGACGTAAGACGGCCTGACGAGCACAGGATAGCCGATCCGGTCGGCGGTCCGGAGCGCCCGGGCCGGGGTCCGGGCCAGGCCGTTTCGCGGCCGCATCAGGTCGAGGCGGTCCAAAAAGCGCTCAAATTTCTCCCGGTCTTCGGTCTCGTCGATCACCTCCGAGCTTGTCCCCAGGATGCGCGCCTGGTTCCGGTTGAGCCCGACCGAGATCTTGAGCGGCGTCTGGCCACCGAACTGAACGATGACGCCGGCGGGGTTTTCTTTTTTGTAGATCGCCAGGACGTCCTCGAGCGTCAGCGGGTCGAAATAGAGGCGGTCGGAGATGTCGTAGTCGGTCGAGACGGTCTCCGGGTTGGAGTTGATCATGATGGTCTTATATCCAAGGTCGCGGAGCGCGAAGACGCCGTGCACACAGCAGTAGTCGAACTCGATCCCCTGGCCGATGCGGTTGGGGCCCGAGCCCAGGATGATGACTTTCTTCTGAGACAGGGGCGGAGCCTCGTCTTCCTCCTCGTAGGTGGAGTAAAAATAGGGCGTTTCCGACTCGAATTCCCCGGCGCAGGTGTCCACGACCTTCCAGACGGGAAGAATGCCTTCCTTCTCCCGGAGGTTTCTCACCTCGTCCTCCTTGAGGCCGGCCAGCTGGCCGATCCGGCGGTCGGAGAAGCCCATCTCTTTTGCCCGGCGGAGCAACGAAGGCGGCAGGCCGGCCTTCCGGGCGGAACGCAGCTCCTCCTCGAAGGCGACGATCTCTTGGATGTTGCGCAAAAAGAAGGGGTCGATGCGCGTCAGCCCGGCGATCTCCTCGACGGAAAGGCCGTGCCGGAAAGCGTCGGCGATCAGCCAGAGGCGCTCGGAATTGGGCTGGCGGAGGTTGGCACGGATATAATCTCCGTCGCCCTTGCGCAGGGCGGGCTCCAGCCCCCAGCGGTCGATCTCGAGCGAGCGGATGGCTTTCTGCAGCGACTCCTTGAAGGTCCGGCCGATGGCCATGGTCTCTCCGACTGACTTCATCTGGGTGGTCAGGTGGCGCATCTCCTCGGGGAATTTCTCGAAGGCGAAGCGGGGGATCTTGGTAACGACGTAGTCGATGGCCGGCTCGAAGCAGGCGGGCGTCTTCTTTGTTATGTCGTTGAGGATTTCGTCGAGGGTATAGCCGACGGCAAGCTTGGCCGCCATCTTGGCGATGGGGAAGCCGGTGGCCTTGGAAGCCAGAGCCGAGGAGCGGGAGACGCGCGGGTTCATCTCGATGACCATCATCCTCCCGTCCTCGGGGTTGACGGCGAACTGGATGTTGGAGCCTCCGGTCTCGACCCCGATCTCGCGCATGATGGCGATCGAGGCATCCCGCAGCACCTGGTACTCTTTGTCGGTCAGCGTCTGGGCCGGCGCCACAGTGATGGAGTCCCCGGTGTGGACGCCCATCGGGTCGAAGTTCTCGATCGGGCAGACGATGACGACATTGTCCTTCTTGTCCCGCATGACCTCAAGCTCGAACTCCTTCCACCCGCAGATCGATTTTTCAACCAGCACGCGGGAGACCGGGCTGATGGCCAGGCCCAGGGGGACAAAGCGGTTGAAATCGTCCCAGTCGGAGATGATGTTCCCGCCCGTTCCGCCGAGGGTGAAGGATGGACGCAGGACGACGGGAAACCCGATCCGGTTGACGATGTCCACCGCCTCCCTGAGGTTTGAAGCGTAGCCCGAGTCCGGGACTTCGAGGCGGATGCGCTCCATGGCCCGGCGGAAGAGCAGGCGGTCCTCGGCCTTGCGGATGGAGTCGGCCGTGACTCCGATCAGCCGGACGCAGTGTTTTTCCAGGACACCCTTATCGTCGAGCTCAAGGGCCAGGTTCAGCGCCTTCTGGCCGCCCAGCGTGGCCAGGAGGGCATCCGGCTTCTCCCGCTCGATGATCCGCTCCAGGTAGCCGGCCGTCAGCGGCTCGAGATAGGTCCGGTCGGCGAATTCGGGGTCGGTCATGATCGTGGCCGGGTTGGAGTTGACCAGGATGAGCCGGAATCCCTCTTCCTTCAGGGCCTTGAGCGCCTGGGTCCCGGAGTAGTCGAACTCCGAGGCCTGGCCGATGATGATCGGCCCCGACCCGATGATCAGGATGGAGCGGATATCGTCCCGTCTCGGCACGTCACTTCCCCCTGAAATCTTCGATCAGCCGGACGAAATCATGAAAAAGGTACCTGGAGTCGTGGGGACCCGGCGAGCTCTCAGGATGGTACTGAACGGTATAGAGGAATTTCTCCTTGAGCGCGAACCCTTCCGAAGTCAGGTCGTTGAGGTTGATATGGGTCAACCTACCCAAGCCCTTGAGCGAGTCGATATCGACGGCGAACCCGTGGTTCTGGGAGGTGATTTCGATGGCGCCCGTGTCGAGGTTCTTGACCGGGTGGTTGGCCCCGTGGTGGCCGAACTTGAGCTTGTAGGTCCTGCCTCCGAGGGCCAGAGCCATAAGCTGATGGCCGAGGCAGATGCCGAAGATCGGCACCCGGCCGACCAGGTTTTTGATGTTCTCGACGGCGTAGGTGACCGGCTCCGGGTCGCCCGGCCCGTTGGAAAAGAACACGCCGTCCGGCTTGAGCTTGAGGACTTCCTCGGCCGGCGTTCGGGCCGGCACGATCAAGACCTCCATTTTTTCCGCGACCAGGCTGCGGAGGATATTCCTTTTGATCCCGAAATCATAGGCGACGACGAAATACTTGAAGCGTTTCCCGGCGGAATAGCCGTTCGGCCAGTCGTAGGTTCCCTCCTTCCATTTGTAGGGCTCGGTGCAGGTTACATCCCGGACAAGGTCCAGGCCGACGATGGAGGGGACGGCCTTGACCCGCTCTCGCAGGGCTTGAGGATCGCTCTCCGATGTCGAGAGCAGGGCCCGTTGCGCTCCGGTCTGACGGATCAGCCTGGTCAGCTTCCTTGTATCGATGCCCTGGATAGCGGGGATCCTGAAGCGTCTCAGGTAATCAGACAGGCTCTCGCAGCAGCGCCAGTTGGAAGGGGCCGGCGCCATCTCCTTGAGGACGAATCCCTCCACCCACGGCTTTCCCGACTCGACGTCCTCGAAGTTGCAGCCGTAGTTGCCGATGAGCGGGTAGGTCATAGTCACGATCTGGCCTTTGTACGAGGGGTCGGTGAGGATCTCCTGGTAGCCGGTCATGGAGGTGTTGAACACGACCTCGCCCTGCGCCTCACCCTCATAGCCGCAGGAGAGCCCCTCGAAGATCGTTCCGTCTTCGAGGACAAGAAAGGCCTTTCTGGAAAAGCTCAGGGCGCGGTTTGTCCCTTGAGCCTTCGCGCGCATTTGGGCTATTTTACATATTCTCTACTGGGAATGGAAGAG
>CAZYWP010000018.1:4718-30811 GCA_964651495.1 uncultured Eubacteriales bacterium | reverse complement strand
TAGTTCTTCAATAGTGACTTCTTTCATCTGATAAAACCTCCTTAAAAATGGAAGACAGTATTATAATCCCCAGGCCTATAAAGTCAATGAATGGCTGGAACCTAAAATTGCCGATAGAAACACCCGATGGGTCCTGCCCCGGTTCACCGCCGGCGAGGCTCGGGATTGGGATTCGTCAGCCCGCTCGTTTCCCCAGCGACCAGCATTGTCATTGCGAGCGTTAGCGAAGCAATCCCATTGAGATCGCCACGTCGCTTCGCTCCTCGCGACGCCCGCTCAGGATTCGACGGACTTCCTCACCCAATACCCTCGCCTCTTCCCCCGGGGGCCCCCGAACCGCGTCACCCATCGGGTGTCGGCCCTTCATCCCGATTTTGCAGATTTCACAGCGCTTGCGAATGATGAAGGGCCGCTATCGACAATTTTAGGTGGACCAGGGCGATCGGGGGCTTCAGCCGCTTAGAGTGGCTGGAATTCGAACTTTTTCTCGGACTTCTTGACCTTCCCGAAATAGTGCCCGGGGTCGTGGACAAAAGCGAGGATCCAGTCTTCGGCGATGGCCTGCTCGTAGAATTTTTTCCGGCTTTCCAGAGTATCAAGCGGATAGAGGTCGTAGCTCATGATATAGGGAAGGCCGATATGGGAGGTGGTGGGAACCATGTCGCCCAAATAAAAAAGCGTCTTCCCTTGGGAATCGACTTTGACACACTGGTGGCGGGCCGTGTGGCCGGGAGCGAGGACGACCTCGATTCCCTCGGCAATCATGGTGTCTCCATCAATAAGCTCGAGAAGTCCATGTTCTTTTAACGGGAGAAAGTTCTCGGAAAGATAGCTGGATTTCTCTCTCTCGTTAGGATTTATCGCCGCTTCCCATTCTCCCTTCTGGATGATATAGCGGGCCCTGGGAAATGTCGGCACGACCGCCCCCGTTTCGTTCCGGACCGTGTTCCCGCCACAATGGTCGAAATGAAGATGGGTGTTGATGACAAAGTCGATGTCCTCAGGCTTAAACCCCTCCCTGGAGAGGGAGGCCAGGAGCCCTGGCTCAGTCTGGATACAATAAATGCCGGAAAATTTCTGGTCCATTTTCGTACCGATGCCCGTTTCGACCAGGATGAGCGCCGCGGGGGTTTTAATCAGGATAGAATTGAGGGAGAGTCTGATCCGGTTGGCGGCGTCCGCAGGGCATTTCTTCTCCCACAGCGTCTTGGGAACGACCCCGAACATAGCGCCGCCGTCGAGATAAAAGTCGCCATCCCGCAGTCCCCAAATATCGAATTCCCCCAGCTTGAGCTTATCGAGCGTCATCGCAGAAGTCTTTCCAGGTCATAGATGAGATTGGAGCGGGCGTAATCAGCCAGCTCGATCTTTCCGGTATCCATGCGGATGGCATCCTCGGGGCAGGCCTCCACGCAGAAGCCGCAGAAACAGCAGCGGCTCTCGTCGATGACGAAGCGGGCGGGGACCTTCTGAATCTCGGGATCGGGGTCCTCAGTGGCTTCGACATAAATGCATTCCGACGGGCAGACGGTGACACACAGCATGCAGGAGACGCAGCGCGGTTGGCCATCCTCCCGCTTCATCAGCCGGTGGAGGCTGCGGTGGCGGGCGGCGATCTCCTTTTTCTCCTCGGGGTACTGGATGGTCACCGCCCCCCGGCGTTCGGCCTTGACACCGAGCGCCTTGAGGATGTGGAACCACATATTGACGCAGAAATGGCGGTAGGTGATCAGGCCGCCCTTGATGATCTCGAGAAAATAGCCCAGCGACTTGATCATTTGAGGATCCCCATGACGATGCCGGTAGCGACGATGTTGAGGAGGCTTAACGGGACAAGCACTTTCCATCCCAGGTCCATGAGCTGGTCATAGCGGAAGCGGGGGTAAGTCCAGCGGATGAGAATCTGGAGCCAGCAGAAAAAGACGATTTTTACGTTGAAAGCGAGAAGCTGCAGCAGGACCACGACGCCGTGCGGCAGGAGCCACTGGCCGCCCCAGGGCCACTGGAACCCCGCGGCGGTGAGCCAGGGAACCTGCCAGCCGCCGAAAAAGAGCGAAGTGACGAGCGAGGAGACGATGATGATCTCCATGAAGTCGGTCATCATGAACAGGCCCCACTTGAGGCCGCCGTATTCGGTGAAGAAGCCGATGATCTCCGACTCCCCTTCCGGAAGGTCAAAGGGAACTCGCTTGGTCTCGGCCAGGGCGGCAAAGAAGAAGACAACAAACCCAAACGGCTGGAGAAGCACGCCCCATTGGGGAATCCAGCCAAACAGGTTTTCGGCCTGGAAGGCGACGATGCTCTGCAAACGGAGCGATGGGTAGACCATGATCAGTCCGATGAGCGACAGCCCGAGGGCGACCTCGTAGGAAATGAGCTGGGCGGCGCCGCGGACGCTGCCCAGGAGCGTGAACCGGTTGCGCGAGGCCCAGCCGCTGAGGATGATGCCGTAGATCCCGAGCGAGAGCATGGCCAGGATGAACAGCAGCCCGGCGTCGAGGTCCAGGATCTGCAGGTTGATGGTCCGGCGGCCGATGATGAGCTTGTCGCCGAAGGGGACAGCGGCGATGGTGATGGCCACAAAAAAGAACGACAGAAAAGGCGCCAGGGTGTGGAGGAATTTATTGGCAAACGAAGGGACGAAATCCTCCTTGAAGATCATCTTGATGGCGTCGGCAAACGGTTGGAAAAGGCCGAGGAAGCGGAATTTTCCGATGTTCGCCCGGTTCGCTCCGATCCGGTCCTGGATGACCGCGCTCTCTTTCCTTTCCAGCCAGGTCAGATACAGGGTCAGGGTGAGAAACCAGACCAGGGCCAGGACAATCTTGATGAAGACGATCAGTGTGTCCATCTTTTTCTATTTGAAGAAAGGGATCTCGGCGGTCATGGCTCGAAAAATCGATCCCGCCGAGCCGAGCGGCCAGAAATACCGGTGATTGATTTTCAATTCCTTGGCCAGATCCAGAAGAATTTGCCATTCGGGAAGTCCGCTCCCCCGGAAATCCAGCGCCGGCGCAAAGGACTGGATCCGGCCGTCCACGTTGGTCAGCGTACCGCTTTTCTCCGCCACAACCGGCGTGGGGACGATCACATCCACCAGGCGGTCGAGCTCGCTCTTGTGGGCCGCCAGGAGGACTTTTGCCCCGACGCGGCCTAGCGCCCCTTTTAAATCCCCCGGGTTGAACATCGAGGCAAGGTGGGGGCCGAAAATGAGGAGCAGGTCGGTTTTCTCGGCCAGCACCTTGAGATCGGGCGGGGCGGCGGGCAGCCCGATTTCCTGCCAGCCCCGCCTGTTGGCCGTCCGCTCAGGGGTGAGCAGGAAATCATCACCCCGGCCCGGTGGCGGGTCGGCGAGGAAGATATTCTCCAGCCTCAATTCATCGACAAATAGTTTTTTAGCCAGGAAAAGCTCTTCGCTTGTCAGGCCGGAGTGGAGGATCGTTGTTATCCGCGTGTGTTTCTTCAGCAATAGAAGTCCCCGAATTTTGTCGCCCAGGAAGATCAGAGCCTTGTCCCAGCTCCACTCGGTATCCCTGCCACCCTTCTTCTGCAAGATACGGTCCTGACGGTCTGCATCGAGATAAGCATATCCGTAGCGGCCGAAATCGCAGATCCAGCGGAAGTTGATGTCCGGATTCTCGCGGGCCCGGATGCGGTAGACTCTCTGGGGAAGGGAGACCCGGGGGAATCCCGGATGAGAATCGATATAAATATTGCACCCGCGGCTGCAGAGCGGGCAGATGGATTCTTTTTTCTCCAGGAACCAGACCCGCGTTTTGAAGCGGAAATCGACGTCGGTGATGGCGCCCACCGGACAGAGCTCCGCCAGGTTGCCGGCATAGTTATTGTCGATTAGCTCCGACTCGTAAACGCTGACCTCGGAATGCACGCCGCGCCGGACGACGCCCGCGTCTCCGGTCCGCGTGATCTCGCTGAGAAAGCGGACGCAGCGCGTGCAGAGGATGCAGCGCTCCCGGTCGAGGATGAGGTTCTTGCTCAGGAGGTACTTCTTTTCCCGCCGTTCCTTGGCCTCCCTGAACTGGCCCTCGAACAGCCCGTATTCCTCGAAATAATCTTGAAGCTTGCACTCGCCTGCCTTATCGCAGATGGGGCAGTCGAGGGGATGCTCGGCCAGCAGGAATTCGAGGACGGACCTGCGCGCTTCGGCCACCCTGGGGCTCTTGGTCTGGACCCTCATCCCATCGCGGACGACGGTGGAGCAGGCCAGCTCGAGCTTGGGCAGACCCGCGATCTCGACCAGGCACATCCGGCAACTTCCTTCGGGAGCAAATGCGGGATGGTAGCAGAAATGGGGAATGGGAATTCCGGCGTCTTCCGCGGCCCGAAGAACGGTCAGTCCCGCGGCGACTTCGATCGCCTGTCCGTCGATCACGATCTTGACCATAATGCCTGTCTTCCCCGGCTTACCGCGCCAGGCCCTCCTCCAGCTCTTCCCTGAATTTCTGACATAGCGAAAGGATGGGCAGGGCCGCCGCATCCCCCATCGGACAGAGCGTCTTGCCTTTGATATTCGAGGCCAGGCGGACGATCGTATCGATGTCCCCCCGCCGGCCCTTTCCCGCAGCCATCCTCCTGACGATTTTATCGATCCACGACGTCCCGATGCGGCACGGGGTGCACTGGCCGCAGGATTCGTGGGAATAGAATTTCGTCACCGTTTTCAACACCTCGAGCATCGGGGTCTCCTGGTCGATGACGATGATGGCAGCCGACCCGAGCATGGAGCCGGCCCCGACGAGAGAATCGAAATCCATCGGCAGGTCGATCTCGTCCGCCTTCAGGACCGGAGCCGACATGCCCCCGGGGACGACGGCCTTGAGCTTTTTTCCGTCCTTCATACCGCCGGCATGTTCGTAGATGATGGTCAACAGCTTGGTTCCCATCGGGAGCTCGTAGACCCCCGGCTTCTTGACCATGCCGCTGACGCCGAAAATGCGGGTGCCCCCGTCCGTGGGCAAGCCTTTCTTGAGGAACCAATCGGCCCCGCGCAAGACGATGGCGGGAACATTCGCCAGCGTCTCGACGTTGTTGATCACCGTGGGGCACTGGAAGAGCCCGACCGAAGCGGGGAAGGGCGGTTTGAGCCGGGGATAGCCGCGCTTGCCCTCGAGCGACTCGAGGAGCGCCGTTTCTTCGCCGCAGATATAGGCGCCTGCTCCCCGGTGGACGACGACATCAAGGTCGAACCCCGAGCCGAGAATGTCCTTCCCGAGATAGCCTTTAGCGTAGGCCTCGGCCACGGCGTCTTCCAGCCGGCGGGCGACGGCCTCGTACTCGCCCCGGATGTAGATGAACGCCGCATGGATGCCTACGGCGTAAGAGGCGATGATGACCCCTTCGAGGAGAAGATGAGGATTATGGGTCATGATATAACGGTCTTTGAACGTCCCCGGTTCGCCTTCGTCGGCGTTGACGCAGAGATATCTCGGCTTGGGGACGTTCTGCGGGACGAACCCCCATTTTACTCCGGCCGGGAAGCCCGCTCCGCCCCTCCCCCGCAGGCTGGCCTTTTTCACTTCGTCCATGACCTCGCCGGGTTTCATCTCCCGCAGCGCTTTCTGGACGGATTTGTATCCGCCCGTGCGGAGATAGACTTCGAGCTGAAAAAGGTTCTTAACGCCGAATTCCTGAGTCAGCACCTTATCTTCCATAGCTCTATATCAGGCCTGTCAGAATCTCATCGATTTTGTTTCTATCCAGCTGGCCGTAATACTCGAAATTGACCATCAGGCACGGCGCCAGCTCGCAGGCGCCCAGGCATTCGACCGCAGAAAGGGTGAACTTTCCGTCGGCCGAGGTCTCCCCCACCCCGATGCCCAGCTTCTTCTGGAGATAGTCGAGGAGCGTCTCGGCGCCGAGGAGCCGGCAGCTCAAGTTGGAGCAAACCTGGATGTGGTATTTGCCCAGCGCCCGGCTCGAGATCATCGTATAGAAAGTGACGACTTCGCGGACCCGCATCGGCTTGAGCCCGAGAAGGCCGGCCACGAATTTCTCCTCCTCCGGGCCGATGCAACCGACCTCGTTCTGGACGAGATGGAGAACGGGCAGCAGCGCCGCCTCTTGCTTTGGATAGCGGGCCGCAACCTCGCCGATCTTTTTCCGGAGCGCGGCCGAGTATTCGGGGCTCATCGGTCCAGCTCTCCCCCGATCATATTCATCGACCCGAATGTCGGAATTACGTCGGCCACATAGCGTCCCCGGATGAGATGTTCCAGGGCGGAGACGACATGGAAGCAGGGGGCGCGCAGGTGCAGTCGGTAGGGCCGGTCAGTCCCGTCGGAGACGATGTAAAAGCCGAGCTCGCCGTTGCCCCCCTCGACGGCGTGATAGGCCTCTCCGCGGGGCGGCCGGATGCCGTGGCCGCGCATAAAAAACTTGAAGTGATTGATCAGCCCTTCGATGCTCGAGTAAGTCTCTTCTTTGGGCGGAACAGCCAGGCCCTTGTCCGGCGCCAGGATGTCCGGATAGAGTCCCTTTTCGGAGCCCTCCAGGTTGGGGGACAGCTTGATGTTTTCCTCCGGCTTCTGATGGCGGGAGGCCTTGATCGCCGCGGCCGGCTCGATACCGCCCGCGATGAACGCCCGCGCCGTCCTGGGAATCCGGACGGCCGCCTGCTCGATAATCCGCAGGCTCTGCTCCATTTCTCTCATCCGAACTATGTAGCGGTCGTAATTATCACCCCGTTCGCCGAGGGGCACATCCCAGTTCAGCCTGTCGTACACAAGATACGGGAATGCCTTGCGTACGTCATAATAAACACCGGTCGACCGGAGGCAGGGCCCGGTCCAGCCGAAGGCGACGGCATCTTCCTTGGACATCACCGCCACATCCCGAGTGCGATTGAGAAAAATCTTGTTCTTGTCGAGGAGCCCATGCACGTCCCTGAGCACGCCCCGAGTCTCCTCGAGGGCCCTCTTTAGCACGGTATCGAAATTGGGGTGGAGGTCGGCCCGGACTCCCCCGATACGGATGTACGACGTCGTCATCCTTGCGCCCGTCGTCTGCTCGATGACATCCCAGAGGAATTCCCGGGCCTTCATCTTATACAGAAAAACAGTGAAGGCGCCGCACTCCATGGCCATGGCCGCAAGACAGGTAAGATGATCAGAAATGCGCGACAGCTCGCTCATGATGACCCGGATGAACTGGGCCCTCTCCGGCACCTCGACGCCGAGCATCTTCTCGATGGTCATGACGTAGCCGAGGTTGTTGATCAAAGGAGAGACGTAGTTCAGGCGGTCGGTGTAGGGAAGCAGGTTGAAGTAGGTGCGGTGTTCGCAGGTTTTTTCGAACCCGCGGTGCAAGTACCCGACTTCTACCTCGGAATTGATAATCCGCTCGCCGTCGAGCTCGAGCATAATGCGGATGGTCCCGTGCATGGCCGGATGGGAAGGGCCCATGTTGAGGAGCAGCGTGTCCTGGCGGGCGTGTTCCTGGATCCGGGTCGGCATTTTACTCCCTTAAACGGATGAGCGGCTGGCGCCGGCGCAGAGGATAATCTTTACGCAGCGGGTGGCCGTCGAACCCGTCCCACATAAAAATCCGGCGCAGGTCGGGATGTCCTTCGAATTGGACCCCGAACAGGTCATACACCTCCCGCTCCAGCCAGTCGGCGTTTTTCCAGAGCGACACGAGCGAGGCGATGCGGAGGTCCTTCTCCGCCAGCCTTGTCTTGATCCTCAGACGTTTGTTTTGAGCGAGCGAAAAGAGGTGATAGACCATCTCGAAGCGCGGATTCTCGCCCTGATAGTCGACGCAGGTCAGGTCCAAAAGCATGGTGAACTCGTGGGGCGGGCTCTTCAGGAAGACGGCCAGCGGAAGAAGCGCCTCACTGGAGATGATGACGACATCATCACCAAGCGAGGTCAGGACCTCCAGCACTCCCCCGGAGAAATTCTGCAGCAACAGGTCTACTGTTTTTTTCTCTTCCATCGCCATTCCTGTTCCTGGTGCTGGATTTTCTCCTGCAGTTTCAGCAGGCCGTCGAGCACAGTCTCGGGCCGCGGCGGGCAGCCCGGGATATAGATATCCACGGGGATAATCTGATCGATGCCCTGGACGACGGCGTAATTATCGTAAATCCCGCCGCTCACCGCGCAGGTGCCGAAGGCGACAACCCATTTGGGCTCGGTCATCTGGTCGTAGACCGTCTTGAGGACCGGAGCCTCTTTGTGCGTGATGGTCCCGACAACAAGCAGCATGTCCGACTGCCGCGGCGAAAACCGCGTCCAGCCGGCGCCGAAGCGGTCGATGTCAAAGTGGGCGCAGGCCGCCGACATGTACTCCATCCCGCAGCAGGCCGTGACAAACGGATAGTGGAAGAGGGAATACTTGCGGGCCCAGCCGAGCAGCGAATTGAACTGGGTGGTGATGAACTGCCCGGCCGGGGGGCGCTTCTTTTTCTCCGGCACCACTGCCTTTCTCTCTCCTAATCCCACTCGAAGGCGCCTTTTTTCCAAGCGTAGATGAACCCGGGGACCAAGACGGCCAGGTAGGCGAACATGATGGCCAGGGCCGTTACCTTCATCTCCTTGAAAATCAAGGCCCAGGGAAAGAAGAAGACAACCTCGATGTCGAAGAGGAGAAAAATGAAGGCGACCAGATAGAACTTGATCGGAAAGGGGTTAAGGCCTTTCTGGAGGTACGGGCTGCCGCATTCAAAGGGGCTTTCTTTAGCCGGGTTGGAGCGGGAGGGTCCGAGGAACTTGTTCAGGAAAATCAGGAGGAGTCCGAGCAAACCGAAGATAAGAAAGACCAAAAAAATTTCGATCACGGCACGTCTTCCTCTGAAGGGGGCTCATTTTATAAAAGAAACGGGGAATTTGCAAACTTCTGCAAACTTTTTGACAAAAAAACAGGAATCCCACATAATACCCCATCAAACGGCGCCGCCGCAGGGAGAGGGACGACTGCGGAGGGACGAAAACAAGTGAAAAAAGCGACTGCCGAAACGAGCGGCCGGTTCTCCAGGCCTGCTTTCAGGTACGCCGCCGTAACCCTCGCCCTCCTGTCCTGGCTCGGCTGCCAGCGCCAGGCGCGGCCGGAAAAGTTCATCCTCATCACCCTCGACACCCAGCGCGCCGATTACATCAGCGCCTACGACCCGGCCAAGGCCTCGACGCCAAATATCGACGCACTCGCCGGCGAAGGCATCCTCTTTCGCAACGCCTACACCCTGATCCCGATTACCCTCCCGGCCCACGCCGCCATCTTTTTCTCCGAACCGCCCTACGAGGTCAAGAACTACAACAACGGCGAGAAGATCGGGCTTAGGCGGTCCCGCCCCTCCTTCGTCAACCTCTTCCGCAAGGAGGGCTTCGCCACCGCGGCCTTCGTCTCCTTGGGCGTCCTCGAATCGCACTACGGTCTCGACCAGGGGTTTGATGCATATCAGGACAGCTTCCCTCCGGACCGCTGGTATCTCTCTGCGGGAGAAGTCAACGAGAACGTTCTCCCCTGGCTGGAAAAAAATAGGGATCGGCCATTCTTTCTCTGGGTTCACTATTCGGATCCCCATGACCCCTACGCCCCGCCCTCCGCGTCCCTGGATTTCAAGCTTTATTTAAACGACGGGTTGGTCTATGAAACGAGCCTGCAGAAGTATCTCCTCAACGAAGTCACTCTTCACCTGCGGCCGGGGAAAAACCGGCTGCACCTCGAGCTTCGGAACGAGTTCGACCCCGATCCCGATCATTTCCTGGGCCGGCTCGACCTGACGGAATTCTCCCCGCCTCCGGGCTCTCCGGCACCGGCGGTCGATTATCAGCGCGGCTGGTTCATCCGCCGGCCCGACAACGTCTATTTTTTTACCGGAAACAGCGAGATCATCCTGGACAATCCGGGCGGACCGATGCCGGTCCGGTTCGCTTTCCGGGGCAAGCCCCTGCTTTCGGTTTCCGCAGCCCGGGCATGCTACAAGAGAGAAGTCGAGTATATGGACTCCGAGATCGGCCGGCTCTGGGGCAAGCTGCAGGAGCTTCAATTGGAGGACAAGACCGCTGTCCTGATCGTCGGGGACCACGGGGAAGGCCTGGGCGAATACCACAATGATTTCGGCGACCCCCATGTCGGTCACATTCATTTTCTTTATGACGTCTACATGAAGGTCCCCCTGATCATCCGGTTCCCGTCCAGGTTGAAAGCGGGAGCACGGGACGAATTCGTCTCGCTGCTCGATATTGCCCCCACGATCAGCCGAATCATGGGGTTTAAGCCTCTTCCCCATTTTCTCGGCAGAGACCTTCTGCGCTCCCCGCTGAAGGAAAGTGGGGCCATCTTCCAGGAGACCTACAGGCCCGAGTCCACGCGGGACCGGTTCGGCCTTCTCTCTCCCCCCTGGCATCTCATTTTCACGCCCGAAGACAAAAAATACGAGATCTTTAACCTTTCCCATGACCCGCTGGAAAAGGCGGACCTGTATGAAGCAACACGGGAATTTCCGTCCGCGATCCTGCCGCTCAAGCTGGAGATCGAAGCCCTGGCCAGAGAGGTGCTCAGCGCTAAGGCGCAGGTCCAGGTGGATGACAAGACCAAAGAGATGCTGAGAGCGCTGGGCTATATAAGATAACTATTGATTGAGGGCGTGGAGTGCCATCCCCTGCGCCTTCAAAGAGGCCTCCGCCATCGCTTCCGAGACGGTGGGGTGGATATGGATGGCCGAAGAGATATCTTTGAGGGTCAGCCCCTTTTGGACAGCCAGGGTCAGTTCCGGAATCATCTCGCTGGCGAACGGCGCGATGATGTGAGCGCCGATCACGCGATCATCGGAAGAGGCGAGGATTTTGGCGGCGCCCTCCGCGCTGTCCAGGGTCACGGCCCTGCCGTTGGCCTGGAGGAGGAAAAGGCCGGTCTTGATCTGGATTCCCCGCGCCCTGGCTTCTTCCTCGGTCAGTCCGACGGAGGCGAATTCCGGCTCAGTAAAAACGGCCATCGGCAGGGCCCTGTAATCCATCTCAGCGGCCGCGCCGGCGGCGTTCTCGGCCGCGACCACTCCCTCGTGCTGGGCCTTATGGGCCAGGAGTTTGCCGCCGATGAGGTCGCCGATAGCGTAAATTCCCGGCGCATTGGTCTCCATCCGGCTGTTGACCCGGACGAAGCCCTTGGAGTCAAGGAGGCTGCTGAACCCGTCCTGCAGGATTTCCGAGTTCGGCCTGCGGCCGGCCGCCAGGAGGACTTTTTCCGCCGCCAAGTCGAGATCCGTCCGGGTTTTCCGACAGGAACCGCTGATCCGGACCTGCCCTCCCTCGACTCGACAGCTATCGATGTGCATTTCGGTAAAAATCTTGAGGCCTTGTTTCCTGAGCAGCCTCTCCAGACGCAGGGCGGATTGCCTGTCCATTCCAGGGAGTATCGTCGGCATAATCTCGAGCACCGTCACATCTGTTCCCAGCCGCGCATAAATCGTCCCGATCTCGAGTCCGATCGCGCCCGCCCCGACGACGACCATCGACCTGGGCGCTTCCTCCAAGTCCAGGGCCTCGACGTGCGTAATGACCTCTTTCCCGTTCGCTTTTAAAAAGGGGAGGTCGGCAGAACGGCTGCCCATGGCCAGGATGATTCTTTCCGCTTCGTATTCTTTTTCTTGCTCCCCCTTAAAGAGGACCTTTTTCTCTCCCCTGAGCAGTCCTTTTCCCCTCAGGATCTCCACACCGTTCCGCTGGAGAAGGAACTCGGTCCCCCGCACCAACCTCTCCACAACTTCCCTCTTCTCGGCCTGGGCACTCGGCCAGTGGAGCCGGGCGGAGTCAGACAGCCCTTCGATTTTCTGGTTGCGCTTCAAGCTAGCATAAAGATTCGTCTGGTGGAGAAGGGATTTTGTCGGGATGCAGCCGTAGTTCATGCACGTCCCCCCGATGCGGTCCTCTTCGATCAGGGTGGCCTTCATCTTGAGTTGAGCCGCCCGCAGGGCGGCAACATAGCCGCCGGGCCCTCCGCCGATAATGACCAGGTCACGCTTCTCCGCCATCTCTCCTCCTCCGCGATTCAGCAATCGGCTCTTCAAGGAGAACCGTTTTCAGTCCGTTATATTATCAGGGCAGGCCCATTATAGGTTCTTTTATCGCGCATTTCAAAAAACTCGAACCGAGCAGCCGGGTCTTGACAGGCTGGAACAAAATAAAGAAATATAGGGAGACGTAATCGCCAGGAGTCCATCGAGCTGAAACACCGCGACCTGAGAATAAGGCCGTTTTTATTTCTGCTCATCCTGACATTGCCTGGGACTTCCGCTCGGATTCTCTCCGCAGCGGGAACGGGAACACTGCTCGGGCGCGTCGTCGGGACTGATGGCCGGCCGCTGGCCGAAGTCCGGGTCAGACTGACTTCGAACAATCAGCTCTTCAGCTTGACGGCCTCCACCGGCCGGGAAGGCGATTTCGGAATCAGCGGAATTCCCGCCGGAGAGCACTCTCTCTTTTTCGAGCGGGCCGGATACCGGAAACTGGATGAGACAGATCTTTTTTTTGAGCCCTGGCGCATCCTCCACATCCGGGTCATCCTCGCCCGCTCGGACGATGCCAAAAACCCGGCCTCGGAGTCCGACTGGACCGATCTGACCGATGTCTCTTCCTCCACCGTGATCAGCGGGCGCCAGGTCGCGTCCCTCCCCTCGGCCAACAATTTTTGGTCGGTGCTCGAAAACCAGGACCTCTCGGCCACGACCAACCGGATCGATGTGGGCGGACTCTGGGCCGACCGGCCGGCGCTCTGGAGCTCGCGCGGCAGTGTGACCTGGACTCAGAGCCGCTACCTGATCAACGGGATGGACGTGACAGACCCCTTCTACGGAGGAATGCCGCTTTTTTACCCCGACCTCGACGGCCTCTTCTTCACCCATCACAGCAGCGGCCGGCACCCCGTGGAATACATTTCACCCGGGGGGCACATCAACTTGATCCCCAGGGAAGGCACTCCGGAATTCCACGCTGCCATCGCCGCGTCCTTCACAACCAGGGCGATGACCGGCAGCAACATCACGCCGGCGCTCGAGGCCGAAGGCCTCAGCGAAAGCCACCGGCTGAACTCATTCCAGGACTATCGCGCCCGGTTCTCGGGTCCCCTGCTGCCGGGCCGCCTGCTTATCCAGGTATCGCTCGACCGCCTCGCCCTCAACCGGGATCTGGCCGAGTTCTCCGGCGATGATAAAGGGACGGTCTCCTCCGGACTGGTGAACCTCACCTATCGCCTGGGACAAGGCTCGCTTCAGCTTTTCTGGACGGGTCATGCAATCAAGAATTCCGCCTCCGGCGCCGATCGCCTGGTCCCCTTCTCCGCTACTCTGGACCGTGAGGACACCTTCCATATCCTGCAGCTGATCTGGCGAGGCCGGATGCGGCCGGATCATTCTTTTCAGCTGGGCGGAAGCTACAGCCGCGGCGACTATGTGTCCCGGTTTCAGGATAGCGCGGACCAGCCTCACGCCTTGGAAGTCTTCCAGAGGATTCCGGCTGGAGCGGCGGCCATGGCCGGCCGAGATGAGCGCCGGGTGCTGGCGCTTTCGGGCCGGGCTGAAGCCTTATTCTCTCTTTTTTTCGGCCACCGCCTCGAATACGGATTTTCCCTCCGTCATGCCTCCGCCTCGGCCCAGAAAGAAATCCGGGATAACATCCATCTTCATTTCTTCGGCGGCAACCCGCTCGAAATCATTCGCTTTAACTCGCCCGGGCGCGACCGTGAGCGGTCTCTCGATCTCGAGCTCTTTGCCCAGGATACGATTTCTTTCGGGAATCTCGCCTCCCTTTCGCTCGGACTCCATCTGATCTCCACCCGAGGCTGGGTTCCCCTGAAATCAGCGGGTCCTTCGACGCTTACCTCTTATGGATTCTTTCTGCCGTCGGAGGAAGGCGGGAAGATCCGCTGGCTGCATTTATCTCCGCGCCTGAGCCTGGCCCTGCCATTTCTCCCCGATAGGTCCCTGACGTTGCGGCTGTCCGCAGCCCGATATTATGCTCACCTCCCCCTTTATCTTTTAACTTACGGGAATCCCGCCTCGCTCGGTGGACAAGCCTATCCCTGGACCGACGCCAACCATGACGGCAGCTTCCAAGAAGGGGAAGCCGGATTCCTGTGGCGCCGGGAGGGGCCGTTCTTCAGCCGCATCGACCCGGGCCTGAAGAGGCCTTATACAGATGAATACGCGGTCTCAGTGACAAAAATCTTCGGCCGCAGCCTCTATTTCACCCTGGCCGGGTTTTATCGGGAAACTCGGAATCTCATCGAGACGCTCAACACCGGGGTTCCCCTGACCGCCTACCTCCCGGTCCAAATCTACGATCCCGGGGACGATACTGTCCCGGGCAACCATGATGACCTCTACCTGACCGTGTATAATCAAAAAAAAGAGACTCTGGGCGAGGACTTTTTCCTCCTCACCAACCCGGATTCCGGCCGCAGGGTCTCCCGTTACCGGGGCCTCGACCTGACTTTGGTCAAAAAATTTCACCGCAACACGGTCTTCTTTTTTTCCGCCACCGCCACCGAAGCGATCGGCACGACCAGCCCGGGCAACACGGAGTGGGAAAACGACGACGGCATTATGGGCGCTCTCTACGACAATCCCAATGCTTCTCTCTTCGCCAAAGGCCGCATCCGTTTTGACCGCGCCTACACGGCCCGCCTGGGGGTGAGCTTCGCCGCCCCACTGGGCTTCCGGCTGGCGGGGCTGGTCAAGTATTACGATGGCCAGCCGTTCACTCGCAAGATCATCGTCAGCGGGCTCAACCAAGGCCCGTTTTACATCCAATCCTTTCCCCGCGGCGTGGCCCGGTACGAGTTCAATATGACCGTGGACCTGCGGCTGGAAAAAGCGATCGGGCTCGGACGGGCGAAGGGCCGGATCTTCCTCGACGGTTATAATATTTTCAACTGGGCCATGGCGACGGAAGAAAACGAATGGACGGGACCGGAGTTTCCCCTGCGCTATGCCACCGATGTCCAGCCGCCGCGGGTCTTCCGCATCGGGATCAGCTATGAATTCTAGAATATTTATAAAACTGATCGGAATAGTAGTAATTGGTCACCTGCTCCTCGTCCTCGGGACACCGCTCCATGGATACGAGCTTTACCTCTTCCGCCGCTTCGATAGTAAGGACAGCCTCACCTCAACCGGGAAAGTCGTCATGCACGGTGAATTATTCGGCCAGATCCAATCCCCCTCCACTTTTCCCAGCTACAACGACCTCAGCGGAGAGGACGATCGCTGGAACTTCGGTTTTCACGATTACTGGCTGATCACGCCGAGCACGCTGCTCCATGCCCAGCTCGTCACCCACGACGACGGCGGCAAGCGGACGAAATTCGACTGGCACTTCTCTCTCCGCCAGGATCTCCTCCGCAATCTGGCCCTCATCGTCGGGCATGACTCAGACCACGATTCCGACCACCTCAGCCTCCTCCGCGGTAAGCCCTTCTACACCAATCGGAACTATATCGGCCTTGCCCTCCCCTTTCCGGGCCGGGGTTTCGTCATCGAACCGTTCATCCAGCTCTTCCATCACACCAACCAGCGGGCCCATCTCGACCTCTCGGGCGAGAAGCTCGAACAAGAAATCGGCCTCCGCCTCGGCGGCGCGTTCTCCCCTTACGTCGCTCTAAGCCTCCAGGTCATCTGGCAGTCCAGGCGGGTCTTCCGTCCCGGTGAGACGGCGCTGGCCGACCTGATCCTACGCTTCCGGGTCGCGCCCTGGCTGGAGTTCGCAATGGGAGGAAGCTTCTGGGGGGACCGGCTGACGAGTCCGGCGGGAAACAAGCAGTCATTCTATAAACTCGTCTGGGGGATCGCCATTCCCTTTTGACAAGGAGGGCTGATGCTTCAAGCTTGGGAAAAAATCATCTTCTCGCTCATCATCCTGGCGACTGCGTCTGCCTTTGCCTTTCCGGTGTATCTCCGCTTAAGGATCCTGCGGCGGGGACGGGCGGAACGCCGGGGGGGTGATCCGGTCAAAAGGCTGGCCGATACCGTGGCCAAGGTCTTCCTCCAGAAATGCACCTTGAAGAACGAGCGCGCCTTCACCGGGCTGATGCACGTCTTCATCTTCTATGGCGCCCTGACCTTTGATACGATGACCGTCAACCATACCTTGGAGGGGTTCTTCGACGAATTCTACCTGTTCGGAAACTCCGGGTTCGGCCTCTTTTTTTCTTTTCTGGTCGATGTCTTCGCCCTCCTCGTTCTGGCCGGCGTTGCCTTTTTCGCCGTCCGCCGGTTCATCATCCGGCCCAAGGCCTACCAAACCTCGCTCTTCGATTCCGGCCTGCTTTACGTCCTTTTAACCACCGTCACGCTGAGCTATCTCTATTTTGAGGGCTTCGCCATCGCCGGCCATCCGGAGAGCGCTCGGCTGGCCTTCCTGGGAGAGTTCCTGGCCAGGAGCATTCTGAAGGCCGGCTTGGCACCGGGCGCTATCGCTTCTCATTTCCACATCTCCTGGTGGCTTCATATCTTGATCGTCTTCGGGTTTATCGCCTATGTCCCCCACTCCAAGTATTTCCACATGTTCACCGGGCCGGTCAATGTTTTTTTCCGGTCTCCCGGCTCGAGCCGCATGATCCCGCCCCTCGACATCGAAAAAACGGAGATCTTCGGCGTGGAAAAGGCCGTCGACCTCAGCTGGAAGGACTTCCTCGATTCCTTCGCCTGCATGGAGTGCGGCCGCTGCCAGGATGTTTGTCCCGCCTCGACGAGCGGCAAGCCGCTCTCGCCCAAGATGATCCTCTTTAACCTGGAAAAGCACCTGCTCAAGGAAAGGCGGCGATTGCTGGGCGGAAAGCGCGATGACTTGCCCGCCCTGTTCCCGGAGACTTTCAGCGAGGGGGAAATCTGGACCTGTACGACTTGCGGCGCCTGCCAGCACGTCTGCCCGGTAGAAATCGAGCATATCCGCAAGATCGTCGGCGTCCGGCAGAGCGAGGTCCTGATGCACAGCCGTTTCCCGCAGGAGCTCAACACCTTCTTCCGGAATATGGAAACAAACTCTAACCCCTGGGGAATCGGGTTCGCCAAGCGAGCGGACTGGGCCGCCTCCCTGGACGTTCCGTTATTGAGGGACAAAAAGAAAGCCGAGTATCTCCTCTGGGTCGGCTGCGCCGGGTCATTCGACGAAGCTGGAATCAAAGTCGCCAAAGCCATGGTGACGCTCCTCAACGCGGCCGGCGTTGATTTTGCCATCCTCGGACCCGAGGAGAAATGCTGCGGCGACTCGGCGCGGCGGCTGGGGCATGAATACCTGTTTCAGAACCTGGCCGGGGAAAACCTGGCCCTCTTCCTAAGCTATGACGTCCGGAAGATCATCACCTTCTGCCCGCATGGATACAACACCTTCAAGAACGAATACCCCGGTCTTCTTGGTCTCCTCGCCGCATTCTCCGCGGCCGACAGGGAGCGGCTTTCGCGGGTCGAGGTCTTCCCTCATGTGGTTTTCCTTGAACTTCTGATCAGGCAGGGACGGCTGTCTATCAAGGCCGACCCCGGAGCCAGCCTGACCTATCACGACTCCTGCTATCTCGGAAGGCACAACGGGATCATTCGCGAGCCGCGGCGGATACTCTCCCGGCTGGCGTCCTCCCAGTTCATCGAGCTTACGAACAGTCGCGAGCACAGCTTCTGCTGCGGGGCCGGCGGGGGGCTGATGTGGACGGACGAGCGTCTGGGCCAGCGGATCAATCATCTGCGCACGGATGAAATCATTCGGACGGGCGCCAAGACCGCCGCCACATCATGCCCGTTCTGCCTCAACATGCTGCAGGACGGTCTCAAGGACAAGGAGCGCGCCGATATTCAAGCCAAAGACATCGCCCAGCTCCTGGCCGAATCGCTGGGTCCAAAGCTCCCCTGAAAACAGCGCTGCTCAGCGTGCTGACGACCCCAAGCCCGAGCCTTACTTCAGTATCTCTTCGCAGGCGGCGATGGCTCGCTCCACGTCTTCGTCATCGATGTCCTTGTGCGTGACAAACCTGACCGCTCCCGTCAAGGCAAGTGCCAACACTTTCCTTCTTTGCAATTCGGCCAGGAGGCGGGAGATTGAAACCCGGGGATGGGAAAACCCGAAGATGACGATGTTGGTTTCGATGTCCTTAGGGTCGAGCTTGATTCCCGGCATCCCGGCCAGGGCCGCGGCCAGCTCTTTGGCCCGCCTGTGGTCCTGGTGCAGCCGTCCGGGCATCTCGGTCAGAGCGATGATCCCGGGCGCAGCCAGCACGCCGACCTGCCTCATCCCCCCGCCGAGGGCTTTGCGGACGCGCCGGCCGTAGTCAATGAAGTCGCGCGGTCCGACGAGCAGAGAGCCAACGGGCGCGGAAAGGCCTTTGGACAGGCAGAACATGACCGAATCGGCCAGGGCGGCGTACTCTTTCACCGGGACCCCGGAGGCCGTGCTGGCATTGAACAGCCGCGCCCCGTCCATGTGCAGCTTGATCCCGTGCCGGTCGGCGATCTCCCGCAGCGCCTTGATGTTGGCGAGGGGGAGGACGGCGCCGCTCCAGTTATTGTGGGTGTTCTCGATACAGATGAGCGAGGTCCGCGGCAGATGGACCGAAGGTTGACGGATATTCCGCTCGACCTCCTCCGGGTCCATGGCGCCCCGCCCGGAGGCAAGCGGCCGGGGAGTCACCCGGGAAATGAAAGTCAGGTGGGTGGATTCCATGTTGAAAATGTGCGACCTCGCCTCGACGATCACCTCCTCGAGCTCTCTTGTCCAAACTTTGACGGCCACGGAGTTCCCCATCGTTCCGGAGGGGACGAACAGCCCGGCCTCTTTCCCCATGATCTCTGCAGCCAGGGACTCGAGCTGCAGAACGGTCGGGTCGTCGCCGAGGACGTCGTCGCCGACGGCAGCCTCGGCCATGGCTTTTCTCATGCCTTCGGTCGGCCGGGTGACGGTGTCGCTGCGGAAATCGGAAATTTCGCTCATCGGTCGGATCTCCTCTTCATTGTGAAAATCGGCTCCATTATAGAAAAAAGCGGAGCCGTTCTCAATCAAGAATGGCCTGCGAAGCGGCTCAATAACGCCGGCAGAGATACCCGACGGGTCCTGTCACGGTTCACCCCCGAACCACGCCACCCGTCGGGGCTCGTCCCTCCTTTTTAATCTTATGCAATATTGACCAATTGGGAATGAAGACGGGGTGCTATCTTCAAGTTCTGGAACGACACCGCAGTTTACTTAGTTCATTATATATGCTATTTTGTATTTGTCATTCACAGAGACGACTGATCCCAGAGAGTTGTGCGTGCAGCATGCTGGCAGCGAGACTTCTCAGTTATAGCCAATTCCTGCTCTTCTTCCTGATCGTTTTTTTTCTCGCCGCGATACTCACATCCCAGTTCATCAAGCGGGGGGAAATCGTCTCCATCCCTGACCTCACGGGAAAGACCCTTGCCGAGGCCCGGACCGATCTGGCCAGGGTCAAGCTCTCCCTGCAGAAAAAGGGGGTTCAGTTCAGCGATCGCTTCGACCGCGGCCGGGTCGTTCTCCAGGAGCCTCCGGCCCGCTCAAGAATCCGGGTGAATAAGGCCGTCAAGGTCACGCTCAGCGGCGGAAGCGAGATGGCGGACGTGCCCGGGCTCGTCGGCCGGAGCCTGGAGGCGGCCTCCAGACTCCTCAGCGACGCCGGCCTGCAAAAAGGTCTGATCTCCCAGATCCATACATCCCAGTATGCGGCCGGCCGCATCATTTCCCAGGACCCCCCCCCGTCCCCTCTGAAGGTCAAGAGGAACACGCCGGTCAATTTTCTGGTGAGCCGGGGGGATATCGAGCCGAAGTACATCATGCCGGACCTGATCGGAAAAAAAGCCCTGCCGGCCATCGCCCGGCTGAACGCACTGGGCTTCAAAGTCGCCGACGTCCGCTACTCCTACTACCCCGGCCTCGATTCGGGCGTCATCATCAGGCAATTCCCGACGCATGGCTTCGGAGTTGCCAAGCGCAACCTCATCGCTCTGGAGGTGAGCCGATGATCAGAATAGCGCCTTCCATCCTGTCCGCCGATTTCTCCAAGATCGGAGAGGCGGTCCGGCTGGTCGAGAATTCGGGCGCCGACATGATCCACCTCGATATCATGGACGGCCATTTCGTTCCCAACCTGACCATGGGACCGCAGCTTGTCTCCTCCATCAGGAAGCTGACCCCTCTCCCGCTCGACGTCCATCTCATGGTCGAGAACCCTGGTTTCTTCATCCCCCTTTTCCATGAAGCCGGCGCGGACTGGATATCCATTCATATCGAAGCCTCCGTCCACCTCCACCGGGACATCACTCTGATCAAAGACCTCGGCCGGAAAGCCGGGATTGCGCTCAACCCGGCCACTCCCATCCACCTTCTCACCGACATCCTCAAGGAGCTGGATTATATCCTTGTCATGTCGGTGAACCCGGGTTTCGGCGGCCAAAAGTTTGTCCCCGCCACTCATCAGAAAATCGTCCGGCTGCGGACCTGGATCAAAGGACAGGAACTGGAACTCCCCATCGAAGTGGATGGGGGGATCAACCCGGCCAACGCGGAGAGCCTGATCCGGGACGGAGCCGAAATCCTGGTTGTCGGCGCGGGCATCTTCGCCGCCCCCGACCCCGCCGGAGCAATCGCCGGCCTGAATGAGATCAGGGAGAGACACAACCGTCCATGAACATTCTCGTCACAGGAGCCGCCGGATTCATCGGGTCCAACCTCAGCCGCCGTCTGCTCGAACAGGGAGATCGCGTCATCGGCGTGGACTGTTTCACCGATTTTTATCCCCGCTGGATCAAGCAGCGGAACCTGGCCCCTCTCCTGGGACAGAAAAATTTCGAATTCCTGGACCGGGATATCCTCGACCTCGACCTCGGCTCTATCCTGGAGGGAGTCGAGGCGATTTACCATTTAGCGGCCCAGGCCGGAGTCCGGTCGAGCTGGGGGGAGAGCTTTTCCGTCTATATCAGTAATAACATCCACGCCACCCAGAAGCTGCTGGAAGCATCCAAGACCAGGCCGCTCGACAAATTCGTTTATGCCTCGTCCTCTTCTGTCTACGGGCTGACCCCGACGCTTCCCATGTCCGAGACCAACCTGCTCCATCCCCTCTCCCCTTACGGCGTCACCAAGCTGGCCGCCGAGCAGCTCTGTTTTCTCTACTTTAAAAACTACGGCCTGCCGACGGTCTCCCTGCGCTTCTTCACCGTCTACGGGCCCGGGCAGAGGCCGGACATGGCCTTTCATAAATTTTTTAAATTGATCGCCGAGGACAGGCCAATCACCGTTTTCGGCGACGGCCGGCAGACCAGGGATTTCACTTATATCGATGATATCGTCGCCGCCTGCCTGGCGGCCCGGCGGGACGGCCGTCCGGGGGAGGTCTATAACCTTGGCGGCGGGCACCAGGAAAAACTGGAGAACCTCTTCCCTCTGCTCGAGGAGATCTGCCGGCGCCGGGTCAAGATCACCTGGCTGGAACCGCAGAAAGGCGACGTCCTGCACACTTTTGCCGACATCGCTAAAGCCGGCCGGGACCTCGGCTTCCGCCCGCAGGCTGACCTCCGCGAAGGGCTGCGGCGGGAATGGGAATGGATCGGGAAGCTTTATCAAAGCTAAAATGAACAAAGGATGGGATCGAAGAGCATGAAAAAAACAATCAGCCTCGCGCTCTTGACTCTGGTCTTCCTTTTCCCGCTTGTGAACTGTAAGCAAAAGCCCGTCGAAATCGCGCCGGAAATCGCCTCTTCGGACGAGGCGCTTTTCAAGGCGGGCCAGGAATTTGTGAAAAAAGACACGGAAAAAGCCCGTCTCTATTTTCGTCAGGTGATCGATTCGTTTCCCAAGAGTTTTTACGCCCAGAGGGCCAAGCTGGCCATCGCCGATTCCTACTTCGAAAAAGGGGATGAGGGCAGCATGATCCTGGCGGCCTCGGAATATCGGGAGTTCATCCAGCTTTATCCGTACAGCCCGTCCGCCTCTTATGCTCAGTTCCAAATCGCTCTGACGTTCTTCAAGAAAGCTCTCAAGCCGGAAAGGGACCAGACCAAGACCATGCAGGCGCTGGCCGAATTTAAAAAGGTCATCGCCAACTTTCCTCTGAGTGAGGAGGCCAAGCAGGTCCAGAAGCGGATCACCGAGTGTGAGGAGCGCCTGGCCAGCCATGCCCTGACCATCAGCAAGCATTACTACAGGATCAGGGCCTACAGAGCATCCGTCAGCCGGCTGTCCGAAATCCTAACCAGCTATCCGAGCTACAGCGGCATGGACGCGGTTTATTTCTACCTGGCCGACTCCAATTATCGAGCCGGGAAAACCAAGGAGAGCGTTCCCTATTTTATGAAGCTGGTGACCGATTATCCCCAGAGCAAGTATGCCAAGCAAGCCCGGGAGCGGCTGGACGAGGTCAACCGTTCCGCCCCGCAAGAGAAAAAATAGGGAGGTGTCGATGAGGAAAAGACGGGTTATCATGTTGGCGTTTTTCTCGGTCTTTCTCTCCGCCCTGGTGCCGCCGGCCGTGAGCCAGATGCCGGATCGTCCCTCCCCTTCCGGCTTCCAGCTGGGGCTGGGGTTTGAACATTTCTCTCAGACGATCGCTTGGAATGACCTTGACACGGAGCGCACCTCCGAACTAACGTCCGTTCTGGCCAGCCTTGTCCTGGGGTATAAAATCCGGCCCGGTTTTTACCTGGCCGCGATTGTCGGATACTCTTCCTCGAACTTCGACGGGCTGATCTTCCGCCGTCTGCCCTTCTCCACGGTCATCGCGGGCGGAGGGATGAGCGGCCCTCTCCTGGGCGGAGAACTGTCCGCCGCCATATTTCAGGGAAGAAATATCGGCCTGGACGCCTTCGGCCAGATCATCGCCTTTTTCGGAGAAACCAGGACCTCGGAAATCGGCGGTCTGGCCGTTACCGGGAAGGGCGAGGCCAAACCAAGCTGGATGAGGGCGACAGCCGGCCCCATCATCCGCTTCGGCCGCACCGCGGGCTTCAAGCCCTACATCTACCCGAACTTCCGCTATTTCAAAGGAAAATACGAGTTCAGCGAGACGGTCGAAAGCTTGAAGGGAGAGGAAAAAAAGGATCTCACCGGGCAGGGGCAGTTCGGCCTCTCGGGGGGAGCGGAGATGGCCCTCTCGGAGAAGTTCTCCCTGCGGGCCGAGGCCGGGCTCTATCCCCATAAAGACGGGAATGATTATGCGGTCAACATCAAGATGCTTTTCGCGTTTTAGGGGCGCGGGGAGGAAACGATGGCCATTTTAAGAAAACACAAGTTTTTGTTCATCTTGCTCATCGGGGGGCTGTTCGCGTCCAGCGCCAGCCTGCAAAGCATGAGAGCGGATAGATTGACCAAACGAAATCCGGTTGCCTTGCGGCGCCAGTTCCGGGAGGTCAGAAGTGGCCTGCCCGTCCGAGGCCAAGGGCCGCGCTATGCGGCCGGCCAGCTCCTGGTCAGGTTCAAACCGGATGTCTCCGCAGAACTCGTCGCCGCCGCGGTGAGCGCTTACGGCGCAAAGGAGATCAGGAAAATCGAAGCCATCGGCGTACGTCAGATCCAGATTCCTTCCGACCTGAGCGTAGAAGAGATGGTCTACGCCCTCGAGCGGAATCCCGACGTCGAATTTGCCGAGCCCGACTACGTTTTCCGAATCACCGATACTCCAAACGACCCTTACTTCAAGAACCAGTACGCCCTCACTAACTCCGGCCAGGAAATCGGCTCGGGCGGTCCCAAGGGAAAAGCCAACGCCGATATTCGGGCGGCGACCGCCTGGGGGGAAACAAAGGGCTCCGGGGAGACGGTCATCGCCATTATCGACTCCGGCGTCGACCTTCTCCACCCCGACATCAAGAACAAAATCAAATCGGCCGGCCGGGATTTTGCCAACGACGATTTCGATGCCACCGACGACAACGGCCACGGAACCCATGTCGCCGGGATCGCCGCGGCCGACACCAACAATAACATCGGAGTCGCCGGCGTCGCCTGGGACTGCAAAATCCTGCCGGTGAAGGTTACGGATGAGGAAGGCGAAGGATTCTACAGCTGGATGATCGACGGAATCATCTGGGCCGCCGACAACGGGGCTGACGTGATCAACATCAGCCTGGGGGGGGACGCCACGTCGAATGCCCTGCGCGATGCTCTGAGATACGGCTACGAAAGGGGTGTCGTCATCTCCGCCTCGGCCGGAAACGACGGGGGCTCAGTCCTCTATCCCGCCGCCTACGATGCCTACTGTCTGGCCGTGGCCGCGACCGATTATAATGACACCCGAACCACCTGGTCGAACTTCGGTTCCCAGATCGACGTGGCCGCGCCCGGCGAGCGGGTCCTCAGCCTCGTCCCGACCTGGTATCCGGAAAAGGTCTGGCTGGACCCGGGTGCCATTCCCTACGGCTACGGAGGCGGCACTTCGATGGCCGCCCCCCACGTGGCCGGCCTGGCCGCCCTGATCAAGACTCTCAAGCCGTGGCTCGAGGCAGAAGAGATCATGAACGTCATCCGTTATTCGGCGGACGACGTCAATTCGGCCCAGCACAAAGGCAAGGACGAGTACATCGGCTATGGCCGGATCAACATGGAAAAAGCGCTCGTCCCGATCAAGATTACCAAATAAAAGGGGATGATCGGCTCTCTCCGCATCAGAAACCTGGCTACCATCGAGGACCTGGAGATCTGCTTCAAAGACGGGTTCTCCATCCTCACGGGCGAGACCGGAGCCGGAAAATCGATCATCATCGACGGCATCAAACTCGTCCTGGGCGAGAAGGCCTCGCCGGAGCTCATCCGGACCGGAAAAACGGAGGCCGTGATCGAGGCCGTTTTCCGGGTTCCGCCGGAGACGCGGAAGGCGGCCGACCTGGGCCTCCTGGATGAGGGAGAAGTTCTGATCCAACGGCAGATCCCGCTCGAAGGAAGCGGCAAAGCCTATGTCAACGGAGTCCTCGTTCCCGTCAAAAAATTAAGGGAGATCGGTCCGGCCCTGGTGGATATCTACGGCCAGAACGACCATATCTTCCTGCTCCAGGTGGAAAACCACCTGCTCTACCTCGATGATTACCTCGGGCTGACGCCGCGACGCGAAGAGGTGGCCGGGCTGGCCCAGGAACTGCGCCGGCTGAAGCGGCAAAGAAGCGACCTCGAGACCAGGACAAGGGAAAGAGAGCAGCGTCTCGATTTTCTGGGCTACCAGATCAAAGAGCTCGAGAACGCCGGGCTTAAGCCCGGCGAGTGGCAGGAGATCCAGGTCGAACGGCACATCCTAAAGAATGCCGAGAAGATCGCCCGGCTCGTCGACCGGGCCCTGGATCTCTCTTATCTCGAAGAGAATTCGATCCAGGCCGGGCTAGCCAGGCTGCAGGAGGCGGTTCGGGAGCTGTCCACGTACGTTCAGGTCTTCCGGGCGTTCGACGAATCGCTGGGCCAGACGGCCATCGCCGTCCGGGAGCTGGCCGATTGCCTGATCAAATACAAGGACCGCCAAAGCCTCGGCCCGGACCGGCTGGAAGAGCTGGAAGAACGGCTGGCCGTCCTCGACCGGCTCCGCCGAAAATACGGCGAGACAGTCGAGGACATGCTCGCTTATCTCGAAAAGGCAAAAAAGGAGCATGGCGGGCTCCAGCAGAGCGAAGAGCTGCTGGCCGACCTGGAAGCCGAAACCAGCCGGGTCTTCTCAAATTACCAGACGAAGGCCGGGACCCTTTCGCGGCTCCGCCGGCAGGGGGCGTCCAGACTGGAAACGGAAGTCGAGCGGGAAATCAGCCTGCTGGGCATGAAAAAAGCCCGCTTCAAGGTCCGCCTGGAGAGCCAGGCGGCGGCCGCGCTGGACCGGGAAAAGGCCGGCGATGCAGGACTGGACGATGTCGAATTTCTCATCAGCCCCAACCCGGGAGAAGAGCTGCGTCCCCTGCGCAAGATCGCTTCCGGAGGAGAGCTCTCCCGGATTATGCTGGCCTTGAAGACCGTTGGCCGCGAACGCGGCGGCCTCAAAACACTGATCTTCGACGAAATCGACTCCGGCATCGGGGGGAAGACGGCCGAATGCATCGCCGAGAAGCTCCGCGGCCTGGCCAGTCAGCACCAGGTCATCTGCATCACCCATCTCCCGCAGATCGCCTCCTTCGCGCC
>CAZYWP010000018.1:0-4618 GCA_964651495.1 uncultured Eubacteriales bacterium | reverse complement strand
GTCAGCACCAGGTCATCTGCATCACCCATCTCCCGCAGATCGCCTCCTTCGCGCCCCATCACTACCGGATTGAAAAATCGGTCGCCAGGGACAGGACATTCACGACAGTCAAAGAGCTCGGTTTCGAGGAGCGGGTGGCTGAGATCTCCCGTCTTGTGTCGGGAAGCCGGATGACTTCGACCTCGCTTCAGAATGCCCGGGAAATGCTTTCCCATAACCTGAAAGAGGACAATGGAGGGAGAAGAAAAAAATGAGTCGGTCTGACGCCGCGGCGGATGATTTCAAGAAGGGCTTCAGCTGTTCCCAGGCCGTCCTGGCGGCCCTGAGCGGACCGTTGGGGCTCGACCGGGAAAGGGCCCTTAAGATCTCGCAGTCGTTCGGGGGCGGGATGGCCCG
This sequence comes from uncultured Eubacteriales bacterium, assembly GCA_964651495.1. GTDB lineage: Bacteria > Acidobacteriota > Aminicenantia > Aminicenantales > UBA8522 > CAZNVB01. The sequence continues at coordinate 4,222 of CAZYWP010000018.1, read as the reverse complement.
TATGGGCCTGACCTGCGGCGCCGTCACCGGAGCCCTCATGGCCATCGGCTTAAAATATGGCCGAACCAAGGCCGAGGACGAGGGGGCCAGGGAAAAAACCTATGCCCTCGTGCGCGATTTCATCGGCCAGTTCAAGGCTAGGCACGGTTCGATCGTCTGCAATGATCTCATCGGCACCGATATGAGCACGGCCGAGGGACATGACCAGGCGGCGGCGCGGGGTGTGTTCGAACTCCTCTGCCCGAAGTATGTCCGGGACGCGGTCGAAATCCTGGAAAAAATTCTGTAGCCGCCTTCCTCAGTCTCTGGGCCGGCCTTTTCCCGGACCACCATTCACAAGGGATTCGATTAGTATATAATGAAGCGGACTATGCCGACGAACACCAAGCCAGTCAAGTTTTTTATCCGGACGTTTGGCTGCCAGATGAACGAAAACGACTCCGAACGCATCGCCGGAATCCTCCAGCAGAGCGGGGCGGCCAAAGTCACCAGCCCGGAGGAGGCGGATCTCATCATCGTCAATACCTGCGCGGTCCGGGCAAAATCGGAGGAAAAGCTCTATTCCTACCTCGGCCGTCTGGCCCCGCTCAAGAATAAGAAGCCCGTGCGCATCGGCGTCGTCGGCTGTGTGGCCCAGCTGCGCGGCCTGGAGCTGCTGGAGCGCCGAGCGTTCGTCGATTTTGTCCTCGGGCCGGATAACTACGGCGAGCTCGGGCCCCTTATTCAGGCCACGCCCGCAGAGAAATTCATCTCCACAGACTGGTCAGAAGAATGGCATGATACACCGGCCGACCTCTTCTGCCGGGAAAGCCGGACGAGCGGCTATGTGACTGTTATGGAGGGCTGTAACAATTTCTGCGCTTATTGCATCGTCCCCTACACCCGAGGGCGGGAAAAATTCAGGCCTCTCCGGTCCATCCTGGGAGAGGTTCGAGACTTGGCCGGAAAAGGGTTCAAAGAAGTCCAACTCCTTGGCCAGAATGTCAACTGCTACGTGGACCCGGAGACAAGAAGGGATTTCCCCGGTCTTCTTCAAGCCGCCGCCGCGGTGAAAGGGATTGAGTGGGTCCGCTTCCTGACCTCCCACCCAAGGCGCTTCACTGCGAAAATCGCCGAGGCCATGGCGGCGACGCCGAAAATCTGCCGCCAGCTTCACCTCCCCCTTCAGAGCGGCTCAACGTCCGTCCTGGAGCGGATGAAAAGAGGCTACACCAAGGAAGACTATCTGGAGAAGGTCGTCCTCCTGCGCCGCCTTCTTCCCGAGATCAGTTTGAGCGCGGACGTCATCGTCGGCTTTCCCGGAGAGACGGACGAAGAGCACGAGGAGACGATGGAGGTCCTCCGCCGAGTCCGCTTCGGCAATATCTTCTCCTTCCGCTACTCGCCCCGGCCGTATACACGCGCCTCCGAGCTCCTGGACGACGTGCCGTTCGAAGTCAAGCGGAAGCGCCTCGAGCAAGTCCAGCAAGTCCAGAAGGCCATCCAGCTCGAAACCCACAGCCTTCAGGTCGGCCGGGTGATCAAGGTCCTGTGCACGGGACGGAGCAAGAAAACGCCCCATCTCCTGACCGGCCGCAACGAAGGAAGCCAGGTGGTCAATTTCCGGTCCTCCGAGGATTGCAGCGGCCGCTTTGTCGACGTCCGCATCACCGGGTTCGGCCCGTTCAGCCTCCACGGAGAGCGGGCAACATGAATTGAAATTTGACCGGATTTGTGCTATACAACCTCTCCCGAATTCCCGGAAAAGGGAAATAGACACACGACCTAAGGCCCCTTCGAAGGAGACGTGGCATGTTAGAAGCGACCGAATTTGAGATCATCGCCCTGTGGTCGGTCCTGGGCATCGCGCTGCTGGGATTGGCTTACGCTCTGTTCCTGCGACGCCAGATCCTGGCAGAGGAAAAGGGCACGCCAAAGATGATCGAGGTCTGGGAGGCGATCAAGCAGGGAGCCGAAGCGTATCTCACCCGGCAGCTCAAGTCCATCCTGCCGCTGATTCTCATCCTGACCTTCGCCCTCTTTTTCAGCGTTTATATCGTTCCGCCTTCGGCCGAGGCGCTGGAGCGCTTTCCCGGTCTTGCCACCGACCAGATCAAAGTCATTATCGGCCTGGGCCGGGCCGGCGCCTTTGTCCTGGGCGCCTTTTTCTCCCTGATGGTCGGGCAGTTTGGAATGCGCATGGCTGTTCAGGGCAACGTCCGGGTGGCGGCGGCTTCGCGGACGAGCTTTGACAAGGCGCTCAAGATCGCCTACCGCACCGGCACCATCACCGGCATGCTGACCGACGGGCTCGGCCTCCTGGGCGGAACGGTCATTTTCCTGGTTTTCCAGAAGGCCGCCCCCGACGCCCTCCTTGGGTTCGGGTTTGGAGGCACGCTCCTGGCCCTGTTTATGCGTGTCGGAGGCGGCATTTTCACCAAAGCGGCGGACGTGGGCGCCGACCTGGTGGGCAAGGTAGAGGCCTGTATCCCCGAGGATGACCCGCGCAATGCGGCCGTCGTCGCCGACCTCGTCGGGGACAACGTCGGCGACTGCGCCGGGATGGCCGCCGATATTTTTGAAAGCTACGAGGTCACCATCGTCTCCGGCCTGATCCTCGGACTCGCCCTTGTCCAGATCACCGGCCAGGTCAAGTGGATCATTTTCCCGCTTCTGGTCAGGGGCATCGGGGTCCTTTCCTCGATCATCGGGACCTACCAGGTCCGCGGCAAAAAGGACGAAAAACGGGGCAATGCCATGGCCGGCATCAACCGGGGCTTTTACACGTCGGCGGCCCTCTGCTTCGTGGCCTTCGCCTTCCTGGCGCATTTTTACATGGATGAATGGCGGGCCTTCCTGTCGGTCGCCGTCGGCATCTTCCTGGCCATTGCCATCGACGAGCTGACCAAGTACTTCACCGACACTCATCACACTCCGGTCAAGGAAATCGCCCGGTCCTCCCGGACCGGAGCCGCCACAACCATCCTGTCGGGGCTGTCGGCGGGAATGGAATCGACTGTCTGGGCCATCATGGTCATCGCGGGCACGATTCTCTCCGCCGTACTCATCTATTGGGGGCAGCCTGTCGCCTACGTCCTCTATGGCGTGGCCATGACCGGAATCGGCATGCTGACTCTTACCGGGAACAACGTGGCCATGGATTCCTTCGGCCCCATCGCGGACAACGCCAACGGCATCGGCGAAATGGCCGGCCTGGATAAGAACGCCCGCCGGATCATGGCCGACCTGGATGCCGTGGGCAACACCACCAAGGCCATCACCAAAGGCGTGGCCATCGGGTCGGCAGTGATCGCGGCCGTGTCTCTTTTCGGCTCCTACATGACCGATGTCACCAAGGTCCAGGCCCAGTTGAACATGCCGGAGGCCCAGCACCTCCTCAACACGGGAATCCGAGTGTCCGTTCCACTGGTCCTCATCGGAATGCTCCTCGGAGGAGCGATTCCCTGGCTCTTCTCCTCCCTGACCATCAACGCTGTATCGCGGGCCGCTTCCCTGATCGTCATGGAGGTGCGGCGCCAATTCAAGATCCCGGGCCTCATGGAAGGAAAAGTCAAGCCGGATTACAGGCAGGCGGTGGGCATCTGCACCGTTGCCGCCCAAAAAGAGCTCGTCGGGCTGGCCCTGCTGGCCGTGCTCGCCCCCCTGATAGTCGGACTCACCCTCCAGGTGGAGGCGCTGGGCGGGTTTCTGGCCGGAGTCATCCTCTCCGGCCAGCTGCTGGCCGTATTCATGGCCAATGCCGGAGGGGCTTGGGATAACGCCAAAAAGACGATCGAAGACGGGCTCTACGGTGGCAAGGGTTCGGACGCCCACAAGGCCGCGGTTGTGGGGGACACGGTCGGCGACCCGCTCAAGGACACCGCCGGGCCGGCCCTCAACCCGATGATCAAAGTCATCAACCTGGTCTCCCTGCTCGCCGCTCCGATCATCATCCAATATCGAAGGCTGACCTGGGGAGTAATTATCTTTGTCGTCGCCGCTCTGGCCGTCTGCATCGCCGCCATCCTCTATTCCAAGCGCTCGGGCCTCAAGGAGTCCCATGAGGTCGAGGAATCCGTCTGCACCCCGGCCGAGCGTGCCGGCCAGAAATAGTACTGAGCAAACCGGTCAAGACCTGAAAGTAAGGCTCTATTCACGCGGCCAAAACACCTGAGGAAGAATTTCTGAGTCCGTGATAGCCACTCTCGAATAGAAGGGGCGGGTGGCGTGGTTAGGGGGCCCC
>CAZYWP010000017.1:0-30867 GCA_964651495.1 uncultured Eubacteriales bacterium | reverse complement strand
AAGTCTCGGCGGCCATCAGGACTTCTTGATAAGCGACCCGAGGCGGGGGAGGTTTGACATCCCGATGTTTGTTCACGGTAGTAAGATTAGGCTGGAAAGAGGATTATGTTGAACCGACACGAACATTCTGTGTTTCTCTCTAACCGCTTGATATTATGTTAAAGCAAGAATACAATTTAGTTGCTTCTAGACGCATGAGCTATCAAGGGGACTTTAACAGAAAGTCAAGAACGACCAGTTTTAGGAGGAGCAAAATGGCAAAAATGTTTAAAGCTTTGGCGAACGTAACCGCTTGTATTCTGTTTCTTGGTGGGATTCTTGGGCTGATATCGAGGATGTATGTTTGGTTCGCAGTAACTGGGTTCACTGGTACTGGCAATGACATGGCGCAACTCGCACTGCAATTTGTGTATATTGCTATTTGGTTCGTTGCTGCCGTGGTAGTGATGAAACTGAGCCAGATGCTGAAATAGAGCTAGGATTGGCGTAGGGTTAGCGGGGCCTTATATGTGCGAGCTACTCTCCTCCACTGATAACTAGATCGGGAGGAAAGGTGAACCTCAAATCATTATCTGCTACAAAGATGTATGCGGATAAGAGAACATCCTCTACACTTACTTGTAGTAGCCAAGACATCATCTGACACTTGAGACCTCTCTGACAGCACTGTTTGTCGGCTGTAACTTGTCTAGCATCTTCTCATCTGCTAGGTGCTTACTATCTAGAAAAGGCTGCCATGGTGTCTTGCCAAAGCAGTATTTCCCCGAGTGTGTGATAATAAGAGATTGCTTTTCCGCTGCGCTGGCTGGATGAGCGTTCATGCGCCAGTTTTGCCTTTTCGCATCATCATGGATGATAAAACGTGATATGCGGGGACGTCAAGTTGAACTCAAAACAGCGGAAGGTGGGCATAGAAGACGAAGGGAAGCATAAAAGCACCGAAAATCAGCCAGACCTCTCCTCCAGGCCAAGGAAAGAATTACGAAAAATATTCGGCCGAAGTCTCGGCGGCCATCAGGACTTCTTGATAAGCGACCCGAGGCGGGGGAGGTTTCGCTGCCACGAAGGTCAGCTTGAGGTGGCTGATGATTCTGTCCACCACGGAGAAATCCGTGAGGAAGGCGATGACCTTCATCGTGCCCGCGCATTGGGGGCAGGTCAAGGGATCGATCTCGTACACTTTACGGATCATCTCGGCCCAGCCCCTGCGGGGGATCCTCGGGCATTCCTCCTCGATGATGACGGGCTTGCCCGCCGCCTCTGACTTGCGCACTTTCCCCCGATGAGCATTGGCGTACAGGCCGAAGTAACGAATCGTCACCTGCCCCTTGTCAGGGATATGAGAGGTTACCCGGGCGATGAACTCCAGGTAGTCCATCCGCTCCAGCTCTTCTGCGCCTTCCCCATACCGGTAGCAGACCTGGCCTTCCTTTTCATCGAGGGAGAGGCGTTCCAGGGAAAGGAGCGGCCGAATCATGTACTTTCCCACTCGCTCGGCCTCTTTCTTAGTCTTGGCCCGGACCTTGCTGTGAACCGAGAAGCCCGAGTGGCGCCAGTCTGAGATTTTCTCAACCAGGTCCTCTGAGATGAGTTCCTCTTCGAGGAGACGAGCGAAGAGCTCCCGAGAGAAAAACTGAGCCAGGAGACCGTCGGAAAAAGCGGGGACATGGTGGAACCGGCCTTCCTCATCCACCCCTCCTTCTGTCGCCAAGAGGTGGGCATGCGGATGAAAATTGATTTTCTTTCCGAACGACTGGATAACGGCCACCACTCCGGGGCGAAGCTGTGAGCCGGTTGTGGCCTGGAAGTACATGAGGAGGGCCTGGACAGCTGCCTGACAAAGATCTCCAAGAAGCCGGCGCTTGTACTTGAAGAAAATCCGCAGCATCTTAGGGATGACAAAGACGACCTGGCGATGGGGGACATCAAGGAGAAGCTCTTCTCTCATCCATTCGCCCCATTCCTCAAGCCTCTTCGAATGGCAAGAGGGGCAGAACCCCCTGGTGCGACAGGAAAACATCAATAACCTCTCTTCTCCACAGGAAGGACAGCGGATGCGATCAAACCCGCAACGGGGATTGCCGCAGTCAAGATAGCGCTCCACGACTTCTTTGATGATGGGCCGGAGGAAGCCGTACCCTTTCTCGAAACATTGCTCATACTCGGTCAGGAACCTTTCAAAATAGTGAAAGAGCACCCGGTAGAGGACGGTGCGCTCTGGATGTCGCGGGCGGTAAACTCCTGCCACAGCAAGGACAAAGATTCAGGAAACAGGCCAGATGAGGCTTCGGATGTCCTTTCCTCTGGAAACAATCGAACATGAGCCCGGTCCCCTCGCCAAGAAATCTAACAGAAGTTGACAAAAAAGAGATGGTCGCGACAACCGTTGTTGTCAGTTCAGAAACGCAGGGATCCACGCTCTACTATACGTTTCAAGAGCCCTTCTATGTCCTGGTGAAAGCAACTGACTGGGACGGCGACGGCATGATGGACTGAGCTCGATAGCCAATCCGAGAAGGGGATTCAGACCCGGAGGCCGTCGCGGACGACGACCCGGCCGTTCTTGATGACGTGGCGGATGGGATTCCAGCCGGGCTGATAGACAAGAGAGGGGTAGTCGGGGATGTCGCAGAGCAGGAGGTCCATTTTTTTCCCGACTTCGAGGCTGCCGACGCTCTCGTTCCGGCGGAGCGCATAAGCCGCATTGGCCGTCACCGCGTTGATCGCCTCCTCGATGCTCAGCTTGAGCAGGAAGACGCCGAGCTGGAGGACGAACAGCATGGAGCTGATATGCGAGCTCCCGGGGTTGAAGTCTGAAGCCAAGGCCACGATCGCCCCTTCCTCGATGAGCTTCCTCGCCGGCGCCCGCCTGTCCATCATCAGAAAAAAAGACACACCGGGAAGAAGAGTGGCGACTGTCTTACTTCCCGCCAGCGCCTGAATACCCTCCGGCGTGATGTTGATCAGATGATCGGCGGAGGCCGCGCCGACTTCCGCAGCCAGCGCGGCCCCTCCTAAGGCAGCGAATTCATCGGCGTGGATCCTGATCTTGAAACCGGCGCTCTTGGCCTCTTCGACCAGCCGCCGCGTATCGTCAACAGAGTAGACTCCCTCCTCACAAAAAATATCGAAGAACTCCGCCAGCTTCCTCTTCTTCACCTCAGGCATGATCTTCTCGATCAGGAGTTTGATGTAGGCGCTCTTCCGGTCCTTGTATTCTTTGGGGATGTCGTGCGCTCCCATGAATGTGGGGACGATATCAACCGGATGGCGCCCGGCCGCCTCTTCTACGGCCTCGAGCTGCTTGATTTCGTCGCGCAGGTTGAGTCCGTAGCCGCTCTTTGCTTCGACCGTGGTCGCCCCGTGGAGAAGCATCCGGTCAAGCCGCGCCAGACAGAGAGAGAGGAGGTCGCGCTTGGTCGCCCGGCGCGTGGCCCCGACCGTAGTCTGAATACCCATCCCCTTGGCGGCCAGTTGCTGGTAGGTGAAACCACGGAGCCGCAGCCGGAACTCTTCGACGCGGTTCCCGGCGAAGGGAAGATGGGTGTGGGAATCTACGAACCCCGGGAGCCCGACCAGGCCGCCGGCGTCGACCCGGACCGCCGCTTTTTTCGTCCTGACCCGGGCTTTGAATTCTTTTTCCCGGCCGACGAAGACGATCAGGCCCCGGGAGGAGGCGATCCAGGCCCTCTTCGTCAGCCCGACGTCCTGAAGGGCCTCTTTCCTCTTCGGGATCGGCCCGGCGCAGGTTAGGAGCTGGCGGCAGTCCTCGACGACCAAATCAGCCGAGATCATTGGGATGTTTTCTCAGCGAAGACTGCTTGCTGCGGCGGATGAAGGTCGGGGTCTCGTAGGGCTCGAACTGCTTTTCCCAGACCGGCGGCTCCCAGATCGACGGCCGGTCCTGGGGCTCGAAGACGAAGGGGGGCGTATCGGTCTGGACCTGAAACGGCGGGGGAGCGGGCTTGTGCGGGAGGGCATAGCCCTCGGTCATCATCTCTTCTTTTTCCTTGACCGCATCGAACCCGGTGGCGATGACCGTGACTTTGACCATTTCCTTCATCGAATTGTCGATCACCGTTCCGAAAATGATGTTCGCTTCGGGGTGGGCCATCCGGTGGATGAGGTCTGAGGCCTTGGACACTTCGTGCAGGGTCAGGTCCTTTCCGCCGGTGATGTTGATGAGCACCCCCTTGGCGCCCTCGATGGAAGTGTCCACGAGCAGCGGGCTCGAGATCGCCTTCTGGGCCGCGTCCATGGCCCTGTTTTCGCCGGAGGCGATGCCCGTCCCCATGAAGGCCATGCCCATCCCCTTCATGATCGATTTGACGTCGGCGAAGTCGAGGTTGATCAACCCCGGCTTGGTGATGAGGTCGCTGATGCCCTGGACCGCCTGCCGGAGAATGTCGTCGGCCATCTTGAAGGCGTCCTGGATGGAGGTGTCGAGGTTGACGGTCTGGAGGAGCCGCTCGTTGGGAATCGAGATCACCGTGTCGACGGCCGATTTGAGCTCTTTCAGGCCTTCCTGGGCCTGCTTGGCGCGCACCCGGCCCTCGAACTCGAACGGCAGGGTGATGATGGCGATGGCCAGGATGTCCATCTCCGAAGCCAGGTTGGCCAGGACCGGCGTCGCTCCCGTCCCGGTGCCTCCGCCGAGACCTGTGGTCAGGAAGACCATGTCCGCGCCCTGGATGAGCTCGATCAGCTTCTCGGTGTCCTCCATGGCCGCTTGCTTTCCCGTCTCGGGCCGTCCTCCCGAGCCCAGGCCCTTGGTCACCTGGTTGCCGATTTGCACTTTCGCACCGGCCCTGTTGCTGTTGAGGGCCTGGACGTCCGTGTTGACGGCGATAAAGTCGACGCCCTCGATCCCGGCCTCGATCATCCGGTTGACGGCATTGCCCCCGCCGCCTCCGATGCCGACGACCTTGATCTTGGCGCCGATCCCCTCCTCGACCAAATGAAATTTCAGTTTGCTGCTGATGTCGTCAATCATTTTGCCTCCTCTCTCCTATGACTCCTTGAGCCAATCGCGCATTTTGACCCAAAGGCCTTTCTTTTTATCTTGAGACCTGCCGCGCTCCTGCCATTGGCCGAACCCGTGGAGGATCAGGCCGACAGAGGTGGCATAGTCCGGTGTGCTCACCCGGTCGATCAGACCTCCGACTCCGGTCGGGTCCCCCCGCCGCACCGGGAGGTCGAAAATCTCCTCAGCGACCTCCTCCAGCCCTTCCAGGAGGGCCGTGCCGCCGGTGAGGACGACCCCTGAATTCAGCGATTTTTCGTAGCCCATCCGCTTGATGTCGCCGTCGACCAGGCGGAAGATCTCTTCCGCCCGAGGCTGGATGATGTCGGCCAGGATCTGGCGGGAGAGGACCCTGGGTTTTCGCACCTTTCCCACCGAGGGGACTTCGATCGTCTCCTGCTCGTCCGTGGCCGGGCCCGAGACGCAGCCGAATTTCTTCTTGATCTTCTCGGCCTCGGGGATCGGCGTCCGCAGTCCCACGGCGATGTCGTTGGTGAAGTTGTCGCCGCCGATCGGGATGACCGAGGTGTACCAGAGGCTGCCCCGCTCGAAAATGGCCACTTCGGTGGTCCCGGCGCCGATGTCGATGAGCCCGACGCCCAGCTCTTTTTCGTCGTGGGTCAGGACCGAGGCGGAGGTGGCGATCTGGTTGAGGACGATCTCCTCGATCTCGACTTCCGCCCGCTCGACGCAGGTCTTCAGGTTCTGGACCGAGGTGATGGCGGAGGTGATGATGTGGACGTTGACTTCGAGCTTGATGCCGCTCATGCCCAGGGGCGATTTGATCCCGTCCTGCTCGTCGACGACGAATTCCTGGGGGATGACGTGGATGATCTCGCGGTCGGGCGGGATGGAGACCGCCTTGGACTGGTCGAGGACGCGGCGGATGTCCTCGCGCGTGATCTCCCGGTTCTTACCGGAGACGGCGATAACTCCCCGGCTGTTGAAGCTTTTGATGTGGGCGCCGGAGATGCCGACGAAAGCGGAATCGATCTCCACGCCGGCCATCAGCTCAGCTTCCTCCTGGGCCTTTTTGATGGCCGAGGTGGTGGCCTCGAGGTTGACCACGACCCCCTTGCGCAGCCCCTTGGAATCGGCGGTCCCGATGCCGATGACCTCGATCTTGCGGTCCTCCGTGACCTCGCCGATGATGACGGCGACCTTCTTGGTCCCGATATCCAGTCCGACGATGTAGCTGTTTTTGGGCATTACTTCACCTCTTGTTTGGGGGTTGAAACGAAGGCCTTGGCCAGGGCGGGAAGCGGCTTCAGGTAGACCCGGCCCTGGAGGCTCAAGTCGACGTACTCGAGGGGGCCGGCCTGGCTCTCCAGGCTCTCGCGCGAGGAGAGGTAGTATCTCAGGTTCTCGGCAAAATGATTGCCGCCCAGCACCAGGCGCGTCGGGTGGTCCGGGAAGAAGACGCTGACGCTGCCCGTCCGGGAGAGGTCGAGGGCGTCCAGCCCGGCCGCTTCCCCGGGTGTCAGCGAGGCCAGACACTCCCAGGCCAGGGCGAGCTTTTCCTGGTAATGTTCGTGGAATTGGGAGGAATCGTTGAACAGTGGCAGATCGACCCCCTCCCGCGAGACCAGGCTTTCCAGGAAGGCGCCGTCTTTATCGATGAGGATGAACCGTCCTCCGATTCCCAGGAGCGCGGCCGGCTCCCGCTCCTGGATTTCGACTTCGAGCGATGAGGGGAAGACCTTGCGCAGCCGCGCTTCCTTGACCCAGCGGTGGGCTTCCAAGCGGTCCCGAAACCGGCCGATGTCGAGAAGCAGGAGGTTGCCCAGCTTTGAGGCGTCGAGCAGGGCCTGGATGTCCTGCCGGACGAATTCCCGGTGGCAGACGATCTGGGTTCGTTTGACCTCGAAATGATCGCCCGTGATCAGGAAGAGGTAGAGCTTCATGACCGAGTAGAAACTCCCGCAAAGGAGGAAAAAGAAGAGGAAGATGTGCTTAAACTTGACCGGCACCCGGCGCTGGATCCTTTTGACCGGGGCTTTTTCCCGGCCGCGCTGGAACTGGGCCGGCTCGCCGTAGCCGGCCGGCCCGCGGTACTTGAGAGGGAGATTCAGGGATTCCATGCTCAGCTCTTGCCCTCCAGGAGGGAGATGATTTCCGGGGCCGTCCGGTTGATGTTGCCGGCGCCCAGGACCAGGATGAGGTCCTGAGGCTGGGCCAGCTTCCTGACCAGCGGCGCGATTTTTTTGATATTCGGCTCGAAATGGACGTTCTTGTGGCCGTACTGCCTGATCTCATCATAGAGCGCTTTTCCGGTCGCGCCCGGAATGGGCGGCTCTCCCGCCGGATAGACCTCGCTCAGGACGAGAACGTCCGCCTGGTTAAAGGCGGTGGCGAAGCTCTTCATCAGCAGGGAAAGCCGGGTGTAGCGGTGGGGCTGAAAGACGACCACCAGGCGGCGGGCGAAGCCCCGCTTGGCGGCGTCTAGAGTGGCCTTGATCTCGGTCGGATGATGGCCGTAATCCTCCACCACCATGATGTCGCCGACGGTCTTTTTCAGCTCGAAACGCCGGCCCGTTCCGGAATAATTCTGCAGCGCCTCAAGGATGACCTGGACCGGAATGTCCAGGTCGAGGCCGACGGCCACCGCGGCCATGGCATTGGAAATGTTGTGCTCGCCGGGAACCTGGAGCTTCAGGTCGCCGATCTTCTTGCCGTGGTGGAAAAGCGCCGCGGCGCTCCTGAATTCCTCGAACGATTGGTCCCGGGCGAAGATATCCGCCTGCGAGGAGAAGCCGTAAGTGATCAGCCGCCGCTCGAACTGGGGGATGAGGCTCTGCAGGTTCGGGTCGTCAAGACAGAGGATGATGGGACAATAGAACGGAACCTTGGAGGCGAAATTGACGAAGGTTTTTTTGATCTCCTCAACGGTCTGGTACTGGTCGAGATGCTCTTCGTCGATGTTGGTGAGGACGGCGATGAATGGGGAGAGGAAGAGGAAGGAGCGGTCGCTCTCGTCGGCCTCGGCGACGATGAAATCGCCCTCCCCGAGCTTGGCGTGGGAGCCGATGGTGTTGAGGCGTCCTCCGACGATGATGGTTGGGTCGAATCCGCCGAACTCGAGGACCTGGGCGATCATCGAGGTCGTCGTCGTCTTGCCGTGCGAGCCGGCCACGGCGATGCCGTACTTCATCCGCATCAGCTCGGCCAGCATCTCGGCGCGCGGGATGACCGGGATCTTGAGCCGCCGGGCCTCCTGGACTTCGACGTTGTCCTCCCGCACGGCCGAGGAGATGACCACGACGTCGGCGCCGTGGATTCTCTCCGCCCGATGCCCTCTGTGGATCTTTGCCCCCAGGCGGGTCAGCCGCGCCGTGACATCGCTCGATTGGAGGTCGGAGCCCGAGACCTTGTAGCCCAGGTTGAGGAGCACCTCGGCGATCCCGTTCATGCCGGTCCCGCCGATGCCGATCATGTGGATGTGCTTGAGTTTGCGGTAGACTTTCTTCACCACCTCGAGCCTCCTACCGGTTCGACTCCATCAGAGCAAAGCACAGGCCGGCGATGGCGTCGGCCGGCCGGCCTGTTTTCAGGACAGTCAGGTTCTTTTCCATCGCCGTGATCTTAGGTTTGTTTTCCAGGAATTCGAGGATTCTCCCGGCCAGGACCAGAGGGGTGAGGTCCTTTTCCAGGATCACTTCCGCCCCTCCGACCCGGGACAATTCAGCGGCGTTCTTGGCCTGGTGGTCCTCCGCCGCCCGGGCGAAGGGGACGAGAATGGCCGCCTTCCGGGCGACGATGAGCTCGGCGATCGTGGTCGCTCCCGCCCGGCAGATGACCAAGTCGGATTGGGCAAGATAATTCGCCATGTCGAAAAAGAACGGAGAGATCAGGGCGGCGGAAAAATCGCTCCGGAGGTAGCTCGACTTGACCCACTCGAAGTCCGCTTTTCCGGTCTGATGGAAGATCTTCAGTCTGTCCTTTGCGGCCGTGAGATCGGGGAGCGCTGCCGTCATGGTCTGGTTGAGAATGCGGGAGCCCTGGCTCCCGCCGAAAACGAGCAGGATGAGTTCCTCCGTCCTCGGCTTGGGGCGGATGGCATAGAACTCCTCCCGGACCGGGTTCCCCAGAAAGACGCCTTTGCCCTTGAAGAAGGGGAGCGAATTCTCGAACGCCACGACAGCTTTGTCAGCCCAGGGCGTGAGCCTGCGGTTGGTGAACCCGGGCGTGAGATTCTGCTCCAGGATCAGGGTCGGAATCCGGAGGAGTGAAGCGAGGAGGACGACCGGGCCAGAGCTGTAGCCGCCCACGCCGATGACCAGGTCCGGTTTGAGGCGGAGGAGCACGGCCAGGGACTTGACGAAGGCGAAGGGGAGCAGCGCCAGGGCTTTCCAGCTCTTCCAGCCTCTTCCCCTGATTCCCTCGATTTTCAGGGGAATGAAGCACGCCCCGTGCTGGTCCATCAATTCATTTTCCAGGCTGCGCCGGCCGACGATAAAAGTCAGGCTCAGCCCGGGATCCCTGGCCCGGAGCTTCCGTCCGATGGCCAGGGCGGGAAAGAGATGCCCGCCCGTTCCGCCTCCGCTGATGATGACGCTCCTTCCTTTCATGGCCTTTTTTGCCAGGCCCTCTTCCGTTGGGAGATATTGAGGATAATCCCGATGGCCGCCAGGCTGCAGATGAGTGACGACCGGCCGAAACTGATCAAGGGAAGGGGGATTCCCTTGGCCGGCCCGAGCCCGAGGACGATGGCCATGTTGAGCAGCGCCTGGGCTCCGATAATGAGGGTCAGGCCGGTCCCGGCCAGCTGCCCGGCCGGGGTGGGCGCCCGCGCCGAGACGGCGAACCCTCTCCAGAGGAATAAAAAATAGAGGGTCAGGATAGTCAGGGCGCCGAGCAGTCCGAACTCTTCTCCCAGGATGGCATAGATGAAATCGGTGTGGGCGTTGGGCAGGAAATAGAGCTTCTGGGTGCTCTCTCCCAAACTCACGCCGAGAAGCCCGCCGGACCCGACGGCCAGCCTGGACTGGATGGGCTGGAAGCTCTTGCCCAGGGGATCCTTGTCCGGAGACATGAAACCGGTCACGCGCTCGAGCCGGTAGCTGGCCGAGAAAAGCGTGACGACGAACAAAACGGCCGCCCCGCCGGCCAGAATCGCCAGGTGCCGGAGTCTGACGCCTCCTAGATAAAGCATCAGCCCGCAGACGGCGAATATGAGGATGGCCGTCCCGAAATCGGGCTCCTTCAGGATCAGGAGAATGAAGAAGCCCACGATCGAGACGGGGAAGATCAGGCTCCTCCACTCATGGAGCCGGTCTCTTTTTTTATCCAGATAGTAGGCCAGAAAGAGCACCAAGCTGATTTTGGCCAGCTCGGACGGCTGGAAGCGGAGGCCCGCGACGACCACCCAGCGGTTCGTCCTGGCCACCGTCGGCATGACAAAGCAGGCCGCCAGCAGGACAAGGGAAACAAGAAGCAGGCCGTAGATGACGTAGGGATCCTGGAAGAACGGCCTCCTGACTGAGAGGAGGATGATGATCAGGGCGATCCCGGCCGCCGCGCCGATGAGCTGCTGGATGAGGAAATAGAGCGATTGGTTGTACTTTTGCTCGGCCAGGACGGCCGAGGAGCTGAAAACCATGGTGAACCCGACGACCAGGAGGGCCAGAGTGATACCGGCGGTCGGCTTGTCAAACCCGAAGGGCTTGAAGATCTCCATGGGTTATATCCTTGCTCCTCGAACCCTGTCCCTGAGCCTTCGGACTTCTCTCTTGAAGGCGCGGCCGCGCGCTGCGAAATTTCTAAACATGTCAAAGCTCGTGCAGGCTGGCGCCAGGAGCACAATTTCGCCCCGCCTGGCAGCGACGAACGCCTGGGCCACGGCCTCCCGCAGGGTCGCGGCGGACCCCATGACCGCGGCCCCCCGCAGGGCCTGCCAGATCTTTTCCCTGGCTTCGCCCAGGAGGATGACCTTTTTGACCTTTTGTTTCACCGGCTGGCGCAGGAGGCGGAAATCGGCGCCTTTGTCCCGCCCGCCGAGTATCAGGACGATGGGTTGATCGAAACTCTGGATAGCCTTAACGGAGGCGTCGACGGTGGTGGCCTTGGAATCGTTGACAAACCCGACGCCGCGAAGAGTGAGCACTTTTTCCAATCGATGTTCGAGACCGGCAAAACTCCGGATCGAGGCGCGCATGCTTTTCGGGGCCGCTCCCAGGCAGTGCCCCACCAGGGCGGCCGCCATCACGTTCTCCCGGTTATGGCCTCCCGGGAGGGGAACCTCTTCCGCCTTCATCAACGGCTGTTCCCCGTTCTCATCGCGGAGGATGATCCATCCGTCGCGCAGGAAGCAGCCGCGGCGGACTTTCGCCCGGCCGCTGAAGGAATAGACTCTGGCATCCGTCTCCCCGGAGAGGGCCCAGACGAGCCGGTCATCCCGGTTCAGGATGGCGACATCCCCCTGACCCTGGGCGAGGACGAGTCTTTTCTTGGCGCCAAAATAGGAGGCGAAGGAATCGTGCCAGTCCAGGTGATTCAGGGAGACGTTGAGAAAAACGGAGATGCCCACGCGAAACCTGCGGATGTGCTCGAGTTGGAAGCTCGAGATCTCGGTGACGTAGATGTGATCGTCCCGGCTCCCGTCGACGAACGAAATCAAGGGCGTGCCGATGTTTCCCGCCAGGTACGCCTTCAGGCCGGCCTCCTTGAGTATCTTATGAGCGAGCGAGGCGGTCGTCGATTTTCCGTTGGTGCCGGTGATGCCGACGACCCGGCCCCTGATGAAATGATAGGCCAGTTCAATCTCGGAAATGACCTGGATTCCCTTTTCCTCGGCCGCCTGAAGCAACGGCAGGGAAGCGGCTCCGGGGCTGGGAACGATGAAATCGGACGCAAGAAATGTTGCCAAACGATGCTGGCCTGTTTCAAGGATGACACCCCTTTCTTTCCAGACTCGGGCCTTCCTTCTCAAGTCTTCCTCATTCTTGATCTCGCTGATCGTAACCGCGGCCCCGCGGGGAAGAAGGAACCTGGCCAGAGCAGCGCCCGTCTTCCCCAGGCCGACGATGACGAATTTTTTTCCGGCGATGTCCATGCTTATCTCAACTTAAGCGTCGTCAGGCTGAAGAGGGCGAAAATGATGGCCAGGATCCAGAACCTGACCACGATCTGCTCCTCCCGCCAGCCGCTCAGCTCGAAGTGGTGATGGAGCGGGGCCATCTTGAAGATGCGCTTCCCGTGGGAGAGCTTGAAGTAGCCAACCTGGAGAAGGACGGAGAGCGCCTCCAGGATAAAGACGCCGGCGACCGCGAAGAGCAGGAATTCCTGCTTGATCAGGATGGCGATCACGCCGAGCGTGGCCCCAAGGGAAAGGGCTCCCACGTCGCCCATGAAGATTTGGGCGGGGTGGCAGTTGAACCAGAGAAAGGCCAGGCAGGCCCCGGAAAAGGCGCCGGCGAAGACGGTCAGTTCCGCCGCCTGGGGCACCCGGGCGATGTTCAAGTACTGTGAGTAAAGGGCGTGGCCGGCAATGTAGGTGAGGGCCGTCAGTGCGGTGGCGCTGATGAAGGTCAGCCCGATGGCCAGGCCGTCCAGCCCGTCCGCCAGGTTTACCGCGTTGGAGGAGCCGACGAGGATGAATATGATCCAGGGCAGGTAGAGCCAGCCCAGGTAGGGGACCCAGGTTTTGAAAAAGGGGAAGCTCAGCCTCAGGCTGAACCCGTCGGTCAGGCCCATATAGACCAGGCCGAGGCCGACGGCCGCGGCCAGGATGAACTGGAGGAGGATTTTTTTTCGGCCTTCGAGGCCCAGCGACCTCCGCCTCTTGACCTTGAGGTAGTCGTCCCAGAACCCGATGGCGCCGAACCCGAGCATGGCGGCCAGTCCACACCAAACATAGCTGTTGCTCAGGTTTCCCCAGAGCAGGGTCGGGATGACGGTGGAGCTGATGATCAGGATCCCGCCCATGGAAGGGGTCCCTTTTTTGGCCAGGTGGGACTGCGGGCCTTCGGGCCGGATTTCCTGGCCGACCTGAAGCTTCTTCATCGTTCTGATGACCAGGGGGCCCAGGAGAAAGCTCACCAGCAACGCCGTGATGCCGGCCAGGGCTGTGCGCACGGTGATGTAGCGAAAGACATTGAAAAAGAAAAAATACTCTCTTAGAGGCACGAGCAGCCAGTACAGCACCTTAATTCTCCTTGAATGCCTCTTTCAATTTCTCCACGACCCGTTCCATCCGCGCGCCGCGCGACCCTTTAACCAGGACGAGATCTCCCTCCTGGATGAGGCCGGGGATTTTTTCCGCGGCGGCGGTCGAGTCGATGAAGGCGAAAATCCGGGATGCCGGCATCCCGGCGCGGCGGGCTCCCGCGGCCGTATGGGGGCCCATCAGGCCGACGGTAACCAGGACGTCCCAGCCAAACTCGGTCGCCTGTTTGCCCGCGGCGCGGTGGAACGCCGCCTCACCCTTTCCGAGCTCCAGCATGTCTCCCAAGACCGCGACCCGCCTCTTGGCCGGCAAACCGGACAAACCCCGCAGGGCGGATTCGAGCGCTTTGGGGTTGGAGTTGTAAGAATCATCGAGGACCCGGATGCCCCGGCCGAGGCGTAACAGGATTCCTCTTCCGGCGAGCGGCTGCAGTCGCGAAATCCTCTCGCACATGTCGGCGAAAGGGACGTCGAGAGCCCACCCCGCTCCGAGCGCGGCGAGCAGATTGTAGAGATAGTCCTCGTAGAGGAAGGCGAAATGGACTTTTTCTTTCTCCGGTCCGAGCCGCAGCTCAAAGATAAGCCCCTCCTCTCCCAGGCTTTGGACCGCCGAGGCCTGGACGTCGCAGCGCGGGGAGAAGCCAAACGTGATCCGGCGGCCCTTCCAGTCCCGGCCGATTTTTTCGACCAGCGGGTCGTCTCCGTTGAGGACGGCGGACCCCCCGTCCTTCAATCCCTCGAGGATCTCTTTTTTGGCCCGGGCGATGGACTCCAGGTCGGGAAAGAACTCAAGATGCACGGGGTTGACGTTGGTGATGACGGCGATGTCGGGCGGCGCGATCCGCGTCAGGGCGCGGACCTCACCGGCCGCGCTCATGGCCATTTCGAGCACGGCCACTTCGTGGTCCGGCTGCAACCTGAGCAGGGAGAGGGCCAGGCCGAGATGGTTGTTCAGGTTTCCCTCCGACTTGAGGACCCTGTACCGCCCCGAGATCAGGCTGGCCGCAAACTCCTTGGTCGTGGTCTTGCCGACACTCCCGGTGATGCCGACCACCTTGACAGGGCAGGCGGCGAGGGCGGCCCGGCCCAGTTCCTGGAGCGCAGCCACGGTGTCGCCGACGCGGAGGAGGGCGAAATCGCCGTCCGGCGGGGGGACATCCTGGGAGATAACCGCGCCGGAGGCGCCTTTTTGCGCCGCGTCGGGGATGAAGTCATGGCCGTTCCGCCTGGCCACGACGGCAAAAAAGAGCCCGCCCCGCTCGCTCAGCCGTGAGTCGATGCTGAATTTATCGAACACGCGGCGGGGATCGCCCTGGACAATGCGACCCTCCAGCCTGGCGGCGATCTCATCCAACCGGAAGGCGACCATCAGGTCCCGGACTCCATGGACTTGAGGAGGGAGCGGGCAATTTCTGCATCGTCAAACGGGATCCTCTGCGCTTTGATGACTTGGTATTTCTCGTGTCCCTTTCCGGCGATCAGGACATAATCTCCCTTTTTGGCCGAGCCCAGCGCCCGGGCAATGGCTTCTCTGCGGTCGGGCACTCTGTGATAGGCCTTTGCTCCTTTCAGGGTAAATCCCTTCTCAATATCGGCGATGATGGCCAGCGGGTCTTCCGAGCGCGGGTTGTCCGAGGTCAGGAAGGTGACATCGGCGAGGGAGGCGGCCACTTCCCCCATCCGGGCTCTTTTGCCCTTGTCCCTGTCGCCTCCGGCACCGAAGACCAGGAGGATGCGCGGGGGCTTCAGCTCGCGGACTGTTTCCAGGAGGCTCCGCAGCGCCTGGTCGGTGTGGGCGTAGTCCACAAAAACATGAATCCCCAGGTCGGTTTCGATTTTTTCCAGCCGGCCCGGGATGCCCTTGAGCGCGCTGATGCCGTCTTTGATAGCGGAAACGGGAATGTTCAAAGCCAGCCCGGCGGCCATGCCGGCGAGGATATTGTAGAGGTTGTGCTTGCCCATCAGGGGAGAGCAGATCTTGACCTGGCCGCCCGGATAATCGACCAGGGCTTTGATCCCCGTCTCGGACAGCCTGTACTCCTGGCCGCGGACGATGGCGGCCGGCTCGAAACCGAAGGAGACCGTCGTCAGCGGGAGCTCGGACATCAGCCTCTTCCCCCACGGGTCATCGAAGTTGACCACGGCCGTCCTTTTCTTGGCGTTGAGGAAGAAGAGCTTCTTTTTGGCCTCGAAATAATCCTCCAGCGAAGAATGATAATCGAGGTGCTCCGAGCTCAGGTTAGTGAAGACGGCGATGTCAAAGTGGATTCCCCAGACCCTCTTTAGGTCGAGGGCATGGGAGGAGACCTCGACGAGACAATGACTGATGCCCTGCTCCAGCATCTCGCTCATCATTCGCTGCAGGTCGGGCGCTTCCGGTGTCGTCCGCTCGGCGGAGACAACCCTGTCCTGCCAGCGGTAATTGACCGTGCCGATGACGGCCGGCTGGAATCCGGCTTTCTTGATGATGGACTCCAGCAGGTAGGTCAGAGTCGTCTTCCCTTTCGTTCCCGTAACGCCGACGACCTTCATCTTCATGGACGGATGGCCGTAGAAGTTGGCCGAGGCGAGGGCCAGAGCTTCCCGGGGATCGGCCACCTGGACCCAGGCGGCCCTGACGTTCTGCGGCCTGGGCCTGGAGGAGAGGACGACGCCGGCCCCCCGCCCAACGGCCTCCTCGACGAAGTCGTACCCGTCCGTCTTTTCTCCTTTCAGGGCGGCGAACAGAAAGCCCGGTTCGACCTGTTTTGACGAATAAGCCAGGCCGGCGATTTCGGCCGTCCCGTTGCCGTTGACCTGGAGGCCGGGAATGTCGCGAAGCAGGTCGTTGAGTCTCATGGCCGTGGCTGACTCTGAAGCTTGGCGGTAACGAGTTTTTGCGCCGGGTCGTATTCCGGCGTCTGACCGAGGTAGAGCAGGACGCGGCGGGCGATTTGCCGGAAGACAGGCGCGGCCACGGTGCCGCCGTAGTGGAGCCCGATCTTGGGGTCGTCGATCACCACGATGATTGAGATCAGCGGCCTGTCGGCCGGGACGAACCCGACGAACGAGGCTGTATGTTTGGATCCGGTATAGCCGCCGCCCGGGTCTTTTTTCTGCGCGGTCCCCGTCTTTCCGGCCGCCGTAAACCCGTTGATCTGGGCCTGCTGGCCGGTGCCCTCGAGGACCACTTTTTCGAATATCCGGTCGACGAGCTCCCTGGCCGTGCGTTCGGAAATAATCCTCTCTCCGCTCACGGGGACTCCCGGCCGGGCAGCGGAACGATCATATGCTTCCCTGGTGACGCGGGGAGGGACGAGCAGGCCGCCGTTGGCGATGACGTTCATGGCCTGAAGGACTTGAATGGCGGTGACGGAAATTCCGTAGCCGATGGAGTGGGATGCCAGGGAAGACACGTACCACTCGGGCAGGGGATGGAGGATGCCTTTTTCCTCGCCCGGCAGGTCGATCCCGGTCGGCTCGCCGAAATGAAAAGCCTGAATCATCCGGAACAGAGTGGCCTCGCCGAGGCGCTGCCCGACCTTGACGGTCCCGACGTTGGAGGAGTGGATGATCACCTCCGAGAAAGTCAGAATCCCCATCTTTTTATGGTCGGAGATGGTCCAGCCGCCGACCCTGATTTTTCCCTCGCTGCAGTCGAAGATTTCGCCGAAATTCACCGCTCCGTTTTCCCGGGCGGCGCAGGCGGTGATGATCTTGAAGGTCGAGCCGGGCTCGAAATTCTCCTGGATGGCCCGGTTGCTGCTGATCTCATAGGGAAACGGGGGCCAGTCGTTGGGATCGTAGGTCGGATGGGTGGCCATGGCCAGGATTTCCCCCGACGCTGGAGAAGAGACGATGACCGTTCCCCAGGCCGCGCCCTGCTCGCGGACGGCCCTCTCCAGCTCTCTTTCGCTGATGTACTGGATGGTGTTATCGATGGTCAGGACGAGGTCCCGCCCGGGAAGCGGCTTCCTGAGGACTTCCCAGTGGTATCTTTTCTTTTTGGCGTCCTGAAGGATCAGGCTTTGTCCCTTTTCACCCTGGAGGAGGGCGTTGTACTGCAGCTCCACGCCCGACGCTCCGACGTTGTCCATGTTCACTGCGCCGAGAACATGGGCGGCCTGCGTCCCGAGGGGGTAGAATCTCTTGTGCTCCTCCTCGAAACCGATTCCCTGGATCCCCAGGTTCCTCACCCGGGCGGCGATTTCAGGGCTGGCCTTTCGCTTCAGGTAGATAAACGTGTCTCCGTCCTCGATTCCGGCCCTGATTCGCAGAAGATCTTTGGCGGAAAGCTCGAGGCTGGACCTGAGCTTGGCCACCCTGTCAAACTGCGCCGCCGGGGGCTCTTTTTCAGCGGGGACGAAAAACACGGAGGGGACGGGCAGACTGCGAGCCATGATCTGGCCGTGGCGGTCGTAAATCGTCCCCCGCTCGGGGACAATCTCGTGCTTCCGCTTATTCTGGCTTTCCACGGCCTCTCGCAGGCTCTTGTGCTCGATCAGCTGGAGCTGGACGAGTCGCAGAGATAGGACGATAAACCAGAGGAAGAAAAAAAAGGACAGGATGATCGTCCGCTTGCGGATTTTTTTTTGGAAGAAACCGGAGGGCTCATTCATCTTTTTTCGAAACCTGGAAATCCTCGTAAATAATCTGGCCGTCATTCGGATCGGTGAGGCCGAGTTCGGCGCGGGCGATCTTCTCCACCCGGTCGGGGGCCAGGAGGGCGGCCTTATCCGTCTCGAGCTTCTTGATCTCCACCTCGAGTCGCTCGATCCCCATCTCGAGTCCGCTCGTCTGGTAGCCGAGGCTGATCAGGGCTGACTGGTGCCAGATGTAGAAAGTCAGAGTGGCGACGGCGAGCAGAAGACAAACCGCCGCCAGGACGATCTCTTTTTTCTGATACTTTCTCCTGACCATCAGACTTTCTCCGCCGCCCGCAGCTTGGCCGGGCGCGAGCGGGAGTTGGCGGCGATCTCCTCTTCCGTGGGCGTGACCGGTTTCCTGGTGAGGATGCGCAGGAGGGCCGGTCCTGGGTCGGCTGAGGCCAGGCGGGCGAAGGTGTGCTTGACGATCCTGTCTTCGAGGGAGTGGAAGGAGATGACAACGATGCGGGCGCCGGAGCCAAGGCGGCGCACCATCGTTTCGAGGAATTCCCCCAGGCCCTCGAGCTCCCCGTTGATCTCGATGCGAAGCGCTTGGAAGACTTTGGCGGCCGGATGGATTTTCCCTTTTTGGGGGACCCAATGGGAGACGTCCTCGATGATCCGGCGGAGCTCCGAGGTGGTGGCGATCTTTTTTACCTTTCTCCGCGCCGCGATCTCCCTGGCCAGCCGCCGGGCCTGTTTGAGCTCTCCGTATTCCAGGAAGAGCTGGCCGAGCCTGGGCTCCGAATAGGTGTCGATAATTTTTCCGGCAGTTGTCTTATTCCTCAGGTCCATTCTCATGTCCAGAGGGCCATCCTGGTTGAAGCTGAAACCTCTTTCCGGGGCGTCGAGCTGGAAAGAGGAGAGGCCCAGGTCCAGGAGCAACGCCCTGACTGCGGAGAAATCGATGCCCAGTTCGGGGAGATAGCGAAAGTCCGCCTGATAGAGCTCGACCCGTCCGGCAAAGGGCTCGAGCTTGACCCGGGTTTCGGCCAGGGCCAGATCATCGATGTCCAGGCCGACGAGCTTCGCCTTCGGGTTTCTCTTCAGGATCTCGAGGCTGTGCCCGGCCAGGCCGATGGTGCCGTCGATATAGATGCCCTCTCTCTTGCTGTCCGCATATTCCAGGACTTCTTGGAGAAGGACGGGAACATGTCCTCTTTGGTTCATTCCGCTTTTCCGCGTCGGATGAGACCGGCGATCTTCTCGAAATCTTCATCCGTCAGCGGTTTCTGCTCGAGTTTTTCATCCAGCCTGTCTTTGTTCCAAACTTCCAGATGGCTGTTCAGCCCGATGACTTCAACCTCATCCTGGAGGCCGGCCTTTCCCCGCAGGGCCAGGGTGATCAGGACGCGGCCCTTGGGATCGACCTCGTGTCTGGCGCCTTTGCGGTTGACGCGGAGCATAAACATGCGGACATCGGGTCGGAGGTGGAGCGCTCCCTCTCTGGCGACTCCGGTGAGCTCTTCCCAGACTGACAGAGGATAAATCTGGACGGCTTCATCGGTGAGGGACGTGATGAAGACGTCCTTGCCGTAGTCTTGTTCGATGGCGGCGCGGAACTTTTCCGGGATTTTAATCCGGCCGCCCTTGTCGATCCTGGCTGTATAGTTTCCGATTAACATGTTTCCCAATTTATCCCAATTTATCCCAATCGGTGATAATATAGGAGAGAAAAAATCATATGTCAAGAGAAAATTCAAGATAATTGTCTGTATTAATATTGATTATCTAGATAGGGTGGGGGGCCGGCAGGCGGCCACAATCAAAGGACGGGAGGTAGCTATTCTTCCTGACTCAGGCTGCTGTTCTCCAGGAGGTCTCTGGCCAGCTCGTAGTCGGATTCCGCCACCATGATCTTGATCTCACCGAGTCCGTCGACCGTGATGGGGTAGACGGCCTGGACCATCTCCCCCCGGAAGATGCAGGTGATCCCGTGGCTGGCCAGAAAGCTCTTGATGACTTCGGCCTCGGAGAGTCCCCAGACCCGGCGCACTTCTCTGAGCTTTACGTCCACGGTTTTTACTTTTATCGGTTGTGAGTCAAGCTGATTATTATAACACTTTACGGCTCTTCTTGATGATTTTTTTTAAAGGCCCCAGGGAGGACCCCCCACCCCTTTTGTTCCCCTGTCTTGGATTTTAGCGGCCTTTCGCCCGGAAATAATCGGCCAGAATTTGATCGTGGTCAAAGGCCAGAGGATGCGGCATATCTTTAGGGCTAAAGACGCCGATATCCCGGGCATCGTCCTGCGCCCCTGGCCGGCCCTTCGCTCTGGCGATGTACACCGTACTGATGGTGTGGAAGCGGGGGTCGCGTCCGGGAGCGGAATAGGTGTGGAACTGCGAGACGAGCTCGATATCGAGCGAGGTCTCCTCCCTCGCTTCCCGGACGGCGGCGTCTTCGAGCGACTCGCCGTAGTCGACAAATCCTCCCGGCAGGGCCCATCCGGGGGGAGGATTCTTGCGTTTGATGAGGACGATCCCGGTCCGGCCGTCCTGGCGGGCGATCTCGATGATGATGTCGACGGTCGGGAGCGGGTTTCGATGTTTGGCCATGGGCCTCAGCCGCGCAGGGTAAATTTCTTCTCCAGTTTTTCTAGCTTTTCCACCACGCCTCCATATTCGAGCTCGCTATAGGGGAGCATGGCGGCGCCCGAGAAGCCCTGCCGGCGGATGGAGGAGGCCTTTTCGGCGACCTGAGAGCGGACGTGATCCCAGAACGGATGGTCGAAGACGTCGGCCGGCTCGGTCAGTTTCCCGTCCTTAACGCAGAAGGCCGCGGCAGACACCATGGGCGGTCCGTCGAAATAGGATGTCGGCGAGTTCAATTTGGAAGGCATCAGCGGTCCGACGTGGCTGCCCCGCATGAAGCCGGCGACGAAATGGCCGATTTGAAAGGGGGAAAGGACTTCCCCGGTGGCGGGAAACTCGCCCTGGACCCGGACCAGGGCGACCGGGTCGTCCTTGCCGGTGTATTTCCCGGCGATGTTGTGCAGCCGTGTCGTTGACACGGCGGCGGCCTGGTTTCCCGTGTTACGGGAAAAAATGCTCTCGATGACGTATCTCTCGTTGTCCCGAAGAAGGGTGGCGATGTCGTAGATTTCTTCCGGGGCTTGAAGGTCGATGACCTTGTCTTTTTTTGTGAAGCCAACATCGATGATCCGGAACATAAATCCCTGGCTCATCTTGGGACTCAGCAGCAGACCGGCACAGTGCATCGGGTCGGCAAAGGCCAGGTAAAAGGGGAGGTTATAGGCGCCCGGGTCTGTCTTATCGGCGGCGAAAAACAAAAACGGCTCGTTGGGCCGTTCTTCGAATTCCATTTCGGCCACGGCCGGCCCCATGCCCTTGATGTTTCCGCTGAAGGAGTCCTTGAGGAGGTCCTGGCCGGCGCCGTAAAGCCCCTGCTTTTTGGCGACGGCGGTGCCGGAAAGGAAGGCCTCCCAGGCCAGCCTGTGGATTTTTTCGTCGAGAACGCCCCGTTCGTGAGAGCAGAGGATGGCGATATCGTCCCCGGTAAAGCTGAAGTACGAATCGATGATCAAACCTTTCCCGTTCCGGCCGATAAAGTCCTCGACTGCGGCAAAAACTGCCCGACTGGGCTTGATGTGGCCCCCGATGCTCCCGATATCGGCCTTGAGGATACTCAGGGTAATCTTCATTGATTCTCCTTTGTTATTTTGCTGGACTGACTCCTGAATTTTATTGGATTTGCGGGGTGCTTGTCAACCTGAAAAAAATTCCCAAAATTGCCCCATGAAACACCCGGCGGGTCCTGTCTCGCTTCACCCCCGGTGCCGACCGCTCCGGAGACACCTGTCCTCGATCGGGGACGTACAGGACGGAGTCTTCAGGGGAAATTTCTGTCTTTTACTGGCATAAAAATTGCTGTATAATGATTGCAATGAACCCCCGATAAAGGAGAACCGCCATGAAGCAAAAGGGTCTCTGGCTCGGCTTTCTCGCTATGTTGACGCTCTTTGTGCCGGCCGCCGTTTCCGGCGGCCAGGATCCCGGCGAGATGTATTTCGGCCATATCAGCTATCTTGAGCCCGATAGCGGAGGGAAGGGGCCTCTCGTCTTCCGGGACGGCCGGACCATCCCGGAAACCGCCGTCCTCAACCTCCCCCTCGGTCCCGGCGACATCATCCAGACCTTCGACGGCCCGAGGTGCGAGGTCCAGTTCGACAACGGGACCATCGTCCGGCTCGATACGAACACGAAGCTGAAGATCGAAACACTCCTGGCGGGAAGTCTGAGCACAGCCAAAAAAGTCTCCAACCTCCTGCTGGCCCAAGGGCAGGTCTATGTGATGCACAAGAAATACGATTCCCTGGAGATTTTCCAGGTCATCACTCCCCACGCCGCGGTGAAGCTGAATCATAACTCCGTCGCCCTTATTCAGATGCCCAAGGAGTGGCAGACGGCAGTCCAGGTAGAACGGGGAAAAGCGTACCTGCTTTACGGACATGATAAATTTCATATCCAAGAGAAAAAAGTCAATGTTCAGGAGCGCTTGGTCGCGTCCGGGGATCCGGATAACACCGTCGAGCCGGCCGAGTATATCGCCCGGTCCGATTTCAAGGCCTGGAACGATGCAGTCAACGAAAATTTCAAGGCTCTCCATGAAGAAAACCTGTTGCCCAAGCCGGTCCAGAATCTCCCCCCGGCCGTTTTCTATTTTGCCCAGAGCTACGGTAGTCTCTACGGCGAATGGATTTGGCACGACCTCTACGGCTATGTCTGGCGGCCCTACTTCAACGATTCTTACCCCTGGGGAACGTGGGCGCCCTATATTTATGGCAACTGGGAGAGCTATCGGGGACAGCTTTTCTGGATTCCGGGCGAGCCCTGGGGCTGGGTCCCTTACCATTTAGGCATCTGGATGTGGGACAAAAACAAAGGATGGGTCTGGATGCCGGGCTCCATGTTCGCGCCCGCCTGGGCGGTGTGGGATTTTTATTCCGGCTATTACGCTTGGAGGCCATGGTTTCTCTGGGACTGGATGTATCTGGACAGCTATCTCACGCCCGGCTTATATTGGGGATTTGCCGGGTACCCGGACTATTATGTCGAACCCGGCACGGGTTCGGACCCCGGAGTCCCGCCCTCTAAAACCCTCTATACGATTCGCAAGGATCAACTCAAGCGGAAAGACAATCCCTCTCTCCCCTTGCCCAAAGAGATGAAGAAGGCCTTGAAGGCCACCGTGAACGCCCTGAAAAGAGGAGACGAAAATGCCCTGGCATCGCTCCGGGAAGTCTCCCGGCAGTCCGTTTACATGAGAGGCAGCGATCTCGCCGCCGGTCGATGGCAGGGAAAAATCTTCGACCTGGATCGCCCGTTGAAAAACATCGGAGGACAACCTCCGCTGGAGCGATCCGAAGCGATCCGGTCTTCGGTCGCTGTTTCCACTGCAGCCCTGCGCGCTATCCATAGAAGGCAATTCATCTCGGAGATGGAGACGCGCCTGAACCCGGCCAAGAGCGATCTGATCAATCGAGCTCCTTCGCTGGCCCGGGATTTCCGGTTCAATCCCGAGCGGATGGAAGCGGCGGATGTTCGGCGCATAGAAAGAGGCGAAGAGCAGTACGGACATCCCCGCTCGACGGATTCAGTCGGCCGTCCGAGCCTCCGCTTCCGTGACTGGAACCCGGATATCCGGACGGGGATTCACCTGGGCGTGGATATCCGCTACGACAGCCGCAGGAATGAAGTCGTTGCCCCGGAGCTTGGACTCCGTTCGGGCGATGTCGGTCCCCGGATGAGGCTCGGGGAAGGTCAATTCAGAAGCCCGTCTTCCACGGGGAGCGAGGGCGTCTCGGCCGAGCCCGGCCAATCTGCGCCGGCCCAAAGTTCGGCCGGAGCTCCGACTCGTAAGGACCCCTCCTCCAGCGGGGGAGAGGTCAAGAAGAAAGACTGAGGGCGCCGCTCTGTTATCCGGCCCGTTTTCGCAGTCTGTGGTCGTCACCCCACCGGATGCCCGTGGTTTGACACTTCGCCTTTGAGTTTCTGTGGGCCGCAGTCTGGCGTTAGCCGCCCGCGTTCGGATAGATCGCCCGCTCTTGAAGAAAGAAAAAACGCCGGCTGTTAAAACATGCCGGGCGCGACAACGATCAGCGGGTCTTCCAGCAGAATCTGATATTTTCTGATGGATGTCTTGTAATCGGCCAGGAATTGGTCCTTGATCGGCTCGACCGGCGCAAATCTAGCGCCCAGGGGATTGAGGTAGCTTCCTTTCAATTTGATTCGATAATCCAGATGCGGGCCGGTCGATTCTCCCGAGGAGCCGACATAGCCGATGACGTCTCCGCTATTGACCCTGGCTCCGACCTTGATGCCGGCGGCGAAGCTGCGCAGATGGAGGTACATGGTTTCATAGGCGTTTTTATGGCGGAGGCGAAGCATCCGGCCGGAGGCGCCGTTCCAGCCGGCGAAGATAACCGTGCCGTCGGCCGTTGCCTGGACGGGGCTGCCGACGGACGCGCCGTAGTCCACGCCGTAGTGCGCCCGATAGACTTTGTGGATGGGGTGCAGGCGGCTGCTGCTGAACCGGGAGGTGATGCGGGCCCATTTGATCGGGGAGCGGCGGAACTCCTTCTCCAGAGATTTCCCGTCTGCGTCATAGTGCCCGGGCTTGCCGGTGTCGGGAGGAGCATAATAAAAGGCCTGGAATATTTTCCCCTGATTGACCAGCTCCGCGGCGAGAATGTTCCCGTATCCGATGGACTTCCCCTTGAGGAATTTTTTCTCAAATATGACTTTAAAGCGGTCGCCCGCCTGGAGGTCGATGTAGAAATCCACATCCCAGCCAAAAAGGTCGGCGAAGGAAAGAGCCAGAGCATCCTCTTCGCCGAGCTGGTTGAAGGCGCTGATCGGGCTCTCCTCGATCAGGCCGCAGATCATTCCGGTTGCGACCTCGACCGGGTGGGCCTGGAGCCCGGCCGAGTACCTGTCTTCCCGCCGTTCGATGGCCAGATAGTTCGTTTCGTCCAGATCATACTCCAGGCGCTCGATCCGTCCCTCCGGGCCGGCGTACAGCCGGATCTGCTGTCCAGCCCGGATGCGGTGCAGGTCGTAGACGGGCTTCGTCTGCTGGTACAGAGTGTTGATGTCGGAGGGAGAAAATCCGTAGTTGGAAAGGACCTCACCGATCGTCGTCCGCGGCCGCAGTCTTTCCCGGT
Source organism: uncultured Eubacteriales bacterium (assembly GCA_964651495.1). Taxonomy (GTDB): domain Bacteria; phylum Acidobacteriota; class Aminicenantia; order Aminicenantales; family UBA8522; genus CAZNVB01. The sequence goes on along the minus strand of CAZYWP010000017.1, from coordinate 5,870 downwards.
ACTCGACGAGCGGAGGAACCTCCTGCCCCGAGGCCGGCGGCGCTTCCGGCATTTGGCTCTTCGCTTCCGTCTCCGCCGTCGTCTTGGATTCGATAGCCCGGTCGTGGATCAGGACGGCCATGATGATGGCGGCCGCGGCGAGGACCACCGGGATTAACGGAGTCAGAGGCGATTTCCTTTTCTTTGGTTTCTGGATTTTGAGCTGCACTGTGTCGGCCGTCATTGTCGCACGCCTATGTGATCCTCGTTCCGGGTCATGCAGTCAATTTTCCTTGCTTTCCTTTCTACCTAAGAAACCTAATTTTGGTTGCTCTTTACTTCGCTTGGCTGTTTTCCGCTCGATCAGCCCGCGTGAAAGCGGCCAGAAAAGCCAGCCGGGCGATATCGGCCATGATGTCCGGGTTGATGCGGTAGATCGTGTCTCCGGTCTGGTGGTAATGGAGATGCGGCCCGTTGGAGTGGAAAGAGACGCAGGGGATGCCTTTCTGGAAGAAGGGAGCATGGTCCGAGCCGCGTACGCCCACTCCCCGGATGGGATACGATCCGCTGAGCGTTTTGACGTGCGCATCGGCTTCTTCGAGCAGGGTTTTGAGCTCCGGAGAAGCGGCGCTGTAGCCGATCCCCGCACGGTCTCCCTCGCCAACCATGTCGAAGTTGAACATGGCGTCCACCTTGGAGAATCCCGGCGGGAGATGCTCGACGAAATACTCGGAGCCCATCAGGCCCTTTTCTTCGCCGCCGAAGAGCACGAAGATCACAGATCTCTTGGGCTTCCCGGCCAGCCGGGAGAACGCTTCGCCGATTTCCATGACCGCGGCGCTGCCGCTGGCGTTGTCGTCCGCTCCGGGAAAAAGCAGTCCCATGTGGAGGCCGTTGTGGTCAAAATGGCCGCCGATGACCAGGCACTCTTTCTTGAGCACGGGATCCGTGCCCGCGGCGATGCCGACAACGTTGTAGCCGATCCCGTCGGGGAAATGGCGCGCTTCGATTTTGAGCTGGACCCTGGCCTGGAGAGGAAAGGAGATGGGCCTCTTGTAGGTCGTCAGGTCCTTCCGTAGATCCGCCGCAGTGATGGCCTTCTCTTTGAGGATCAGGTCGGCGATTTTGGTATTGACCTCGGCCGGAATGAATCCCTCGATCCATTCGCCGTTGGGATTGGAGGCGATATCGTCGTAAATGTAGACCAGGCCTAAGGCGCCTTTGGCCTTGGCCGTCTTCATCCGATAGCGGTGATGATCGTGTTCTTCATAGCGTTTGTCGGCCGGGTCCGGAGTGCCGCGGAAGCAGAGGACAAATTTCCCCTGGACATCGATGCCGGCGTAGTCGTCATAACCGAGGTCCGGGGCGCTGATCCCCCAGCCGGCAAAAACCAGGTCTCCGGTATGTTCGCCGCTGTCGGAAAAGAGGAGGGGGAGAAAGTCCTTCTCCGGTTGCAGCTTCATCTCTTTCACGGCTGGCTCTTTGGTCCCTTCGGCTTTTTCCGCGAGATAGAGCGTCATTTCGGCTTGATCGACCACCACATACGGCGAGGGATAGGGCTGGAGGTACCCCGCCTCCTTGCTGAACGGTTTGAGGCCCCAGGCCTTGAACCTGCCCGCCGCCCATCTGGCAGCCGCGGTATAGCCTTCGTGGCCGGTGAGGCGTCCGGCGAACTCCTTCGAGGCGAGGTGCTTGGTGATCGAGTAGGCGTCAAACGGCTGGATGGAATTCAAAGCCTTGGCGACATCCGGGGACAATTTTTCCGCCGCGGAAACAGCGCCGGCCAAGGCAAAGAAAAAACAAAGGAAATTGATAGGCCTGAATTTCACTCTCATATTTCCCTCCTTTCAAAAGCCGGGTGTTCTCCAGCGGAAGAAGTTGCGTTTAAGAAAGGTCAACCAATCATCCCGTCCCCCCATAAAATCGGATTCGGGGATGTGGTCGTCGCGTCTAGTTCGCAATGCGCTCGACGGAAATCAGCGTGATCGTCTGGCGCGGCACATCGCCCATGCCGTGGATGGTCCCGGTCGGCGAGTTGGCAATGGCATCCACGATGTCCAAGCCGGCGATGACCTTGCCGAAGACCGCGTAGCCGTAACGTCCCGGATCGTTGGGAACATGATCAAGGAAAGCGTTGTCCACGTGGTTGATGAAGAACTGACAGGTGGCGCTGTTGATCTCGTTTGTCCGGGCCATGGCGATGGAGCCCTTGACGTTTTTAAGCCCGTTGGAGGCTTCGTTTTTGATGGGCGGCTTGGAGGATTTCTCGGCCATATCCGCGGTGTAGCCTCCTCCCTGGATCATGAATCCTTTGATCACTCGATGGAATACCGTTCCGTTGTAGAATTTGTCATCGACATAAGAGAGAAAATTCTTCACCGAGACGGGCGCCTTGGCCTCGTCGATCTCGATCGTGATGTCCCCCTTGCTTGTTTTCAGCAGGACTTTGGGGTTGGCGGCAGAGGCCTGCCCGCCGGAGAGGGCGACGAACGCGCCCAGCAGAAAAAACACAAGCATTGCTCTTGTCATCCTTGACCTCCTGGGTGGCTTAAGGACGGAAAATGACAATACCAAAAACCGGGGCCCAAATCAACCTCGAACGTATGCCACTTCGCTTATATGATTTCCATGGGCGCAGGATGCCGCCCTCAGCCCCCGCACCCCAGGGAACCAGTCCCGTCGGTTCCCCCCGTCGAGGCTCCGGTATTGGATTCGTCAGCCCGCTCCCCTCCCCGGCGAGGAGACTCGCTTCGAACTCAGCCTTCGCTCTTCTCTCCTTTCAGTCGAGAAACCGTGCCCGCTCAGGCTTCGACGGACTTCCTCACCCAACACCCTCGCCTATTCCCCCGGGGGGCCGCTATTCGCTACGGGGGCTTTCGTACGGCATCCTGCGACGATCACAGTAATCAATTGTTTGGAAATGCTGCCGGGTTGAGCCTTGAATCGCAGTGTTGGATGTGATAAGAAAGGCCTTCTCCATAATGATCCCTAACGGAGAGTGCGATGAGAAAGAAAACCGCGCTGATTTTCCCGCTTCTGATCCTGTTTCTGGCCGGAGGAAACCTTGCTTTTTCCCAGAGACAGGGCGCGCCGGCGCAGCTCACCGATGAGCAGAAAATCGTCCTCAGCCTCCATTCGATCTCCAGCCACACGCTTTATGATTACGTCAAGGAGCTGGTCTCGGAAAAATACGCCGGCCGGCTGACCGGGACGCCGGAATACAACGCCTGCGCGGAGTGGGTGACTTCATTGCTGAAGAAGTGGGGGATTGCGCCTGCCGGAGACAACGGAACATACATGCAGGCCTTTTCCAATCCCTACACGCTTGTCTTTCCCGGCTGCGAAGCGTATCTCCATGTGCCGGTCGGCGATGGGATGGTCAAAAAGCAGTACCGCTTCGATGACGAGTTCATCCCCGGCGGAACGTCCGGATCCGGTGAAATCACGGCTGAAGTCATCTATGTCGGCTACGGCGTCACAGCGCCCGAGCTGGACTATGATGATTATGCCGGACTGGATGTCAAGGGAAAGATACTCCTGATGGAGAGGGAAGTGCCGGTCTCTCCCGGCAAGGATGAACAGCTTTTCCTGAAATGGCGGCCTTATTCATTCCATCAATACAAACTGGAGAACGCCGTGGCCCACGGCGCCAAGGGAATGCTTTACAATTACGGGCCGATCGCCAATCCCAATAATTCTTACGACGCCGGTTTCATCTACTCGCATGTCGGCGATGCGGTTGTCACGGACATCTTCGCCGGAACGGGCCGGGCTTATCAGGATACGGTTTCCGCAATTGCCAAGACCCTGAAGCCTCAATCTTTTGCCACCGGCAAGACCTTCACCATCAAGAACAACACCGAACACCATCCGGAGGGAATCGGTTACAACGTGATCGGCGTTTTGGGGGGGGCCGACCCTGCCCTCAAGGAGGAAGTCATCATCCTGGGCGGACACCTCGACCATCTTGGGCGCATGTGGGAACTCATGCCCGGGGCCAACGATAACGCTACGGCCGTGGCGGTCACGCTGGGAGTGGCGGAGGCCATGTCCAAGTGCCCGGTTAAGCCCCCGCGTTCGGTGATGTTCTTTTTCTTCGGGGCGGAGGAACAGGGGGTTGCGGGATCCGAGTTCTATGTCAATCATCCGACTTACCCGCTGGAAAAAACCGCCGCCTTCATCAACATGGAAGGGCCCGGCATCGGCGACAAGGTCAACGTCCTGGCCGGGAAGAATTTCCCGGATTTTTACGGCTTTCTGGCTAAGGCCAACGGGAACTATATCCACCGGCTGATCGATTCGAGCTTTTTTTCCAACATCGCCCGGCCGCGGCAGGATACGGCGCGCTTTCTCTGGAAGGGGGTGCCCAGCGTGACGGTCGGCGCTTCGGAGATCGTGCCGGTTAAGCGGCCGCCCTCTTACCATAACACCAGAGACAACCTCGATCCCATCACACCGGAGATCATGGAGGATATCGCCCAGCTTTTGTTCGCCGCTATCATGGACATGAGCGACGAACCCGTCCTGAATTTCCGCAAATGAAATTTCACCTGCCGACACAGGTCAACTTCGGCCCGGGAGCGATCAGAGGGCTCGGCGCGCTTGTGAAGGACGGCCTGAGGGCGGCCCGGCCTTTTCTGGTTACGGACAAGGGGATCGATGCCGCCGGAATCTTGAATAAGGTCCGGGTGCCGCTGAGTGGCGTTCCCGTCTTTGATGAGATCGAGCCGAATCCCAAAAATACAACGGTCGACAGGGGAGGGGAGGCAGTTAGGTCGCTCCAGCCGGACCTCATCATCGGGCTCGGAGGGGGGAGTGTCCTGGATGCCGCCAAGGCCATTGCCCTGCTGGCCACAAACCCCGGCCGGATCGAAGATTATGAGGGCCGCGAGAAGTACAAAACGGCTCCGCTTCCCGTCCTCGCCCTCCCGACAACCTGCGGCACCGGCAGCGAGGTGACCTGGGTGGCCGTCATCACCCACGCCGGACGTAAATTCAAGATGAGTATCAAGGGGCCGCTGATGTACCCGGCAGTGGCGCTCGTCGACCCCGACCTGCTTATGACCCTGCCGCCGCGTCTGGTCGCTTCGACCGGGCTCGACGCGCTGACTCACGCCGTGGAAGCGTACACGTCCAAACCGGCGACTGTCATCACCGATACACTCGCCTTGGAGGCCGTGCGTTTGATTTTCCGCTACTTGCCCACGGCATATCAGGAGATCAAGAATAACGCCGAGGCCAGAGAAGGTCTGATGATGGGGAGCCTTCTCGCCGGCATGGCCTTCGGCAACAGCGATGTCGGGGCTGTCCATTGCCTGGCCGAATCAGTGGGGTCGCTCTATGACACGCCGCACGGTGTGGCCTGCGCGGTCTTTCTGCCCTACGTGATGGAATTCAATCTTCCGGCAGCGGAAGCGAAGTATGCTCGGATCGCCTCGGCTTCAGGAGTTGAGGCAAGAAACCAACAAGAGGCTGCGGACGCCCTCCTCCAGAAGATCAGGGACTTGTCCCTCTCACTCTCCATACCGACGTTTAGAGATTTGGGGATTCCGGAGAGCGATTTCCCCGTGATCGCGCAGAAATCCTTCGAGAACAATTCGAACCCGTCCAATCCCCGCGAAGCCACGGCCGCAGATTACTCTGCCATTTTGCAGCGCGCTTTCATCCCCAATACCTGAAAAAGCAAGTTTCGACAAGATTTCTTGACATTCGTATTACTGGTGATTTACGATCCTTCCCGATAATTGATAAGAAAATCGAGCTAAAGATGGGCGTTCTTTCCGTGGATCCAAAACCAAGTTTTGTTTCCTCGAAGATATGAAACCCCCCGATAAAACCCTCGCTTGCGGACTGGTCCTCCTGGGGGGGATTTTTGCTCTCATCGCCTCCTT
>CAZYWP010000016.1:10408-31885 GCA_964651495.1 uncultured Eubacteriales bacterium | reverse complement strand
TCAACTCCTCTCTTGATTCTCTCCGGCCATAAAAGTAAGATGAAAAAGCACTATTCATCGAAAGGAGCAGCCATGGATTTTTTATTCACTGAAGAGCAGAAGATTTTGAAGGACAGCATCCGCAATTTTGCCCAGAAAGAGATCCAACCGCTCATCAAGGACTCGGACGAAAAAGGGGTCTGGCCGGAGAGCCTCACCGGGAAACTGGCCGACCTCGGCCTCCTCGGAATCATCATCCCCCCTGAATACTCCGGGGCCGGCTATTCCAACCTGGATTATGTCATCATCCTGGAGGAGCTGTCCAAGGTCGACCCCTCTGTCGGCCTCGTCGTCGCCGCCCATAATTCCCTCGGCGCCAATCACCTGAACCTCTTCGGGACGGAAGCTCAGAAAAAAAAGTACCTGACCAAGCTGGCCTCCGGCCGGGCGCTCGGCGCCTGGGCCCTGACCGAGGCCGGGGCAGGCTCTGACGCTGCGGCCATGAAGACCCGGGCGGAGAAGAAGGGAGATTTCTGGCTTCTCAACGGAACCAAGCTTTTCATCACCAACGGTTCACTGGCCGAAATTTATGTGGTGATGGCGATCACCGACCAGAGCAAAGGCCGGAATGGGATCTCCGCCTTCATCCTGGAAAGAGGCATGGCGGGGTTCCGGCCGGGGAAAAAGGAGGACAAGCTGGGGGTCCGTGCCGCCGACACCTCGGAGCTGATCTTCGAGGACGTCAGGGTTCCGGCCGAAAACCTTCTGGGTGAAGAAAATTCCGGGTACCGGGCGGCCATGGCTGTCCTGGACGGGGGCCGGGTGAGCATCGCCGGGTTCTCCCTGGGGATCGCCGCCGGCGCCCTAGAATCCAGCCTGAAGTACGCTAAGGAGCGGGTCCAGTTCGACCAGCCCATCGCCAACTTTCAGGCCATCCAGTGGATGCTCGCTGACGGTTTCACCGAACTCGAGGCGGCGCGGCTGCTCACCTACAGGGCTGCATTTCTTGAGGACCAGGGGAAAAAAATTCCCAAGGAGTCGGCCATGGCCAAGCTCTTTTCTTCCGAGCTGGCCGTCAAAGCCTCCTCCAACGCCGTCCAGATCCTCGGCGGCTACGGCTACGTCAAGGACTATCCCGTGGAGAAGTTTTACCGGGATTCCAAGCTGGCCACGATCGGCGAGGGCACTTCGGAGATCCAGCGCTGGATCATCGCCCAGAAAATCCTCTCCGAATATTAAGGCATTCTCGGCTGGACCGATGGCGGCCGGAGGACCCATGGACTTGCTCAAGAGGATACAAAGAGGAGACCCGCGGTCCATCGCCAAAGCCATCTCTCTCGTCGAGAATGACGGCGCCGGCGCCCAGCGGCTGATGAAGGGCGTTTTTTCCTGCCGTAAGGACGCCGTCGTTCTGGGGATTACCGGCGCTCCCGGAACAGGGAAGAGCACCCTGGCGGACCAGGTTATCAGCTATTTACGGGCGGAAGGGAAGAAGATCGGAATCCTGGCCGTCGACCCCTCGAGCCCGTTCAGCGGCGGGGCGATCCTGGGCGATCGCATCCGGATGATGCGGCACAGCGTGGACGCGGATGTCTTCATCCGCAGCATGGCCACCCGCGGCCATCTCGGCGGGCTGGCCAAGGCCACCGGGGAGGCAATCGCAATTTTCGAGGCGGCCGGAAAAGACTATGTTTTGGTCGAAACGGTCGGCGTGGGCCAGGACGAAGTGGAGGTGGTCAAGCTGGCCGACCTGATCCTGGTTGTCCTGACCCCGGACGCAGGAGACGACATTCAGGTCTTCAAGGCCGGCATCATGGAGATCGCGGATATTTTCGTCCTCAATAAAGCCGATTCGCCGGGGGCAGAGAAAATGGAAAGGCAGATCCAGGCGATGCTCGAACTGGGCTTTCCCGGCAGGGACAGGCCGCCGGTCGTCAGGACGGTCGCTACGAAAGGCAGGGGAGTCGAAGCTCTGATGGCCCAGGTCGGCCGGCTCTCCGTCTCCCGGGACCAAAGTCACCTGGAGATGCGCCGGAAACGACTGATCGGCTGGATGCTCAGGGATGTAACGCGGGAAAAAATCTTCCGGCTGATCACCCGGGGGGTTCCCGATTCCGCCTTCGAGGCCTACGTGGACGACATCTTCCATCGTCGGACCGACCCGTATACGGTGGCCGACGAGATCGTCGCGCGGCTGAAAAAATGAGCGCCGGCTCGGGAGTGGGGCAGGGATGAAAATCAAGGGGATCCATCATCTCGGTATTGCGGTCAAAAATCTCGAAGAAAGCCTGGCCGGATGGGCCCGCCTGTTTGGAGCGCGGAGCAGCGCCGTCGAGGAAGCGCCGGAAAGGGGAGTCCGGCTCGCCCATCTCCATTTTCCAGAGGGCCCGGCCATCGAGCTTCTTGCACCGCTCGGGAAAAACTCCCCCCTCGCCAAATTCTTAGCCGAGCGGGGCGAGGGCATTCACCACTTCACCCTGGAAGTCGAGAATATCGAGGCCGTCATGGCGGAGCTCAAAAGGGCCGGCCTTCAATTCGTCTCGGAAATCCCGCAAACGGGAGCCGGAGGGAGCCGGATCGCCTTTATCCATCCCCGCAGCCTCAACGGGGTGCTCCTGGAGCTGAGGGAGAGTCCCGAGCTGAAGTGAGGCGCCGGTCTCAGCTGTCGCGCTGGCGGCTGAGCGTCACTACCCACCTGGCAAACGCCTTGGCGTCCGCAATATCGTGCTCGTTTGGATGGGTGCTGGCCGAAGCCGCCATGTCGGTCCAGGCTTCGTGTTCGGGCGACCGGCTCAGGACCTCGAGCGCCTGGGGTGAGACTCTGCCCCGGCAGGAAAAGGTGGAGAGGACTTTGGCCTGGGAGGCCACGACAACGGCATGCTCGATCGCCTCCCGCGAGAGCCGGCTGCCGGTGTGAGAGCCGTGCGTGGAGAAGAGGGCGATCTTTTTCCCCGGCGGGAGGGATTTGAGGAATTTTTCGATTTTTATCGGGACACTGTGCGAATGAACGGGAAAGCCGATGAAGATCAAGTCATACTCCCTGATATCCTGGACCTCGGCGATGGGCAGGAGGGCCTTCGGGTCGAAGAGGGTGTCGTGAATCGCCTCGGCGATTTTACGGGTGTTCCCGGTAAGACTCAGGTAGGTCACGAGAATCTTTTTCATGGGGCTATTCTTCCATAAGTTCGGGCAAATTTCCAGACTCCAGGCAAGCGTCTTTTGTCTGTGATGGGAATGAAACCTGTCATGGCGCGTCCCCTTCGCCCTCGGGTCGTCAGTCCGATTCTCCGGCGGCCGGCCCGGCCGGAAGGGTGATGAAGATCGCCGTCCCTTTGTCGACCTCACTCTCCGCCCGGATCGAGCCGCCGTGGTCCTCGACGATCTTTTTGGCGATGGGCAGGCCGAGCCCCGTGCCGACGTCTTTGGTGGAGAAATACGGGTCGAAGATTTTTTTCAGCACCTCTCTGGCCATGCCGGTCCCGCTATCCCTGATTTCGAGACGGACGGAATCGTCCCCGCGAGAAGCCCTGATTTCGATCTCGCCCCGGCCGCGGATCGCTTCGATCGCGTTGATAACGATGTTCCGGACGGCGATCTTGATTTTGGACCGGTCGGCCTCGATGCTGAAATCCCGGCCCTCATAGACTTCGCGCAGGCGGACCCTCTCGGAGAGCATCTTTTGATAGGGCGCGGCGACCTCCCGGATCAGGTCTCTGAGGTCAAATCGCTCCTTTTTGAGGGCGGCCTCTCTGGACAGCTGCAGGAATTCCTGGGCGATGCGGCGAAGGTTCTCCACCTCGCTGATGATGTAGGAGGCCGATTCCCTGAGCGCCTTGTCAAAATCCCCTTTCTTGTCCTCGTAGACCCGGAGAATATGTTCCGCGGAGAGCTGGATCGGCGTCAGGGGGTTTTTGATCTCGTGGGCCACCTTTTGCGCCATTTCCGCCCAGGCCGCTTTTTTGCTCAGCTCCGCGATCTCCTGCTGATGTTTTTTCAAGTTCTCGACCATGGCGTTGAACCCGTCCACCAGGGTCTTCATCTCGTCGTGGGACCTGTGGGCGATGGCGATCTCCAGATTGCCCAGGCTGACCTCTCTTGTCCCGGCCAGGAGCTTCTTGACCGGAGAAATGATCATCCGCCCCATCCCGCGGGCGAAAGCGAAGGCGACTCCGACGAAAAAGATGGAGACAAAGGTCAGGAACTCGACGAGATCCTCGGTGGCGCCGGAGATCTCCTGCTCTTCGAAGGGGAAGGGGAGCGAAATGAGATACTGAGAGAGCCCGATTGTATAGGGGACGGTCAGGCTCTGGAAGGAATAGGTCCCGATTTTTTGCCGCTGGGTGTAGAAGGGCTTGTTGTCGTGCGTGATCCGGTGGTAGATTTCTCCGTCGACGAGTTCAGGCAGCAGTCCCCAGTCGAAGAACTCCCGCCGGCTGGAGGTCATCAACCGACCCTCCCGGTAGAGGTTGATGTCGTTGGCGATGGCCGAGCTGATCCAGAGGACAAAATCATCGGTCGGTGCGATCAAAGTGGTCCGCTCTTCCTGCTGGAGAGTGACGAAGTCCTGCATGATATTGCGGGCGAAGTTGGCGTGAATTTCCGCTTTTTCAATGAACCGCTGGGTAAATACGCGGTGAAAAAAGCGGTGGGAGAAAAGGCTGAAAAGGGCGAGAGAGATCAGGGTGATGGCGATAAAGGCGGCGTAGACACGGCTCGAAAAAGACCAGAAAATATTGGCGATCTTTTTCTTCCCTAGCAGTGAAGGCAGGAGCAGGAAAAAGAATGCGGCGGCAGCGAGGTAGAGGATCAGGAGCTTGATAAACTCCACCGCCATCGCCGTAGCGCTCTTGTGCGGGATGAAGAGAGAGTAAATCCGGCCGTGACGGCGGAAGCAGAAAGCGTCCAGCCTTTGACCTCTATCGGAGAAGGACGACCAGAGGCCTTCCGGCGACGCAGCGATGTCTTCGCTCAGCCCGGGGGAAAGACCGGAGGAAATCCTGTTCGGATTAAAAGCGAGCCGGCCTTTCGTGTCATAGATCGCCAATCCGATCCCCAGTTGAGACAGAGACGGCGGGGAGCTCACCTTGAGGAGCTCGAAATAGGGGTTGGCGGAGTAGAGAAAGGGGAGGATCTCCGGGTCGAGGGTGAGATAAAAAGTCAGCCGCCCGAGGTATTCCTCGTCCAGGAACCAGTCTTTGTATCCGAGGATGAATTCCCGCTCTTTCCCCAGGCTGGGGACGGCCTGGCGGGAAATTTTCCAAGTCTGGCTGTAGGGGAGCTCCAGCTCGGGCTGATAAAGCTGGGGGATGTTGAGAGAAAAACGCGACAGGATCTCGCCCTGCGCATCAATGACTTCCAGAGTGGAATACCAGTTGAGCTTGGCCACCAGGGTGTTTTCCCAGAGCAGCCGGGCGAACTGCGATTCATCCGGGTTTTGGAGAAAAGAGACGATCGCCGGCCGTCTCTTTTCGATCTCCGCGATGGATTGCCGGAGCAGGAAATCCGCCCAATTTTCCTGAGCGGTTATGGTGTGGCGGAGGGAATCCTGGACCAAAGACCGGAGGCGGGCCGAAGAATCGAGGTGGATCTGGGAGTAAACGAAAAGCGCCGCCGCAATCAGGCCGCCGAGAATCACTTCAACTCTTTTCCAGAGGCCGGGATGGCGCCCCAAGAGGAACAGGAAAGCCAGGAGCAGAAGCTGGGAAATGAGCTGCGGAACGAAAGCGACCCGGCCGGAGACCAGAAAGAATACGGCCGGACTCAGGATGAAAACCGCCACCGCTTCCCGGGCCGAAGGAAGGAATAGGTGAACCGCCCGGAAAGCGGAATAGGCGAAGAGCAGGAGGCTGAGCAACAGAACCGCCGCGCTGAGATGGAGAAGGAGAAAGGGCAGGTCGGCGGAGAAATGGAGCAGCTGGACGTTGGAGTTGGAGACCAGGCGGGAGAGGATCAACCGGAACGCTGAAAGCAGGGCAAAAGAAACGATGGCAAGGAGAAAGCTCAAAATCCAGGCGACGAGCGGCCGCCGAATCCTCCCTCTTGATCCAAGGCCGTCGGCCAGAGCGAGGGCCAGGCCGCCGAGGATCAGGGAAAAGAAGAGGGAAGTCAGGAAAATGTCGGCCGGCGACCGAGTCAGGTCACCCCAGGAGAAAAAAGCGGCCAGGGAGGGGGAGAAGAGCGGCTGGGCCTGAAGCTTTTCCATCCGGCTGAGAGGAAAGAAGATGAGCCTGAGACTGGTCAAGGCCAACAACAACAGGGCCGCCGCGAGGAATCTGTTCTTCCGGGTGGTGAGCAGCGCTTTGGCCAGATCGACCGCGAGAAGAACCAGGGAAACAATCAGGAAAAGGATGGATAGAAGCAAGAATTGGTCGCGCTGGCGGGATTGGATGGAAAAAAGAGATGGCGAGCTGATGGTGACGGTAGCGACGATTTCCTTGCGGTCGTTCCGCAGGGGGAAAAAAAGCTGCTGGATCACGCTCTGCAGACGCGGCTGGCCGATGTATTCGTCTTTATGCCGGGCAAAAAAGCTTTCAAACCCGGAGACGTCTTCTCTGTAATCCCAGTAGTCGACCTGGCAGTCTTGGCGCAGCTCCGCGGATAAAAACTGATACTCCTCCAAATACGGCGCCCTGAGCTGAGGCCGGAACGCCAGAAGCCGCGAAACCAGGACGGTCTCCGTTTCTCGGATGCGCTGCGAGGCGATCAGATAGATCGACGCTTTGCTGCGGACGATCATGGACGAGCCCGGAGAGGCCGGCCGGAAATCGATCACGTTGCCCAGCCAGACGGCAAGCTCCCCATCCTCTCGATAATAGGCCGCGCCCTCGGCCTCTGGATTGAGCCCGGATTTCCGGAAGAGCTCGAAGATCGCGTCGGTTTCCCGGGGAAAGGGCGAGCTGATGAGCATTCCGATCCTTCTCTGAAGCCTCCATTCCAGGATGGCAAATTCCCGCTTGATGGACTCGGCCTGGCCGCGCAGAGTGTTGAGGCTGTTTTGATAATAATCAGAAGTCAGGATGCGGGGCAGGACAAATGAGAGCAGGAGGAAGAGACCCGAGAGAGCGGCGCCGAAGGCGGAGCCGAGCAGGAGACCGCGCCGGCGAAAAGACAGGTGCATTCCCATTACAGTCTTTCGGCCCTGATCTCGGCGATTTTCCACCCGCCCGGGGAGGGCTGGTCTTTTGACTCATTTTCCAGGCTGAGATAGAAAAACACCTGGAGAACCTCCTGGTTGAAGTTCTTTTTGTTCCGGAACGACCAGCGGGCCTTGAAGATGCAGCTTCTTTCTTTGAGCAGCACGGGCAGGTCGAGGTCGGCGTAGAACTCAAAGGTGGAATAAGCTGCCGAGATCCGGCGGAAGAGGAAGTAGGTCTGTTCCGGGGAAAGCAGGTCGGAGAACGAAATCGGCTCCGGAAGGGAGATATTGATCCGGTGCTTGGTCGAGAGCAACGAATAAAGGACGGAGGGGTCGTCCTGGAAAAAAGCCCTCTCGATGCTGCGGGTGGTCTGAGAAATCAGAGAGAAGCTGAGAAGGAGGGGGAGGACACCCAGCGATACCACTCCTCCATGGTATCACAGTTTTTTCGGACGAGGCAAGACGTCGCTATTTTTCGGTTTTGGCCGCGCCCTGGACGATGCTTTTGATTTCCTCTCTGATTTTATCGATCGTCTCGAGCTTGTCCTTGACCTTGGAGAAAAGCGGCTCCTGGTTCTTGATCCCCTCTTCGATGAGAAAGGCGGCGCTTTCCGAACGGCTCTTGAAAAGACCGCAATCCACCAGCATGTTGAGCTTCTTGTTGCTCTCTTCGTTGACCCGGATCGTGAGGACGGTATTTCTTGCCGCCAGGGCCTTGTCTATAGCCTTCTTGATAGATTCGGCCGTCTTGACCGCGAATTTTTCCATGTGATCTCCGATCTCGTTGAACGCGGCTTCAACCTGCCTTTTCTCTTTTTTCCGGCCGGGTGGGTTTTGCTGATTTTCCATTTTAAACCTCGCGTAACTAAATTACACGAATATTGTAATCATAATTACACGAACTTGTCAAGCCCTAATTAAATTATTGTCGAGGGGATTCGCAAATAGAGAATAAAAAGTCAGGGTTCAGAGAGCGGACAAAGGCCGCGCCTTTCCCGTTCCTGGGAGGTTCCGCCGAAGAGGATGGCCCTCTACTTCTTTTCTTGCTCGGCTTTCTTCTCTTCTTCCTTGGTCTCTTCCTCGAGCTTCTTTGTTCTCATGGCATCTTTAATGCTGCTGATGCCGGCGATGATGGCGATGAACCCGCCTAAGAAGAGGATGGGAGGGATGCAGCCGAAAACGAGTTCATAGAATTCCCGCCACCAAACGACAACGAGGATGACGCCTACGACCATGGCGATCAAGCCGCCGATGATAGCCACATATTTACCCACGATACTACCTCCTCTTTCTTGGAGTTTTTTCGCCGCGGATTATAACAAATCATGCCGCAAGAAGCAATATTTTTTCTGTCGAAGCAAACATTGTCATAGACCGGAGGGAGAGAATAAACTAAAATACGGAAAACGGAGGAAAGGAGGTTCCATGCCGCCTATCCATCGGAAAACGTGCATTCTGATTTCGGCCATCATTTTAGGCTTAGGACTCCTCTTGCGGGCCCAGCCCGGTCGGAGCGCCGACGCTTTCACCATCGGCAGCCTGAAGGCGTTGCCGGGGGAGACAGTTTCGGGATTCCTGGCTGTTCCTGAGAGGGACGGGCTCGGGACGTCCATTCCCCTGACGGTCATCCGGGGGGCGAAAAACGGGAAAACGCTCGCCCTCGTGGCCGGCATTCACGGCTACGAATATCCCCCCATCCTGGCCCTCTACCGATTGAAGGAGCTCATTGATCCGCAGGAACTCGCCGGGACGCTGGTTCTCGTCCATATCGCCAACCTGCCCTCTTTCCAGAAAAGGACGATCTACTATAATCCCTATGACTGGAAAAATTTGAACCGCGTCTTTCCGGGCAGCCCGGAGGGGACCATCAGCCAGCGGACGGCCTTTGTGCTGACCGAAGAAGTCATCAAGAAATGCGATTATCTCGTCGACCTCCACTGCGGCGATGGCAACGAGGCTCTTATTCCCTATACGTACTGGATGATCAGCGGAAACCGGGACCTGGACGCTCTCACGCGTCGGATGGCTCTGGCTTTCGGCATCAAGCACATCATCATCGATGAGACACGTTCCAAGGATCTGGCCGATTCCAGGTATCTCGGCAACACGGCCGTGCTTCTGGGCAAGCCGGCGATCACGACCGAATCCGGTTATCTGGGCAAGACCGACGAGGAGTCGATCCGGCGAAACGTCGACGGCACGCTGAGCCTGATGAGGCACCTGGGAATGCTGGAGGGGCGTCCGGAGATCCCGGATGACCCGGTCTGGATCGACCGCTATGAGGTGGTCTATTCCAAGACCGACGGCCTTTTCTTTCCGTTGACGAAGATGGGGCATTACGTTTCCAAAGGTCAGAAAGTCGGCTATGTCACCGACTATCTCGGCCGTGTCGCCGAAGACCTCCGGGCGCCTTTCAGCGGCGTGATCCTCTACATCATCAACACGCCTCCGACCGGCCGGGGCGAACCGCTCTTCGAGGTGGGAAGGATTAAAGAGACCCAGTGAGCTTCAAGAGCGTCATCTTCGACCTCGACGGGATGAGCATCGACGCCCCATCCGACGAACAGGACATTCGTGCAAACCACCAGGCGCGCGTTTTGACATATTTTCCGGCGATGTGCTATAAATGGGGGCTATTCCAATCCAGGAAAAGGAATGCGAGACACGAGCCTCCTAGTCCTCGCCGCCGGCATCGGCAGGCGGTACAAAGGATTAAAGCAGATCGATCCGGTCGGGCCCACAGGCGAGACCATTCTCGAATATTCCCTTTATGATGCTCTGCGGGCCGGGTTCAGCCGCGTGGTCTTCGTCATCCGCCGGCAGATCGAGGAGGCCTTCCGCCGCTCTGTGGGGGAATATTGGGAGAGCCGTGTCCCGGTGGCCTATGTTTATCAGGAAATCGAGGAAGCCCTGCCGGCGGGGTTTGCCGTTCCGCCCCGGCGCCAGAAGCCCTGGGGGACAGCGCATGCGGTGCTTGTCGGCCGGAAGGCGATCGACACGCCGTTTGCGGTCATCAATGCCGATGATTTTTACGGGCCCGGCGCCTACCGCGAGATCGGCGCCCGGCTGCGGCAGGACCCGCCTCCGGCACCTGGGGACGAGTATTGCTTTGTCGGCTACCGGCTGACCAACACCCTCTCCGAGTTCGGTTCCGTTTCGCGGGGGGTCTGCAGCCTGGACTCGAGCGGCTTTCTCGCCGAAGTGGTGGAGCGGTTGAAGATCGAAAAGCAGGGCGACGGCGGCCGGATGATGGATGCAGACGGACGCTGGATTTCCCTGCCGGGTGAGACGATCGTCTCCATGAACCTCTGGGGGTTCACGCCGACCGTGTTCGCTCATCTCGAGCGGGGCTTTGCCGAATTTCTCGGCCGCTCCGGCACCGCGGAGTCCGAGGCTGAATATTTTATCCCGTTTGCGGTCAACGGGCTGGTGAAATCAGGAAAGATTCGGGTCAAATACCTTCCCACGGCCGAGCAGTGGTTCGGTGTGACCTACCCGGAAGATCTGCCCCGCGTCCGGTCGCGGATCCGAGAGCTCATCGATCGGGGAGTCTATCCGGAAAAAATTCGAGACTGAGGGAATCCTGCGTTGAACCAGCATGATTTAAAAGAGGTTTTCGCCAACTTCGAGATCGAGGGGGAGTATGTCCGCCACCACTTTGTCAAGGTGGGACACATCAACGAGACCTACCTCCTGGAATCCTCCCGCGGCGGGACGCCGGAGCGCTTTATCTTCCAGAGGATCAACCACTTCGTCTTCCGCAACCCGGAATTGTTGATGGCCAACTTCGAGAGGATCACCCGCCATCTCCGGTCCAGGCTGGAAAAAATCCCGGGCCGGGATCCCGACCGGGAGACGCTCAACCTGGCCAATTCTCGGGCCGGCCGGAGCTTTTACCGGTCTCCGGAGGGAAACTACTGGCGGGCTTACCGCTTCGTCGGCGATACTCATATCATCAACATCGCTCGACAGCCGGAGCAGGCGTTTGAGGCGGGGCGGGCTTTCGGCTGCTTCCAGAAGCTGCTCGCCGACCTGTCGGCCGCCTCGCTCCACGAGACCATTCCCTTTTTCCATCACACCCCCCGGCGGTTTGCCAGGTTTCGGGAAGTCCTGGAGAAAGACCCTCACGTTCGGGCTGAAGACGCCCGCGATGCGGTCGAGTTCGCTCTCGACCGCAAGGCCATGACCGGCATCGTCACGGACGCACTGGAGAGCGGGGCCCTGCCGCTTCGCATCACGCACAATGACACCAAGATCAACAACATCCTCTTCGACGACGGGACCGGGAAGGCGATCTGTATCATCGACCTCGATACCACGATGCCCGGCTCGGCCCTCTACGATTTCGGCGACATGGTCAGGACGACGACGAGCTTTGCCGCCGAGGATGAGCCCGACCTGTCCAAGGTCAAAATCGAAATGGAAATGTTCCGGGCCCTCGCTAACGGCTATATCGAGGAAGCGGCCGGTTTCCTGACCGAGAAAGAGCTGGACCTGCTGGTTTTTTCCGGCCGGTTGATCACCTTCACCATCGGCCTCCGCTTTCTCACCGACCATCTGGAGGGCGATGTCTATTTCCGGATTCACCGGCCGGGCCAGAACCTGGACCGGGCGAGAGCGCAGTTCGCCCTGGTCAGGTCGATGGAAGAGCACGCCGAAAAGATGGAAAAAGTCATCAGCGAGCTACTGCTGAAAAAACGTCCTGCTTCAGGGCGCTCGTAGGGGAGGCTGGCGCCCTGGCGGCGTTTCCCTCCAGAACTGAGCAGCCCGGGTTATTTCAAGAAAAGCCAGTGGGCCGGAAGGGCCTGCTTTTCCACTCCCGGACCGGCGCAGAGAATCTCCAGCTGCCGGCCCCCGGATTTCTGAAAATAGGAGACCTGGATGGGGTGCTTGCCGGGCTGGAGGGAGATCGTGCCGCTGACTTCTCTGAGCCAGAACAACCCGTCATGACGGGCGACTTCCTGACCCCCGATCTCCAGGCGGGCACCGTCGTCGGCCAGGAGCCAGAACGTATAATCCCCAGGGTTGACGATCTGGATATATCCCTTGAAAAGAAGGGCGAAGTCGTTCGGCCGGGCGTCGGCCGGCTCCAAGGTGATGTCGAGCGCTCGGCCCGTCTTGGCCGGTGGCAGCGCTTTGAGGTCAGGCAGCTTCGTCCAGGTCCCTTCATAATAGCCGTACTCGAGCCCGTTCAGGCCGGCGTCGACGAGGCTGAACGAGGTGCTGACCACGCGGCTCATCCTTCCTCCGGGCAGGATCGTCCTCGCCTTCAAGAGCCCGCTGGCGGCGATCTCGATCGGCTTTGAAGTCAGGAGCGGGGATTGCCGCGTCGGGTCAGTCCCGTCGACGGTGCAGCGGACCTCCGCGTTCGGGAAGGGGGGGCCAATTGTGACTGAGACAGGGGAAGTGACCACCTTTTTCCCGCCCAGGCCCTGCGGCGGCGGGACCCGGAAATTGGCGCCCGCTGCCGCCAGCCGGTCGTAGTGGGGGACGACCCGGCGCGAGAAGTCATCGAAGCTGCGCAGCTCCTTCGCCGTCCAGACAACCTCGCTCAGGGCCAGCATCCGCGGCAGGAGCATGTACTCGACCTGGGCGAATTCAGGCATGTATTCCGTCCAGATATTCGCCTGAGCGCCGAGGACATGCCGGGCCTGTTCCGGAGTCAGGTCGGCCGGCACAGGCTCGTAAGAATAGACCTTCTCGATCGGCAGGAAACCGCCGATCGCCCGCGGCTCGTTCACCGTTCCCTGATAATAATCGAAGTAGCAATGGGAAATTGGCGTCATGACGACGTCATGGCCCGCTTTGGCCGCCTCGATCCCGCCGGCGACACCGCGCCAGGACATGACCGCGGCATTGGGAGCAAGTCCTCCCTCCAGGATCTCGTCCCATCCGATGAGCCGTTTTCCCTTGGTGTTGAGAAAGCCCTCAATCCGCTTGATGAAATAGCTCTGGAGTTCCGCCTCGTCGGCCAGCCCCTCGGACTTCAGCCGCTCCTGGCATCTGACACAGTTTTTCCAGCGCGTCTTGGGAACCTCGTCCCCGCCGATGTGGATGAATTCACTCGGAAACAGCCCTATGACCTCGCTGAGGACGTCCTGGAGAAACTCGAAGGTCTTTTCATTTCCCGCGCAGTAGACGTCATGCATGACTCCCCAATCGGTCCCGACCTTGAACGGCCCACCAGAACATGAGAGCTCAGGGTAGGCGGCCAGCGCGGCCACCGAATGGCCGGGCATCTCGACCTCGGGAACCACGGTGATGAACCGCGCCTTGGCGTATTCGACGACCTCGCGGATGTCCTCCTGGGTGTAGAAACCGCCGTGCGGCCGGCCGTCGTCCCAGGTTTCCTTCCGCCAGGCGCCCACCTCGGTCAGCCCGGGGTATTTCTTAATCTCGATGCGCCATCCCTGGTCCTCGGTGAGGTGCCAATGGAAAGTGTTCATCTTGTACATGGCCATGTAATCGAGGTACTTTTTGACCGCCTCCTTAGGAAAGAAATAGCGGCCGACATCGAGGTGGACACCGCGCCAGCCGAACCGCGGCCGGTCTTCGACCTTCAGGCCCGGGATTGTCCAGGCGATTCCCTTCTTGACTTCAGCGCTTTCGACCTCTGCGGGCAGGAGCTGGTACAGCGTCTGAACTCCGTAAAAAAGCCCCGCCGGCCGGAGAGCTTCGATGACAACATCGTTTTTTCCAACCGAGAGCTGGTAGCCTTCCTTCCCGAGCCTGGCCAGCTTTTCGTTGATCCTGAGCACGACGGCGTCTTTTCGGGTTTTGCCCGCACCCATAAGAATCTCGATGGGATAGCCTGTAGTTTTCCTCAACTTGGCCGCCAGCTCCTCCGTTACGGCAATGACCTCGGCTGCTTTCGCCTCGACCATTATCCTAGTGCTCGGACGGAGAACGAAACTGACGTCCGACCGCACTTCCATTTTGGCCGGCCTGGGAATGATGGATACGCCGCCGGCGGCAGCGCTACCAAAGCTCACCAGGGCAAAAAGAAGGATGAGCAGAAGTGTCATAGCTTGAAGTTGCCGGCTTCTCCAGGAAAAGACTCTTGGATGGGATGCCTGTTTCATCATTGCCTCCATATAAACATTCATACTCCGGTCGCTACCCTATGCTTTATTTCAATCCCGGTGAGCTTGTCAACTCGAACAATCTCTAATTCAATGATCATCCTTTAATGATAGAAGGGGAGGGTGGCGTGGTTCGGGGGCCCCCCGCCGGCCGAAGCGTTTGATGCCGCGAGCTCACTGGCTAAGAAATCGACAAAATCGGCCGCGAGGGCGCCGGGGGTGAACCGCGACATGACCCCCCCTTCATAAGAACAAAGATACAGAGTTGTAGACTCTGTCCCCTTGATTTATCCGATGCTTTCGCTAAGAATAATAGGGATTTTTGGCGAGGAGAAAGACGAGTGAGAGAAAAATTACTGCTCATCCCCGGGCCGAGCCCCGTCCATCCGCGCATCATCCACAGCCTGGCCCTGCCTACGGTCTCCCATGTCGGGCTGGAGATGGTCGAGGAGCTGCCGCGCGCCCTGGCCAACCTGAAGAAAATCGTCTTCTGCGAGAGGGGAGAGGCTTTTATTATCTCAGGCGCAGGGACATTGGCTATGGAGATAGCGCTTCTCAACACCGTCGCCAAAGAAGACCGGGTTTTGATTCTTTCCCAGGGCTATTTCGGCACCCGCATGGCCGAGATCTGCCGGAGCTTCGGCCTCGGCCATGACATCATAGAGAGCGAGTGGGGGAGGGCGGTGCTCCAGGACGAGCTGGAAAAGAAGCTCAAATCCGGAATATACAGCGTTGTCGTGTCGACTCATGTGGATACGGCGACCGGCACCTGCGCCCCGATTCAGGCTTATGCCGAGGTCTTGAAAGGGCGCGGCCTTCTTTTCCTTGTGGATGGAGTTTGCGCCACCGGCGGAATCGCCGAGAGGATGGATGACTGGGGGATCGACGTGGTCCTTACCGCCGCTCAGAAGTGTTTCGGCGCTCCGCCGGGGCTGGCCGTGCTCGTCCTTTCCGAACGGGCGATGGAAAAGAGGAGAACGATGCCGGCCATCCCGGCTTACTACTCCGACCTCCTCCGCTGGCTTCCGATTATGAAAGACCCGGCCAAATACTTCTCGACACCCTGTGTCAACGAAATCCGGGCGTTTTATGAGGGAACTCAAATCATCCTCGAGGAGGGCGTGGAACAGCGGTTCCTGAGGCACGCCAGGTATGCCCGCGGCATCAGGGCGGGCCTGTCCGAGCTGGGGTTCACCTTTTTCACCGCAGAGCCATTCCTGGCCGATACATTGAGCGTGGTCAATTATCCCCCCGGGATCGAGGATAAACGTTTCCGCAGCCTTTATAACGAAAACGGGGTGGTCGTCGCGGGCGGGTTAGCGCAAACGGCTGGCCGGGTCTTCCGGATGGGACATATGGGGAACCTTTCGGCATCCCAGGTTTATTTTGCGTTGGATGCGCTGGAACTGACATTGGGGTCGCTTGGTTATCAATTCGAGCGCGGTGAGAGCCGGCGCGCGGCCCGGGCGATTATCGGCGAATAGAAGAAGCAGGAGCAGCATGAAAAGCAAAGCCTTTTTTATACCAGCCACCCGCAAAGAGGAGCCCGGGGCATTATCCAAGAAAGTGGAGAGGCTTTATCTTGAGCTGGGGCTCGACGAAAAAATCGAAAGGGGTTCTTTCGTCGCCCTGAAGATCCATTTCGGCGAAAAGGGTAACACGGGCCACATCCAACTGTCCTGGTTGGAAAACCTGGTCTACCGGCTCCAGAAAAAGACGGCCCGGGCTTTTTTCACCGATACGAACACCCTTTACGTGGGGATGAGGTCGAACGCGGTCGATTACCTCAACCTGGCCGCCCGGCACGGGTATTCGCTCGAGCGAGCCGGCCTCCCGATCCATATCGCCGACGGACTCATCGGCGAGGATGACGAGGAAATCAAGATCAACCTGAAGCACATCAAAGCGGCCAAGGTCGGTGCGGCGATTGTCCACTCGGACTTTCTGATCTGTCTCAGTCATCTCACCGGCCACGTTCAGACGGGACTCGGGGCGACTATCAAGAACTTGGGAATGGGCTGCGCGGCCCGGGCGGGGAAGCTGGAGCAGCATTCCCATGTGCATCCCCGCATCAGCTCGAAGGCCTGCACCAACTGCGGCATCTGCCTGGATTACTGCCCTTCCCAGGCCATCATCCAGAAAGAGGGGAGCGCCTTCATCGTGGACGACCGCTGCATCGGCTGCGGCGAGTGCCTGGTCGTCTGCAAGGTGGGCGCAGTGAAGATGCGCTGGGACGCGGACGCGGCCCGCCTGCAGGAAAAGATGGCCGAATATGCTTACGCCGTCCACAGCCATTTCAAGGGCAAGGTCGGTTACCTGAATTTCCTCCTCAAGATGACTAAAGACTGCGATTGCATGGCCGGAGACCAGCCGGAAATCGTCGAAGACATCGGGATTCTGTCTTCGCTGGATCCCGTGGCGTTGGACAGAGCGTCCGCCGACCTGGTGAATAAAAGGGCGGGTAAAGATATGCTGCGCGTCGGCTATGACCTCGATTGGTCACTGCAGCTCAAGCACGGGGCGAAGATCGGGCTGGGCTCGATCGAGTATGAGCTCGTAGAACTCGAGTAGCCCTGCGAATTAGAGATCAGGGACATGTACTGATTTTCTTAAATCGGTAACGTGTCCCTTGATTTCCGAAGGTGGGAGAAGGAAAATCGGGGAGGGGGGATTCGAACCCCCGACCCCAGCGTCCCGAACGCTGTGCGCTAACCAGGCTGCGCTACTCCCCGCGAGGCCCCTTCATTATAGCGGGAAATCTTGAAATTTGGAAGATAGAGCCGGGTCTCCGCAAGGTTGACTTCATGCCGTGTTAACGGCAGAATAAACCTCCCAATCCTATTCTAAGGGAGATTCGAGATGAGATTGGTCCGCAAATTATTGAGCCTGGCCATCGTCTTTGCTCTGGCCCTCCTTAGCCAGGCAGACGAGGGCATGTGGATGCCCCACCAGATGAAAGATTTGAACCTCAAGGCCCGGGGGCTGCAGATGAACCCGGACGATCTCTATAAGACGGACGGCACCGGGTTGATGAGCGCCGTGGTCAACCTCGGCGGCGGCACGGGCGAGTTCGTCTCCAAGGAAGGCCTTATCCTGACAAATCATCACGTCGCCTTCAGCGCCATCCAAAGGGCCTCGACCAAGGAGAAAGATTACATCCAGAACGGATTTCTTGCTCCCAACCGGACGGAGGAAATCCCGGCCCAGGGATCCACCGCCGATGTTCTCCTGGGTTATGAGGAAGTGACGGATGAAATCCTCAGCAAGATCAAGCCGGGGATGACCTTTCTTCAAATTTACTATGCTATCGAAAAAGCCCAAAAAGAGCTCGTCGCAGCGGCCGAGAAGGAAGGGAAGGACCTCCGCTGCAGCGTCGCTGCCATATACAGCGGGAACAAGTATTATCTTTTCAAGTATAAAAGAATCAAGGATGTGCGCCTTGTATACGCGCCCCCCCAGGACCTGGGCAATTTCGGAGGCGAAGTGGACAACTGGATGTGGCCGAGGCACACCTGCGATTTTTCCTTCCTGCGGGCTTATGTATCCAAGGACGGTTGGGGCGTCGACTACAGCCCGGACAACGTGCCCTATCAGCCGAAATCGGTGATCAGGATCTCGCTTGAGGGGGTGAAAGAGGGCGATTTCACCTTTGTCATCGGCAATCCCGGCCGGACCTACCGGAACTATACCCTGTCCGAGGTCAAGTTTGATAGAGACACCCTGATTCGAAGGGTGGATCAGTACAGAGACATCAGCGCCTTCTTTGAGAAGGCCGGCCAGGGAAAACGGGACATCGAGATCAAGTATGCGGACCGGCTCAAAGGCCTTTATAACTCCCTGAAGAATTATCAGGGGAAAATCGAGGGCATGGACAAAATCGACCTCTTCGGCCGGAAAACAGCCTCGGAAAAAGAATTCCTGGCCTGGGTTGGCCAGGACCCGGCCAGGCAAAAACGCAATGGAGATATTCTGGCCCGGGTCGACGAATTTATGAAAAAGTACTCCGAGTTCTCGGTTCGGAACGACTCTCTTTCCAGCCTGACCGGGTTTGGCGGGCCGACCCTGCTTTCCCAGGCCTATCTTATTTACCGGACGGTTGAAGAGAGGCAAAAGCCGGACGGCGACCGCGATCCCTCCTACCAGGAGAGAAATCTCCCCTACGTCAAGCAGAGCATTCAGCTGGCCGAGCGGGGTTACGACCTGGCCACCGACAGGGCCTTCTTTAAACATCAGTTGAAAAAACTGTTCAGCCGTCCCGATTCCCAGATTCCCGCGGCTCTCAGGGGATTGGCTGCTCAGAAGTCGGATATAGCCGTCGAGGAATATGTCGACCGGCTCTACGGAAAAACGATTCTCACAACGCCCGAAAAAAGGCTCGAGCTCCTCAACCTTAAGCCGGCCGGGCTGTCCCAACTCCAGGATCCGTTCATCAGCCTGGCCGCGGACCTGGAAAAAGAGATGAAATCCCTGCGCGAGGAGGGCAAAGCCCTGAGCCAGGAGCGGTCCGAGCTCAAGAGAATTTACGAGGAAGCGCTGCTCCTGCGGAGCGAGGGCAAGTTCGCCCCCGACGCCAACGGGACGATCCGGTTCACCTATGGTCCGGTCGAAGGATATTCTCCCAGAGATGCGGTTCATTATCTGCCGCTGACCACGCTTAAAGGGGTGATGGATAAAGAGTCCGGCGAGTTTCCCTTTCGCGTCCCGGAGAAGCTCAAGGCTTTGTCCAAAGCCCGGGATTTCGGCCGCTACCGCGACGAGCGGCTCGACGATGTGGCCTGCTGTTTTCTGAACACCACTAACGTGACCGGAGGAAACTCGGGCTCACCCACTCTGAACGCCCGGGGCGAGCAGGTCGGGATCATCTTCGACATGACCTACGAGAGCGTCATCGGCGATTATTTCATCATTCCCGAGCTCCAGCGCTCGATCAGCGTGGATATCCGCTACGTCCTTTTTGTGACCGACAAGTTCTCCGGTGCGAGCCACATCATCAAAGAGCTCGGATTATAAGGAATATTCAGCAGCGCCATGGTCGCCGTCGATAACCTGAAGAAGAGTTTCGGCCCGCAGCTCCTGTTTGACGGGATCAGCTTCAAGATCAACCGGAAGGAGCGGATCGGCCTGGTCGGCCGGAACGGCCACGGCAAGACCACCCTGTTTCGAATCATCGCCGGCCTGGAGTCAGCCGACTCCGGAACAATCTCCATTCCCAGGAACTACCGCATCGGGTACGTTGAGCAGGAACCCGTCTTCACCGAGCCGACCATCCTCGGGGAGGCCGCCAAAGGGCTTCCGCCCCCGGACCGGAATCAGACCTGGAAGGTGGAAAAGATCCTGGCCGGCCTCGGGTTCGACGGACGTGACCTCGACCGCCCGCCCGGCGAGCTCTCCGGCGGCTACCAGGTCAGGCTCAACCTGGCCAAAGTCCTTCTCGCCGACCACGACCTGCTTCTCCTCGACGAGCCCAACAATTACCTTGATATCACCTCCATCCGCTGGCTGGAGCGCTTTTTGCGCGGCTGGCCGCACGAGTTCATGCTCATCACTCACGACCGGAGCTTCATGGATTCGGTGGTCACTCACATCCTGGGGATTCACCGCAAAAAGACAAGGAAAATCATCGGCGATACCGGGAAATATTACGCCCAGATCGCCCAAGACGAAGAAACCTACGAAAAGACGCGCCTGAACGACGAACGCAAGCGCAAGGAGATCGAACTCTTCATCAGTAAGTTCCGGGCCAAGGCCCAGCTGGTCGGCCTGGTCCAGTCGCGGATCAAGACCCTGGCCAAGATGGAAAAGAAGGAAAAGCTGGAAAAGATGGCCACCCTCGATTTTTCCTTCTCCTCCAAGCCGTTCCACGGCAAGTACCTGATGAATGTCGGCGACCTGTCTTTTTCCTATGAGCCGCAGAAGCCTTTGATCCGCGATTTCACCGTCAGCATCGGGAGCGGGGACCGCGTCTGCGTCATCGGGAAAAACGGCAAGGGCAAGACGACCCTGCTCAAGCTGATGGCCGGTGTCCTCCAGCCCCTGGAGGGCGAAGTCAGCCGGCCTCTCAACGCGGCGGTGGGCTATTTCGAGCAGTCTTACCTCGCTGGGCTGAATGATTCCAACACCGTGCTCGAGGAGATCCGCCAGGCCGACCCCGGGGGGGACCCCGGCCGTGCCCGCCTCATCTGCGGGGCGATGATGTTCGAGCAGGACGAGGCCCTTAAGAAAATTTCCATCCTTTCCGGAGGCGAGAAGAGCCGCGTCGTGCTGGGGAAGATCATCTCCTCCCCCGTGAACCTGCTCCTTCTCGACGAGCCCACGAACCACCTGGACATGGAAGCGAGCGACGCCCTGCTCGCGGCCGTTGACAACTTCGACGGCGCAGTCGTCATGGTCACGCACAACGAGATGTTCCTCCATGCCCTGGCCGCGAGGCTGATCGTCTTCCAGGGGGACGGCATTTTCGTCCATGAGGGGGATTATCAGAGGTTCCTGGAGAAAGTGGGCTGGCAGGACGAGAGGGATCCCTCCGTCGCCAGGCGCCTCGAGGAAAAACCGTCCAGGGAGGGGGCAAGCCAGAAGGACCTGCGCAAGCTCCGCTCGGCCTGGCTGGCGGAGAAGTCGCGCCTCCTCAAGCCGCTGGAGAAGAAAATCGCCGCGGTCGAAGCTGCAATCGTGGTCAAAGAGACCGCGCTCAACGAACTCAATAAAGCCATCGCCGAGCCCGGCCCGGGTAAAAAGGGACCGGAGATCCTGGAGATCTCCCGCACGATGCACGGGCTCCAGGAGGATATCCGCCGTCTTTTCGGCGACCTGGAGGCCCTGACGGCGGAATACGAAGAAAAGAAAACGCGCTTCGACAAGGGACCGGCCGCTCCGGGCGAGTGAAACCGGGTTCGCCGGCCGAGTTCGTCCGCTTGAAAGAACCAAATGGCTGTAGTATAAAGTCAACCGGAATGACAGCGGCGCGATGAGAAAGGAGCGGCGTTTTCTTAAGGCATTGGCTCTGGCCGTTTGTTTCTTCCCCCTTCTTCAGGCCGGCTGTTCCCGCAACCCCGCCCGGCGGGGACTCGTCGTCGCCGGATCAACCAGCATTCAGCCGTTCGCCGATCACTGGGCGGAGATTTACATGAAAGACTATCCCGGCCGGGTGGTCAACGTCCAGGGTGGGGGCTCGAGCGCGGGGATCCAGGCCGCGCGGTCTGGAGCGGCGGACATCGGCATGTCCTCGCGGGAGCTGAAGGCCGGGGAGAAAGACCTGCTCGAAGTCGTCGTCGCCTGGGACGG
>CAZYWP010000016.1:0-10308 GCA_964651495.1 uncultured Eubacteriales bacterium | reverse complement strand
AACTTCGTCCTGTCCCGGAAAGCCCAGGAAATGGTTAAGCATGACGGTCTGATCCCGGCTCTCCGGGAGTAGAGAAGACGATGACGCGCCTGGAAAGAAGCGAGAATCTAATCCGGATCGCGCTGCTCGTCATCGCCTTTTCGGCCGTGTCCATCCTGCTCGTCATTACCGTCTTTATCTTCAGCGAGGGCACCCCGGTCATGTTCAAATACGGGGTTGATAAGTTCCTCCTCAACCTGAATTGGTTTCCGACCGAAAAGAGTTTCGGTCTGCTGCCGATGATCGTCGGGTCGCTTTTTGTCACCCTGGGGGCCCTGGTGATCGGCGTTCCCTTCGGCCTGGCCTGCGCCGTGTTCTTGACCGAATTCTCTCCCAGGCGGCTGAGGCGGATCATCAAGCCGGTCATCGAGCTCCTGGCCGGCATTCCATCGGTCGTCTACGGCTTCATCGGCGTCGTCATCCTGGTGCCGTTTATCCGGCAAACGCTGGGAGGCCCGGGACTCTCGGTGCTGGCGGCCTCGATCATCCTCGGGATCATGATCCTGCCCACGATCATCAGCATCTCGATCGATTCGCTGGAGGCCGTTCCCCGGACCTACCGGGAGGGGTCGATCGCCCTGGGCGCGACCCGCTGGCAGACTACGCGCATGGTCATGGTCCCGGCGGCCCGGTCGGGCATCATCGCCAGTATCATCCTCGGCATGGGCCGGGCGATCGGAGAGACCATGGCGGTCATCATGATCGCCGGCAATGCCATAGAAATCCCCCGCTCGCTCCTCGCCCCGGTCCGCACGCTCACGTCCAACATCGCTCTCGAGATGGGCTACGCCAGCGGGGAACACAGGGAGGCTCTTTTCGCCACGGGCGTCATCCTGTTCGTGATCATTATGGTCCTCAACACTATCGCCAACCTGACTTCGATGAAGAGGAAGTCCTGAGATGTATGTCAACCCGCGGACGGAGCAGAGGTTGGTCAGCGTTGCTCTCTGGATGCTGACTTCAGTCACCGTCCTGATCCTCTTTTTCATCATCTTTTTCGTCCTCAAGAACGGTCTGCCCGCCATCACCTTTAATTTCCTGGCCAGAAATCCGGTGGAAATGGGCAAAGCCGGCGGGATCTTCTCCACCATCATCGGCACGGTCGCCCTGACGCTCCTGGCCATTCTGATCGCGGCTCCTCTGGGGATCGGCTCGGCCATCTATCTGACCGAATACACGAGGGAGACCTGGGTCACCCGCATCATCCGCTTCGGCTCGGAATGCCTGGCCGGCATCCCTTCGATCATCTTCGGCCTGTTCGGGTTCATCCTTTTTGTGACCAAGCTCGGGTTCGGCTGGTCGCTTCTCAGCGGCGGCCTGACCCTGGCCTTCATGATCCTGCCGACGATCATCCGGACGAGCGAAGAGGCCATCAAGTCGGTGCCCTACGCTTACCGTGAGGTCAGTTTCTCGCTCGGCAGCACCAAGTGGCAGACCGTGACCCGGGTGGTTCTGCCGTCGGCCCTGCCCGGGATCGCCACCGGCATCATTCTCAGCGTCGGCCGGAGCATCGGCGAGACGGCTGCCGTCATCTTCACCGCGGGAAGCTCGCTGCGGCTTCCGACTTCGCTGTTCTCCTCTTCGCGGACCATGTCTGTCCATTTCTACATCCTGGCAAGGGAGGGAATCTCCATGGCCAACGCCTACGGGACGGCGGCCATCCTGATCATCGCTATCTTAGTCATCAACCTTGTCACCTATGCGATGATGAACCGGTTCATAAAAAAATATAGCTGATATGCCCAAAGACGTAATCCGGACCCAAGACTTCAGCTTTTTCTTCGGCCGCGTCGCGGCCCTGCAGAAAATCAGCCTGGAGGTCAGGGAACGCGAAATCTTCGGGATCATCGGCCCGGCCGGAAGCGGAAAGTCCACTTTTCTCCGGTCCTTGAACCGGCTCAACGACTTGGTTCCCGGTTCGAGAAAAGAGGGGCTCCTGGAAGTGGACGGCGAGGATATCTATGCCGCTGGGACGAGCATCGTCGAGCTGCGCCGCAGGCTGGGCATGGTTTTCGCGACGCCGGTACCTCTGCCCCGGACGATCTTCGAGAACGTGGCCTTCGGCGCCCGGATGGCGGGCGTCAGGAGCCGAACCCGGCTGGCCGAGCTCGTGGCGGACAGCCTGAAAAAAACGGCCCTTTGGGAAGAGGTAATGGACCGGCTGGACTCGAGCGCCCTCAAGCTCTCGGGCGGCCAGCAGCAGCGTCTCTGCCTGGCCCGGATTCTGGCGCTGAAGCCGGAATTCATCCTGCTCGACGAACCGACCTCGGGCCTCGATCCGATCTCGACGATGAAGATCGAAGAGACCTTGCGCGGGCTCAAGTCGGAATACACGATCATCCTGGTCACCAATAACACCAAGCAGGCCGCCCGGGTGGCCGACCGGACCGCCTTTTTCCTTAACGGCGAGCTCGTCGAGGTCGATGAGACAAAGAACATATTCTCGGCGCCCGCCGACCGGCGGACCAACGACTACATCTCGGGAAGGTTCGGCTGAGCAGCACTATGGGCATCATCGAAGTCAAAGACCTGGATTTCTTCTACGGCCGGTTTCAGGCGCTCAAGAACATCACCCTCAGTATCGACAAGCAGAAGATCACGGCCCTGATCGGACCGTCGGGCTGCGGCAAGACGACTTTTCTGCGCTCGCTCAACCGGATGTGCGACCTGATCGAAGATGTCCACATCCACGGTCTTATCTCCATCGACGGCGTCGACATCTATCAAAAAGGACTGGACCTTCTGAAGCTGCGGAAGAAAGTGGGAATGGTTTTCCAGAGGCCCAATCCATTCCCGCTGAGCGTCGCCGACAACGTGACTTTCGGGCTGAGGGTGCATGGGATACTGGATAAGACCGTGATGGAGGAGAAGCTCCAGGGGAGCCTGGAGTCCGTCCATCTGTGGGACGAGCTGAAGGACAAGCTCGAGGTCAATGCGCTGTCGCTCTCCGGGGAGCAGCAGCAACGGCTGTGCATCGCCCGCCTCGTGGCCGTCGAGCCGGAAATCCTGCTCATGGATGAACCCTGTTCGGCCCTTGACCTGATCGCCACGGCCAGGATCGAGGACCTGATGTACGAGCTGAAAAAGCGGTACACGATCGTCATCGTCACCCACAACATGCAGCAGGCCGCCCGGGTCTCCGATTTCACCGGCTACTTCCTGCTGGGTGAGCTCGTCGAGTTCGGCGAGACGAGTCAGATCTTCACCCGGCCCGCCGACCCGAGGACAGAGGATTATATCACCGGCCGGTTCGGATAGGCTCGGGCTTGGGGTCGTCAGCACACCGATTCTCCCCAGCGAGGAGAATCGGCTCCGAACTCATCCTTCGCTCTTCTCTCCTGCGGAGAGAAACCGTGCCCGCTTAGTCTTCGACGGGCTTCCTCTCCCCAAACCCTCGCCTCTTTATTAAGAATGGAATGCGCACTCGCCTCCGGATGACCCTCTTCGCAAACACCCCGCGCCTTGGCGAGCAGGTGCGGAGTCGAATTCGGCCCCCCCTCTGGACATGCCCCCGTACTTCGAATACAATCGGGCTCGATTGGAATAGATAAGGGATTAGCGACGTGAAGGGAAGAGCTGTCCTTTTCTTTTCGCTGCTTCTTGGCGCTGTCCTCTTTGCTTATCCTCAGGGAGGTGCCGTGGGCGAGTTCGGCAAGATTATCCCCAAGATCCTGGGCGAGTCGCGGGCAACCGGAGCAGATGCAGTCTATGACCGCCAAACCCTTTACGACTACATGAACGGAGGGGCGGAAGTCTACCTGGCCTTCGATTTCCAGAAGGTCTTCTCCCGGGCATACGCTGGGCCCGCTGAAATCGAGCTGAGATTGGACATTTTTGACATGGGCTCGGCGGAAGAGGCTTTCGGGATTTTCTCCTGCGACCGGTCGGACCCCTCGGCTGGAATCGGGCAGGATTCCGAGTACGGGTTTGGGCTTCTCCGTTTCCGCCAGGGACGCTATTTTGTGAACATCAACGCTTCGTCCGAGGAGGCGGCCGCCGAGAAGGTGGTCCTGGAGCTGGGCCGGACCGTGGCCGGACTCCTCGGCCCACCCGGTCCCGGGCCTTCCATGCTCCGATTGCTGCCTGAAAAGGGCCTCCGTTCGGACCGGACGAGCTATTTCCACAGCAACATTAACTTGAACAACCGCTATTTTATCGCCAGCGAGAACATCCTCCGGCTCGACAAGTTTACTGACTGCGTCTTCGCCGAATACGACGCGGCCGCCGGGGAGACAGCTTATTTTCTTCTCATCCGGTATCCTGACGAAGTAAAGGCCCGGGCGGCGCGCGATTCGTTCCTTGGCTCTTATCTTCCCGAGGCCGGGCCGGAGGGCCTGGCCCGGACGGAAAACGGGAAATGGGTCTCCGCCCTCCTTGCCCACAGCTTCCTATCCATCGTCTTCCAAGCTCCCTCATCCGACTGGGCCCGTGATCTTCAATCTTCCGTTAAAATCCCCTCGAAATGAGGCTCCCATGAGACAGCTCATCACCCGTCGCGATTTTCTCAAGCGCACGACCCTGGCCGTCCTTGGTTCCTCCCTGGCCATCGCCCAGGACACGGGAACAACAAAGAAGGTTCGGATCATCCTCATCCGGCACCGCGATGTCCTGGACGAGAACTCCAAGATCGATCCGGATATCCTCCAGGGGATGCTGGACCAGGCGGTCATGAGGCTCCTCGATGCGGACGACCCCGTCCAGGCTTTCCGGAAGCTGGTTAAGCCCGAGGAGACCGTCGGGATCAAAACCAACGTCTGGTCCTACCTTCCCACCCCGCCCGAGCTCGAAGCCGCCATCAAGAAGCGCCTGACTGACGCCGGGGTGGCGCCCGAAAAGATAGGGCTCGACGACCACACCGTGCGGACCAACCCCCTCTTTGTCCACGCCACCTCACTCATCAACGTCCGTCCTCTCCGGACGCACTACCTGTCCGGGATGTCGGGCTGCATCAAGAATTACATCATGTTCGCCGAGTCCCAGCCGGCCTACCACCCCGACAGCTGCGCCGACCTGGGGTCTCTGTTCAAGCTGCCAAACGTCCAGGGCAGGTCGCGGCTTCACATCCTTTGTGCGCTCACACCCCAGTTCCACGGCCGGGGACCGCATCACTTCAGCCGCCGCTATGTCTGGGCCTACAAGGGTTTGATCGTCGGCCAGGACCCGGTTGCCGTCGACACCATCGGTCTTCGTCTGACCATGGCCAAGAGACGAGAGGTGCTGGGCCCAGCCCAGGAGCTTCCGCCAGTTCCCAAGCACATCCAGCTCGCCGACACCCGGCACGGCATTGGCACGAGCGACATCAACTCCATCGAGCTGATCAAGCTCGGCTGGGACGAAGAGATCCTCGTTTAGAGGGGCTTCCGTGGCTCATCGAGGGTGAACATGAAACTAACCAAAGCATGCTTGGTTCTTTGGCTGATCGCTGCCGGGATGCTGGCGCGGCCTCCGGCATTCGGCCAGGGAGATCGCCTGGATTATGTCAGCTCCATCCTCTGGTCGAAAGCCTACGACATCGCCGTCGAGGGCAACACCGCTTATTGCGCTTTCCTCAACGGCCTCGTCATCCTGGATGTTTCCAACAAACGCTCTCCGGCCATGGCCTCCCAGCTCTTTCTGGGCGGTGGATATGGGATCGCCAAGCAGGGAGGGTTGGTCTTTATTGCAGCCGGTGATAAGGGATTGAAAATCGTCGACGTTACGAACCCGGCCGCCCCGGCGCTCAAGGGAGAGGCGACGACGGCCGGCCCGGCCAAAGCTGTAGCGGTGGCGGGCGATCATGCCTTTGTCGCCGCCGGGTCCTCTGGCCTCCTCGTTTTCGACGTCCGGAATCCCGCCTTTCCTCGTCTCATCGGATCTTATGACACCCCGGGCGAGGCTGAGGGCATAACGCTCGCCGGGGCGACAGCCTACGTCGCCGACATGGACGCCGGGATCCAGATTGTCGACGTCAGGAATCCTGCCGCTCCCAAAAAAATCGGGGCTTTCGATACCCCGGGGCGGGCGCGGGAAACCGCTCTCTCCGGAACCCATCTGCTCGTTGCGGACGGTGCTTCAGGCCTCACTATTCTCGATGTCAGCGCGCCCGCATCTCCGAAACAAGCGGCTGCAGTGCAGACGTCGAGCTACGCCAACAGCATCGCCGTCTCCGCAAATCTCGCTCTGGTCGGGACGATCTATGACGGCGGCTTCCAGGTCTTTGACATCCGGAATCCCGACTCTCCGGTCTCCCTGGCCATAGTCAAATACACGATGTACAACGAAGCCTGGGGGGTGGCCGTTGAGGAGGGCCTGGCTTTCGTGGTCGATTATTTCGCCGGGATTCACCTCATCGATATATCCAATCCCGCAAAACCCGCCGTGGCCGGATACTTCCGCACCCCGAGCTCCATCACGGCAGCGGCCTGCCAGGGGTCGACGCTCTATTCCATCGGCGAGCTCTCGGGGCTCCAAGTCTTCGATATTTCCGACCCGACCCGGCCCCGTCCTATCGGCGCCTCGGCGATCTCTAGAGGAGTCCAGAGGCTGGACGTTCAGGGATCGTTCGCCTACGTCACCGAGAGGCGGGTCCTCAACGTCTTGGATGTCGCGGAGCTTCCTACGGTGAAGATCGTCCGCTCCTTCGTGATGCCGGGAGTCCCTCGAGCCGTAGTTGTCAAGGGCAGGTATGCCTATCTGACATGCGATCACTCCGGGTTTCATGTTGTCGACGTGTCCAATCCCAGGGACCCGAAGCTGGCCGGTTCGCTGGAAATGCCGGGGTTCGCTTACGGCCTGGCCATCGACCGGAACAGGGCTTATCTCTGCAGCAGCGACACGGGGTTTCACATCCTGGATATCACAGACCCGGCCGCGCCAAAAATACTCGGGTCATTCCGGACGGACGGTGAGCCTTACGCTGTAGCCGTCAAAGATAACCTCGCTTTTGTCGCCGACGGGCCGGAAGGCCTCCTCGTCCTGGACGTGACAGATCCGGCGAGCATCAAGGCGGCGGGACGGGGACACTGGGACGGTTTCGCCAACGGAATCGTCCTGGGCGGCGACTTTGCCTACCTGTCGGATGAGGCCTACGGCGTCAGAAAATTCGACATCCGCGACCCCGGATCGCCGAAGCTCGTTGCCGGCTTCAAGACCACGGGAGAGCCGTATGGGATACAAATGATCAGCGGTCTGATCGTGGTCCCGGACTCGTTCTCCCTCTTCATCTTGAAATAACAGACCTGACTCCGAAAACCCATCAGACTCACTTCATTCCTGGAGGGGGATGATAATCCGGGATTCTGCTCAGCTCAATTCTTTAATTGAAATGAGATGACTTTTTTGTTTTAATAAATTCGAATAGGCAGGTCAACTGCCCTGATTCGTTTCAGTTGGGAGAGAAAAAATGAAGAACCTCTCCGTTTTCATCATTCTTATAATCCTTTCCCTCTCCATGTCTTGTGTGCTCGCGGTGGTGGACACCCGCCGTCCGGAACGCCCGAACATCTCCCTCAGTCAGTTTAATAGGGACCTGCCCCTGAAGTCCGGCGGTTCCATTTTCCTGGAAAATACCGCTGGAGATATCAGAATCGAGGGCTGGGACGAAGAAAGCGTAGAGGTCGTCGTGGAGGAAAATATGGGGCTTCCCCCGTCGGCTCAGTTTTATTTCCTGGGCTGGCGCCATCCCAAGCCGAATATCCAGGTCGAAAACAGTGAAGAGGAGATCAGGATCCGGACTCCCCGCTCCGATAAAGAAGATGACTATCGCCTGTTCAGCTATCGGCTGAGGGTCCCGCGGTCGGTTAACCTCCGGGAGATTGTAAATGGAGAGGGCGACATCCGGATCTCGGATATCTACGGCAGCGCCCGTATTAACGGAAAAGAGGGCGCGATCCGGGTGCGCAATTTTTCCGGCCCTCTGGATATTGTCCTGGGAAGCGGCGACGTCGAGGCCGAGCTCCTGGACCTCCGGCCGCAGGATGAGGTTGCTATCACGGCCGAGGACGGAGACATCACGCTTTATCTCGAACCCGGCATCGGGGCCGAGCTCGAGGCGGGGGCGCCGGAAGGCGATGTTTCGAGCGAATTCGACATCGCCGAGCCGCTTCCGGCCAAGACGGTCGCGGCGAAATTGGGGGAGGGTGGAGCGAGGATCTCGCTGACCGCCCGGCGCGGTGATATTAAGATCATGAGAATCGAGGAATGACGATGTTCGAAGAACAAACGGAACTGGACGAAGACAAGAAGGAAGGCAGGAAGATTTTCCAGACGGCCGCGGTGGTCTTCTTCGTTCTTGTCATCGGCGCGGCCCTCTACTATTTCTTGATTTACAAGAGACCGGCCAAGACAGCCGAGACGTCCGAGCCCGCGCCTGCGGCAGTGACCGAAGAGGGAAGCCTCCCGCCGGTGCAGACGGACGTTCCGCAGATTCCTCCTGTCGAGCTGGACAAGAGCGATGATCTGGTCCGTCAGCTCGCCGCGGAGCTGTCCGCCCATCCGAGGCTGGGCGTCTGGCTCGGGAGCGAACAGTTGATCCGGCGGTTTGTGGCCGCCGTGGACAACATCGCCAACGGGCTCAGCCCGCGGCCTCATATCGGCTTTTTTATGCCGGACGCGGAATTTAAGACCATCAAGAGGGGAGATGTCTATGTCGCCGACCCGGACGGCTATAACCGGTACAATCCCGTGGTCGACGTCTTTGTCTCGCTCGACAGCAAGAAGTGCGTTTCACTGTTCCGGGGTTTCAAGCCCCTTCTCCAGGAAGCCTACCGGGACCTGGGATACCCGGATGAGGACTTCGAAGAAACCCTGCTCAAGGCGATTTTCGAGTTGCTGCGGGCTCCCGTCGTGGACGGGACCATCCTGGTGGAGAAAACGGTTGTCAGTTATAAGATGCTCGACCCCAAGCTGGAAAATCTGAGCGAAGCCCAGAAGCACCTCCTGCGGATGGGGCCGGAGAATGTCGAGGCCATCCAGAAAAAACTGCGGGAAATGGCTCTCGCCCTCGGGGCTCCCGAGTCCCGCCTTCCCCAGGCCCGATACTATAGTCCGCAGGTCGGGGGGCCCTAAGCCGGTCCAGCCCGGCGCTTTCCCTTCCAGGAGAACGGTTCGGCCAGGTCGAAGTCCGGTACCAGGTGCTCGGTAGGGCTGAAGCCCCCGGGCTGGACAAACAACGTCTCGAAGCCCAGTTCCTCCGCCCTCTGGAAAACTTCCCGGTATTCTTCCGGCCGAAGAGGCCGCCGCAGCTCCTGAGGGGCCCGAAAACAAGGATGATACTGGCTCATCAGGCTCAACGGGACTGCCGGGCTGAGCTCCTCGGCCAACCAGCCGAGAAGCGCCCTGGAATCCCGTGTCCGGCCGGGGAGGACGAGATGCCGGACGATCAGTCCCTCGCGCGCGATTTCCTGGTCATTCAACCGCAGCGCCGGCCTCTGCATGTACATTTCCTTGATGGCCGGGCCCGCGAAAGTGAAATAATCGGGCGCGCCGGAGTACTTGGCGGAGATTTCCGCCGCGAAGTATTTGAGGTCGGGAAGATAGACGTCGACGATCCCGTCGAGCAGGGCCACCGTTTCGGCTTTTTCGTAGCCGTTGGAGTTGTAAACAAGGGGGATAGCGAGTCCGCCGCGGTAGGCCAGGCGAAGGGCTCTCAGGATGGGGAGGAGGAGATGAGTTGGCGAGACGAGGTTGATGTTCAGGGCGCCGGCGGCCTGGAGCTCGAGCATCATTCCGGCCAGCCGGTCATCGTCGGCCTCATTGCCCTGCCCCAGCCAGCTCAACTGGTAGTTCTGGCAGAACAGGCACTTGAGGTTGCAGCCGGCGAAGAAAATCGTCCCCGAGCCGGCGCGCCGCCGTTCTCTTCCCCGGACACCCTCACCGGATTCCAGGCGCCCGCTGAGCACCGGCTCCTCGCCATAATGGAGCAGAGCGTGGGATACGACGGCCAGAGGTCCGCTCTCGCAGAAGCCTTTTTCCCCTTTGGCGCGATTGACTCCGCATTCGCGGGGGCAGAGCCGGCAGGCCGTTTCATGCCCCCCTAAGCGAGCGAGGGAGCTGTCGATCCGCCTTATTTTTTCCGCCGCGTTCATTGTAATCAGCCCGTTCATTTTACCAGAACCCGCTTCCTGGCTGAAGATTTAGGGAAGCCGTCTCCTCCGTTTTGTCCGAGGGAAGCATTTCCAAGTGTGAGATATTTATTCCGGGGGCAGGATGCCGCCCGGGAGCCCCCGTAACGATTAGGGACCCCCGGGGGAAGAGGCGAGGGTGTTGGGTGAGGAAGTCCGTCGAAGCCTG
>CAZYWP010000015.1:0-35332 GCA_964651495.1 uncultured Eubacteriales bacterium | reverse complement strand
ATGACCTGATCAGAAATAAAAAGCTTGCTGCCCGCCATATCGATCGGAGCGATCTTGAGATATTACAGAAGGCGAAAACGAAATAAAGCGACAAGCCACAGCCATCTGAGGCCCATCTTTATCTGAAACGCGGCGAGGCAGAAGTCAGAAAAGCCTCTCGCTCACTTCTCCAGCCCGATGCGGCAGAGGAGGTCGGTGAAGCGGGGATCGGAGCGGAGAGGATCATTCAGAACGGATTTCGTATGGCCACTCCCCTGATTTTTTGATTATCCTGCATATCCTCGGAATAGAGCACAGCGCATTCGGCCTGTAAGGCCGCTGCGACGATCAAGGCATCATAAAAAGAGAGCCGCCATTCGTCGGCGATCTCCAGGGCCTGATGATACAACTCGGCGCTGGAAAATACTTCACACAGGGGTTCGAGCACAATGTCGAGATATTTTTTAGCGTCCTCGAGCTTTAGGGGGACGGCAAATTTCCGGGTGGCCGCATTCAGGAATTCCTGAACAACTTGGCAGCTGATGACCCCCGTTCCCTTTTCCAACGCCGAGGCAATGAGGTTCCGCGCAATCTCCCGCTTGGCGGCGCTTTTCGCGTCGAAGGAATAGACGAAGACGTTGGTGTCGATGAAATACTTATCGGTCATTCAACTCATCCCGGGAGAATTTACGGCCGAGTCGGGCATAATTAAAAGACTCCATAAATGCCCTGAAGTCGGTTGTTTTCGTGTTCCTGTTTACGTATTGCCGGAGCCAGCTCCTGAAGTTGGCGTTGAGTGTCGAGTGCTCCTGTCTCGCCTTTTCCCTCCCCTTTCTGATGAGCTCCTCATCGGCGCTGAGGGTGATATTCTTAAGCATGATGAGTCCTCCGTCAATGCACGATTATCGTGTACGCCATTTTAGTGCATTTGTCAAGCCTGATCAATCTATAGCTCTGGCCAAAATCGACCTATGACCTCCATTTTGAGTCTCAATTTGGAATTTTGATTGCCAAAATGACAATTCGGACGGTTACACCTCGTGTAGTGCTATTAGGTCTAGATCTAAAAAGACGTTTATTGGAAAATGATTTCTCACTTCTCCAGCCCGACGCGGCGGAGGAGGTCGGTGAAGCGGGGGTCAGAGCGGCTTACGTCTGAGGCTGATATTTTGGCCGAAAATCCTCCCTTGATATTGTGGATGAGGCTGGCGCCGAATAGAAACTAATTCTGGCGCGGCCTGGCTGATTTGACACTCCTCCGCCGGTCGAATATATTCTCAGCCGAACAGGCTGAAAAAACGCATGGAGATCGTCGGGCAGGGCATTGTCTATTGCGGCGAGAAAGAGACCGACCACGCGAGCTGCGCCTTCGCCGGGATCGCCGCGCTTCCGAGCGGGCGCTGGGTTTGCGGGTTCCGGGCGGCCCCGACGAAAAATGGGACGGCCGGACAGCATGCCCTCATCGCGATCTCAGATGATGAAGGAAGGACGTGGCCGACCGTCCTTAATCCCTTCGCTCCACCGCCGATAGAAGGCCGGCCGGGGCTATTCCGCGCCGCCTATCCGACGGCCCTCGGCGGAGACAAGGTGCTGGCGGCCCTCTGCTGGGTGGATCATTCCGACCCGGCCCTCCCCTTCTTTAATGAAGAGACTGAAGGCCTCCTCGACACGCGGATTTTCTTGTCTCTCTCCAAGGACGGCGGAGACACCTGGTCGGCGCCGCGGCTGATCGACACATCGCCCTACAAAGTCCCCACTCCCCTGACCGGGCCGGTTCTCCTTTTTCCGGACGCCGAGTGGGCCCTCCTGTTCGAGCTCAATAAGCCATATCATGATCCGGACCCCTGGCGGCACGCCTCCGTCCTCATGTATTCTTTCGACCGGGGGCAATCCTGGCCGCATCATGCGGTCGTCAGCCGTGATCCGGACAACCGGATTTTCTTTTGGGACCAAAGGCCGGCCGTTCTCGAGGACGGGACGCTGCTGGATCTTTTCTGGACGTATGACAGAGGGGCAGCCGATTATCTGAACATCCACGCCCGGAAATCGACGTCGGGCGGCCGAAGCTGGTCGGAATTTTGGGACACCGGAATCGCCGGCCAGCCCTCTCAGCCGGTTTCCCTTTCGGACGGCCGGATCGCCATGGTTTATGTGGACAGGACGGCTGCGCCGGCGATCAAGCTCCGGGTCAGCTCGGATGGCGGGAAAACGTGGCCGGACACAACCGAAATGACACTTTATCAGCCGGAACTAGCTTCTCAAGCGGGAAAAAAGAGCTCTATACAGGACGCCTGGTCAGAGATGGAAAGATTTTCCCTCGGCCTTCCGGCGACCGCCCGCCTGGCGAACGGTGATTTCCTGGTCGTCTTCTACGCCGGCCCCGGGCCCGACCTCACCGACATCCGCTGGCTCCGCCTCCGGCCCTAAAACAGTGAGCCGGCATGGGCCGCACGTTTCGGACAATCGGGCCGAAATCCATGAGACCGATGACCTGGGATTTGATATCGATCCCGGGAGCGACCTCGACGAGTTCCAGGCCTCCTTCAGTCAGCCGAAAAACGGCCCGTTCGGTGATATAAAGGACAGGTTGCCCGGCAGCGCAGGCCCGGCGTCCGCTGAATGAAACCTGCTCGACCCGCTCCACGAACTTGCGGACACGGCCTTCTTTGACAATGCGGAGTTTCCCCTCTTCGACCGCCACTTCCAACCCCGAGGCCGTGAACGTTCCGCAAAAGACGAGGCGCTTGGCTGTTTGCGTAATGTTGACGAACCCGCCCACCCCGGCCAGGCGGGATCCGAATTTCGACACATCGACGTTCCCTTCCCTGTCGAACTGGGCCGCGCCGAGGGCGGCAAAGTCCAGCCCTCCCCCGTCGTAGAAATCGAATTGAGCGGGCTGGTCGACAATGGCGTCAGGATAGAGAGAAGCCCCGAAGCTCAGCCCGCCGGCCGGGATGCCGCCGATCGGGCCGCTTTCCACCGTCAAGACCATCCGGTCCAAAAGACCCCGTTCGGCGGCGACTCGCGCGATTCCCTCTGGCATTCCAATGCCCAGATTAACGATCGCCCTCTCGGGAATCTCATCACAAGCCCTGGCCGCGATGATCCGCCGCTCATCCAAAGCCAACGGCTCGAGGTGTTCTCCGGCTTTCCGGTCGAGCGGGCGCGCCGCGCAGTAGAGCGGATTGAACGCCTCGGCGAAAGTCTGGGGGTGCTCCTCTGCGGCGGCAAGCACGATTCGATCGACCAGGATCCCGGGCACTCGGACGCTCTGCGGGGCGAGCGGCTCGTCGAGCAGCTCCTCGACCTGGGCGATAACCAGCCCTCCGCAGTTGTGGACGGCCTGCGCGATCGGAAGGACTTCCCCGATGAGTGCCTCCCTGTGCATGCTGAGATTGCCCCGCGGGTCGGCGGCCGTGGCCCGGATCAGTCCGACCTGGATGGAAAAAGCCTTGTACCAAAGCCAGGTTTTTCCGCCGAGTTCGACTCTCTCAACGAGTTCCGAGGTGGTTCGGGCATTGAGACGTCCGCCCTCATTGGCCGGGTCAATGAAGGTCTCGAGTCCGATGTGCGTGATGCACCCCGGCCGTCCCGCCGCGATATCTCGGAACAATTGACACATGACGCCCTGGGGAAAGTTATAGGCCTCGACAAGCCCCCGGACGGCCAGCTCGCCCAGCGCCGGAGCGAGGCCCCAATGCCCGCCGATAACGCGTCTCAGGAGTCCCGGATGGGCGACATGGTTGAGCCCGCGGTTCTTTCCGTCGCCCTGCCCGGCCGCGTAAACAATGGTCAAATCGCGCGGCGTGCCGGTCTGGAGAAATCTCCGTTCCAGGGCGCTGGTCAAGGCTTCCGGATGGGCCGCCCCTACAAAGCCCCCACAGGCAACAGTATCGCCTTCTTTAATGAGCATGACCGCTTCATCTGCGGCAAGGAGTTTTGCCTCTCTGGGACTTCTCATCTTGATTACCTTCCTCGCTGGCCTGATTTATTGAAGCATTCCGGAAAATATCTCCCCTCCAGGGAGAGGGATATTTTCCACACTTCATTTCATGAAGAGACCAGGCTAATATTTGCCGAATTGCTCGACGAGATCACGCATGATCTCGATGCGCTGCTCGTCGGCGCCGGGAGGAACCTGGTCGCCGGCGTTGGCGATTAAGCGCGGGCTTTGTTTTTTTAATTCGAGCCAATCCAGGACGGACTTTTTAAAGACCTCAAGCGGGACATCTGGAAGCCAGAGGTTGGGCGGGACGCCGCCCGAGAGGACGAAGTCCGGACCCGCCTCCTGGCGGCACTGTTGCGGACTCAGGTCGCCGAGAGGCGCGGGTGTCACCGCATCCGCGCAGTCGGCGCCGGTCGCGCGGATCATGGCTAGCGCCCCGCGCAGCCGGCCGTCGATGTGGACGGCCACAAACTTGCCGGCGGCATGAAGCCGGCGGACGGCCTCCACATAATAGGGCCGCGACCACCGGTTAAAGAAGCCCGGCGGCTGGATGTCGCTGGAAAAATTATCGCCCAGGCAGATGACCTCGGCCGGCGATTGAGCCAGGAGGTCGATGAGTTCGAGGTTGTTCTCGTTGACTTCATCCACGACCTCGCGGAGTGTTTGCGGCCAGTCCTCGGCCGCGAAGATCGTCCCTTCGACTCCCATCCAATAGTGCATGATATGGCCGACGGCACTGTAACCGGGAAGAGCATAAACGACGCCCGTCTCGCCCACATAGTCGTTCCAGGCACGGTAGTTGTCCCAAAGCGGATAATACGTCCGGGACCGGAGCGCATAGGCCAGGATGCGGAGGCCGTTCTCGTCGCGCACGCCCCATTGCGAAATCGCCCAGGAATACGAAGCCTCCTCCCAGATGCGCCGGCGCTCGATCGAGCCGAGCGGGGCGCTCAGGCGCCAGGTGATCTCCG
Source organism: uncultured Eubacteriales bacterium (assembly GCA_964651495.1). Lineage (GTDB taxonomy): Bacteria > Acidobacteriota > Aminicenantia > Aminicenantales > UBA8522 > CAZNVB01. The sequence goes on along the minus strand of CAZYWP010000015.1, from coordinate 30,436 downwards.
GGACACCATTCCTGGTCTCTTTTATGACCTCGGAAAGAACATCGCTTCCGTATTTGGCTGAAAAGAAAGCGGCCAGGTTGGGCATGTAGAACCCGACGCCAGTTCTTTTGTGATAATCGATGAGCGCTGTTTCCGGCTTCTCGTAGGCAACCGTGAGGTCCCAGGGCATCCGGTTTTTATGGTAGAACCAGTGGGAGAGGTCGAGCATGAAGGGAACGACATCCGGCGTCTCGCCGCGATACACCGCCAGGATTCTCTCCCGCAGGGTCATGGTCACAGCAGCCTCGTGAAGCCGGTGTGGGCGGGCGGCCCCTTCATTCGTTTTTTCAACTCCCCTTTTTGCAGGGCATCGGCAATCTCCGAAAAAACGCCGTCGGCTTCCAGCTCGAATTTTGTCAGCACCTCCTCAGTGTGGGCGAGCGTCGGATAGAACTGGACCGCGGCCAGAAATCCCCGCTCGAGCATGAGCTGGGTGTAATAGGTTCGAAGTTCGTTCGCCTCTCTGTGATCAAAGCGAAAATGAGCCAGGCAGGGATAGCCGTCATCGACCACTAAGGGGAGCTTATGCTTCAGGCCGTATTTGCGCCAGATGTCCATCGCCCTCCGGCCGATCCTGTCCACGTGCACGGGGACATTGATGCGCCGCATCTTCCGGACCGTCGCCAGCGCCGCCGTCGGTCCGATGCTCTCCGTCCAGTAGGTGCTGCTGATGAAGGAGCTGTGGGCTCCTTCCATGGCGTTCGCCCTTCCGATGATTGCCGCCATTGGGTGGCCGTTGCCGATCGCCTTGGCGAAGACGGCGATGTCGGGTGTGACACCGAATTTGAGATGCGCGCCCCCGCAGACCAATCGCCAGCCGATGGTGATCTCGTCGAAGACGACAAGCGCTCCGGCACGATGGGCGCGGTCGATAATTCCCTCCAGAAATCCCGGCTTCGGGTCATGGTACCGGCACGGCTCCATGACCACGGCCGCTAAATCTTTCCCGCGGCTATCGATGAGCTCCCGGAATTCGTCTTCCCGGTCATAGCGGAACGTCAGCGCTGTTCCCCGGAGCTCGCGGGGTACGCCGAGCGGTTGGAGCCCGGGGAGCAGATGGCCCCGCAGGGCATCGTCCGAGCCGAGGTTGGCCGCCAGGTACCAGTCGTGCCAGCCGCTGTACCCGCAGATGGCCACCACCGAGCGGTCGGTCGTCGCCCGGGCGATCCGCACGGCCGCCGCCATCGCCTCTCCGCCCGAACGCGCGTACCGGACCCGCTCGGCCCAGGGGTGGAGCTCGAGGAGGAGCTCGGCGAGAGCGACGTCTTCAGGCGAGTTCAACTGGCTCATGGAGCCGAGGCTGAGACGGCGGCGCACGGCCTCCGTTACGTCGGGGTCACGATAGCCCAAAAGGCAGGAGCCGATGCCGCTTCCGGACATGTCGTAGAACCGGCGGCCGTCAAAATCCCAGACCTCGCATCCCCGCGCTTCGCGAAAATAGGCCGGCCACTGGCCCGGCGCGTACATCTCCGGCCTCTTGCTCAGGAGCTGAGCGCCCCCCGGGATGATTTTCTTGGCTTTTTCGTACAGATTTCGTCCGTCTTCGGGTTTTCTTTTTGCGATCCCGAGAAGATGCGCCGCATTGGCATAAAAAATATCGTCGATGTCCGAGCGGTCCAGGCCGATAATCCTGGCCGCCTCCCGCAGCGCTCGCAGGGACTCGATTCCGACAAGAACGAGTTGGCAGGCCGGGGAGACATTCTCCCAGCGCACGGTCTGATCGGTCAGCCAGACAAAACCGTCGCCCAGGGTGACGGCCTTTCCGCGCGTCTCCGAGATCCAATAATCGCTCCCCCAGAGCAGCTTGCGCGGCCCGAACTCAGACAAAATGGCGACGAGGGCGGCCGGCTCACAAACGGCCGAGGAGTCGAAAAAGACATTCTCCAGCCCGCGCAGGGCGGCCAGCCCTTTGACCGTGTTCGGGGCGTGGAAACCGCGGCCGGCGTGGGCCAGGATCAAGACGGCGCCGGAATAGCGTTCGCATTTCTGGCGGATCTCCCGCTGATTGTCGGGATCGGCAAGAGCCAGGTTCTTGACGAGATGAAGGACAATCACCAGCCGGCGCTCGTCGGCCAGCTCCCAGGCCCACTCAGGAAGGAAGCCCGCGATCGAAGAAGAAAACGTGGGCTTCTCAGCGCTGAAGGTGTGGTAGGGCTTGAACCCGGCGATGCAACTATGCTCTAAATATTCGACTGCCTTTTCGCGCGGATAATCCGGTGTGATCAATATGGCGGCGCGACTCTCCGGCACGGTCCGGAGCTGTTTAATAATATAATCATTCGCGGCATCGGGTTTCGAGCGCGGCTCGCCGAGGAAAAGACCTCCGCGGATGCGCCCCGGGCCGAAAATTCTCTCCTGACTTTCCCGCCAGGATGCGATCGTCCCATCTGCAGCCTGGGCGATCTCGCAGCCCGGCGGAAAAACGCAGTCCTTCACCCGCCAGAGATGAACGTGGACATCGAGGACCCTGTCGGGCAGAAATTCGACAAGTTCGTCCAGGATTTTCTTCTCAGCATCGGTCGGCCGAGCCGAATTTTTCTCTGCCATCGCCTTTCGCAACTATACAGAAAAGCCTGATTCACCACAAGCTGCCTTCACCCTCACCCACGCCCTCTCCCGTCAAGAGACTGTGTCGCAATGTCATTGCGAGAGAGCGAAGCGACCGAAGCAATCTCATAATGCGTTGAAAAGAAAGGAGATTGCCGCGCTCCCCGCGGTCGCTCGCAATGACAAATCGCAATTACGACACAGTCTCTCAAAGGGAGAGGGAAATTATTAACAACTCAGGTCTTCGCCCTCCGCTTCGTTACAAAGCTGAATATGATTGAAGAAACGACCGAGGCCACGAGCGAGGCGGGGATGATCCACTGGAAACCCGGGCTCGGCTGGCCCGTCAGCGGCTGCCAGAAAGCGACCAGGAAGGCGGCCCCAAACCCGACGATGGAGCCGAGGATGGTCCCGAGCGGCGTCGCCCGGCGCCAGAAAATCGCCATGAAGAACAGGTTGAACAGGGGGGCAACAAAAAGACCATTGGAGCGGTTGGTCATCTCGATGATATTTCCCGGCACGCGGTTCATGAGTGTGCTCAGTAAAACGACGAGGACGCCGATCACAACCGTTGCATAACGGGAAGCCCTGAGCCCTTTCCGGTCATCCTTCCCGGCCCGGGCCTGGCTTGCGGATTCCTGTCCGGCCTGGTTCTTCTGCTTTCCCAGGCGTCCGATGAAATCGGTCACGATCACGGCGGCCGTCGAGTTCACCCCTGAACCAAAGCTGACCAGCACGGTGGAGATCACACCGGCCAGGAGGAACCCGGCCGCTCCGTGGGGCAGGATGTTGGCGATCAGATGGGGAAAAAGGAAATCCGCTTCGCCCGTGATGCTCCGTCCCTCCGCCGCCAGCTGCGGGTTGGCCTGGAAAAAGGCCAGCACCGCGAACCCCACGGCACCCAGGAAAATGACCAGGATAGCGTCGGCGATGTTGTTGGAAAGAAAAGCTTTGCGGGCGGAGCGGAGGTCACGCGTCGAGGCGTAACGCTGGATGGCGATCTGGTCCGAGCCGGCCGTGCAAATCCACCAGATAATCGTGGTGATCATCATCCCGATCAGTGTGATCCGGACGCGGGGGTCAAAACTGAACACCAGGAAAGGCTGCCAGTGCGCCGCCCACCCGCGGGGAATCCAGGCCCCCACCCCGCCCATCCGGACGCTGATAAAGACGAGCGTCAGCACGGCGCCGAAGAAAAGCAGGAAGAACTTGACCACACCCGTAGCCACCGCGGCTCGAAATCCGCCCAGCGCCGAATAGACCAGCGTGACGGCGCCCAGAGCCAGGACGATCGGGACAATGGCCCGATCTCCCCAATTCATCATCACCGCGAACGTCTTGGCCGAAAGATAGACGATCAAGGCCATCCAGACAACGCGGATCAGGATGAATAAAACAGAGCCGGTGAGCCGGACCGGAAGGCCGAGCGGTTTCTCCAGGATCTCATAAGCGCTGGTGATGGGAAGCTTCATAAAGATGGGGATCAGCAGGTAGGCGACGATAAAATAAATGAACGGGAGGCTCAGCAGGGAAGCGATGATGTAGACCGGCCCGAACTTGACCGTCTCGCCGACGACCGCCAGGTAGGAGATGAGACTGACCAGGGTGACGATGATGGAGATGCCGGAGGCGATGGGGTTTGTCCGCCGTCCGCCGAGAAGGAAATCTTCCTTGCTCTTCTGCTTTTTCGCGTAATACCAGCCGATGACGAGGACAACGATAAAGTAGAGCGCGACGACCAGCCAATCGAGGATCCCAACACCGCGCCCGGTCATTTAGCCGTATAGCCGCCGTCGACGGGGATATTGGCTCCAGTGACGTAAGCCGAGGCGTCCGAGGCGAGGAAGACGATGACGCCTTTGAGGTCGGTTTCGTTGGCCAGACGGCCGAGAAAAGTCCGGCGGCTGTAATTTTTGACAAACGCCTCAGGCATTTTGGCCGTCCAGAACCCGCCCGGGCTGACGCAGTTGCAGCGAACACCCTTAGCCCCGTAATAGCTGGCGATGAACCGGGTGAAATTGACCATCCCGCCCTTGTGAAAGAAGTAATCGGGATACCAGCCGTGCATTTCAGTGCCCTCATAGATCGGGGGGTCGGGGCCGATCATGCCGTGGATCGACCCGATGTTGATGATCGAGCCGCCGCCTTTTTCTGACATGACGTCGCCGACGGCGCGGGTGATCATGAAGAGCCCGGTGGCGTTCACCCGCATGCTTTCGGCAAACGTGGACGCCTCATCCTTGAAGCCCTTCTTCATCGGCCTGAGGACGGCGTTATTGACCAGGATGTCGATCCGGCCGGCCCTCTTCAGGATTTCGTCACGCAGGGCGAGCACGGATTTCTCATCGCCCTGGTCGAGACGCAAGGCCGAAACATCGAGGCCGTTCTCGTAAAGCTTGGCGGCGAACAACTGCAGCGCCTCGAGATTCCGCGAAGCCGTAAACGTTCTGGCGCCGGCCTCGGCCAGGGCTTGGACGATCTGGCGGCCGTAAAGGCCGGCCCCGCCGGTCACGACGGCTGTTTTGCCCTTAAGAGAGAGCATGTCGAGGACATCCATGGGTTCACCTCTTGCCGGAGACGATTTCGGCAAACTCTTTGACCAGCCCGTTAAAATAGGGCCCCAGCCCCAGGACGTCGGCGCCGATGCCGAGGAAGCGGTATCCCATTTCCAGAAGATCGGCCGCACTCCCGATCGCGGCCGTCGTTCCGGCGAATTTCCCGCCAGCCCGGGCGGCCGCGGCCACCCGTTTCCTCGCCTCGATGAGCTGCGGATGCTTGAAGTCGCCGGGCGCGCCGAGTCCGTGGCTGAAGTCGCCCGGACCGAAAAAGAGCATATCCACCCCCGGGAGTGCGGCGATGGCGTCTATCTCAGCCAGCGGCTCCGGATCTTCGATCTGGAAGATGATGAACCGGTCCTCGTTGGCCCGGCGGATGTATTCTTTGAGGTCCGTTTGGGCGTAGGCTCCGTCGGCATTCCCGCCGTCGATGGGCCGCCGGCCGAGGGGGTGGAAACGCGTCATGTGGAGGACGCGCCTGGCATCGTCCAGGCTCATGATATGCGGCACCATAATCCCCGCGGCATCGAGCTCGAGCGGCCGGATGTAATCGGAATAGCTTCCCCGCGCCACCCGGACCATGACGTCCGTATCATAAGCCTTGGCGGCGTAGATCTGCGCTTCGAGGACCGCCCAGTCGGAAGCCACATGTTCCAGGTCGAGCCAGAGGCAGTCCACTCCGGACATGGCGGCGAGCTCGGCGACGCGGGCGTTGTCCAAGTTCAGCTTGATACAGCTCACCGCCCCGCCCGCCCTCAGTTTTTCCAGCACCCGGCTTCGTCTCATGCCTCACTCCCTGTCTGCCCTGACCTGATCATAAATTTGGCTAGATAATTTCTTCAAGGAAGACTTCCCTTCCCCGCTCCTCCCGGCTTCTGCTGCCGGCGATGACCATTTTCATCAGCTCAACGGTTTCGGAGAACGGGAACGGCAGGATCCCGCTCCGCAGATATTGGATGAAGGCTTCGAGCTGCCTTCTAAACGCATAGAACGTGTCGGCGAAGGCGACCTCGACATGCCCGGCGGTGCCATAGAGAGCGAGTACCCCTAACGCCCCGTAAAGGTCGTTGACCGCGGCGGCGAGGACATCCGCTCCGCTTTGGTGCTTGAAATGGACGATGTTGCGCTCTTCACTCCCCGAGTTCCGGGCCGAGATGAACCCGGGCCCGAGGATCGGATACACTCCTTCGAGGGCATGGATACCATAGCGCTCCCAGGACTTGGGCGTGGTGATCGTCGCCAGGCGGAGGTGTCCAAGTTCACGGGTGGATTCGCGGTAGGGTAAAAACTCTTTAGCGTAGCGCATGCAGCTCGAAGACATCAGCGGCCTGCCCTCACCCGCCCAGTTGATAAACATCCTCAGGTCCTCCACATTGTCCACCAGCGGCTTATCGATGAACACGGGAAGTCCGGCCTCGATGAACGGCCGGGCGCGCTCGACGTGCTCGTGCCCTTTGTCCGTCGGGATGATGGCCGCATCGACGCGGCCGATCGCCTCCTCCGGACGAGCCAGGATGTTCGGTATGAGGGCGGCCTTGGCCACAAGTTCGGCGTCGACCGCGTTGTCGGTCCAAATGTGCGTCACCCTGACGCCGGGAATGCCGAACGTCCCGGCCGGCTGCTTAGTGAGGTAAACCGGGATCACAGGAAAAGGGCATTTCGCCATCTCATCCCGGTCATAACCGTTGAAGATGGCGCTCCAGGAATAGGGGTGGCCGTTTCCTTCGACCATCCCCAGCATGGCCAGGCAGATTTCAGGCTTTTGGATCGGCAGAGCACTCACGCTTGATTATCCTTTCAACTCGATTTCGGCCATTGCCGGGGGTCGACGATGTACTCGGGGGCAGTGCCCAGGCCGTTGATTTTATCCAACACCGAGGTCGGCAATGCCCCCTTCCGGAAGATATCGAGGTTCCGGCGCAGTTGGCGGATCGTCTCGACGCCGATGATGACGGAATCGATATCATCGAAGCTGAGGGCATAGCGGAAGGCCATCTCCGCCAGTTCCAGGCCCTCGTTCTCAGCCAGGGTTCTGGCCTGCTGCCGAAAGGGCTCGAAATCCTGGAGCTCGCCGGGAAGGTCGCGCTTAAAGAAAAGTCCCTGGAGAAAGACGCTGCGCACCAGTACGGTCTTTGCTCTTTCCTTCGCCCCACGGAAGAAGTCAATCTCCAGGAGCCTCTTGTCGGCCAGGTTAAACGGCACCTGGATGACCTCACAGGCGGGATTCCTCAGGCAGGCCTCCGCTTCTCCGGCTGTGTAGACGGAAGCTCCGATTCTCTCGACCAGCCCGGAACTCTTCAAGGCCAGGAGTTCCTTCAGGGCCAGCCGTTCCCGATGGTACATGTCTTCGTAGCGGTGGAAGAGATAGATGGGAAGCCGGACGACCTGCAGGTTTTCCAGGGTCGCCTCCAGAGTCTTCCTGACCAGGGAAACGATCTCCTCCGGACCGAGTTTCCAATCGAGGCTCGGCAGCTTGGAGATCAGGTCTGCCCGCCCTCCGATTTCCTGGAGGCACTGCCCCAGGATCTTTTCGCTGTCTCCATAGCCCGGCGCCGTATCGAAGGTGGTGATTCCGTTCTCCAGGGCAAATCGCACAATCGCCAGACTCTCTTCGAAGCTCGGCTTCCCGGTATAATTATTGATGCCGTAGTCCATGCCGAGCTGCGCGGCGCCCAGGCAGAACTTAGAAAGTCCCATTCCGCCTGAATTATATAATTATGGGGACACAATACTCAATTTAAATAGGAAACCAAGAGCACGGTGAGTCTCTGGGCTGGAGTTGCGGAGAGGGTTAGAGCCGGAAGCGGCGGCGCTGCCGCGTGCTGGCCATCTCGCCGGTCCTGTCGCTCTCCGACACCCGGAAAAAGGCCATGTGAATGACTCTGTCATCGACGGCGAGCGCCGACCCGACGACCGCCTTGCCTTCGTATCTAAAATCCCAGCCCCTGCCGACCGATTCGTATTTCTTCTCGGCGCACTCGGCGGCTTCCCGGAGGAACGCCTCGGCCTTGGATTTCTCCGGTTGGGAGCCGTTGCCTTTCGTTTCCAGCAAGGCTTCCATAGCATAACTCTTGATGAGTTTGGGAAACAAAACTTCGAAGGCCTTCTCTTTCGACAGGAAATCGAAACCTAGGACTTCTCCCCCGATGAGCACCAGAAGCCCCTTCTGTGTGGAAACATAGGTGAACGCCTTGAGGTAATCGTCGAGCTCGTTCATCTTCGCCTGATAGACGTCCCGCATCGCCCCGGTCCGGGACACGGTATCGGCCTTGGACGCCATCTTGTCGATTTCCCGCCACACCGTCCCCTGGTCGGAGCGGTATTCCCCTGTGCTCTGGAGCGAGGCGGCCACGGTGCGGGCTTTTTCCACTCTCAGCTTGGGGGACATCACCGTGTCGGAATCACGAAACGAGCTCGAAACAGAGGACCATCTCCCCTGTTCCGTGCAACTCACGGGGATGACCGTCTCCGATTTCTCCTTGACCAGGATCGTCGTGTTGAGCACCCTGTTCTGCTTGGCCCCAGCCACCTCCTCGCCGTCGAGGAGCAGGACGCCGGTATCGCCTTTGTTTGTCACCTTGAGTTCGGGGACCGAACCACCCGAGCTCACTTCGGTCACCAGGAGCAACGCCCTCTCTAGAGCTTCCTTCAAGGTCAAATACTCGGGACCGCCGTCTAGCGGCGTGAAGATCGGAAAGGCCGCCATGTTCTTGAACTGCTGCGGCTCCTCGAGCCGGAGATTGGAAAGATAATTTTTTATGATCGGGTCCATGTTGTTTCCCCTGTCCTAAGGCATTATATCATTAAACAATATCGCTTTTCATCAAGCAAATTCCCCCTCACCTCCATCCTCTCCCGCCAGAGGCTAGTCGCAATGTCATTGCGAGGGAGTGAAGCGACCGAAGCAATCTCATAATGCATTGAAAAGAAAGGGGATTGCCACGCTCCCTGCGGTCGCTCGCAATGACAATCTAAAAACACTGAGTACGTTTGTATTGGCCCAGGCTGATTGCTTGCAGTCAGCTATTCGAAATATTGGACCAGGTCGGAGGCGGGCCGGCGCTTTTTCGGCTTCCAGGCGTCGGCCGGATAGCCGAGGGGCGTGAACGCCATCGGCTCCAGGTCCGCGGGAAGACGCAATACTTCGCGGGCCGCCGCCGGGTCGAAGGCGGCGATCCAGCAGGTCCCCAACCCGATGTCATGAGCGGCCAGGATGAGATGGTCGAAAGCGATCGTCGCGTCCACTTCAGCGTAGTTCTTGCCGTCCTTTCGCGTCCAGCCCTCCGCCGGCACGGCGCAGGCGCAGATCACGAGCGGCGCCTGCGTGAACCAGTCGCGGGGATAAATCCGCCTGAGATCGGCTTCCCTTCCCTTTGTCTCGATCACGATCAGCCGAAAGGGCTGCCGGTTGGCCGCCGTGGGAGCCAGGATGGCCGCCCCCAGCACCTTCCGGAGTTTGTCCGCCTCGACGGGCGTCGCTTTATACGCCCGCACGCTGTATCGCTTCTCGATCACTTCATGAAATTCCATCGCCTTTTCCTTTCTTTTCGATGTGTTCTTCCGTGAATGTTCCGGCCCTGCTCTCCATTGTCGACAATTCTATCCTAAAATCTCTGAATTCAAAAGCCGAGGCCCGACCGCCGGATTGACTGGGGAAATTGATTATGGTATGAATGACGATAAAGAAATATTGAATTGATCTGGAAGGGAGGTGCTGAAATGTCGTCTTTGACCGAATCATTGAAAACTCTTGGCCGGGGGCTACTTCTTCTCACCCTCATCTTCATATTCTCCCTGCCCGCTGTCGGGCAGACTCCGCCGGTCAAGCAAGAAGACGCCATAGCGCTGGACCAGAAGCTGGCCATCGACCCAGCGCTCATCCACGGACAGCTCGACAACGGCCTGCGCTACTTCATCCGCAAGAATCGGCGCCCAGAAAATCGCGCCGACCTTCGCCTGGTGGTTAACGCCGGCTCCGTGCTGGAGGATGATGACCAGCTCGGGCTGGCCCACTTCGTCGAACATATGGCTTTCAATGGGACCAAGCATTTCGCCAAGCAGGAGCTCGTCCACTTCATGGAGTCCATTGGCATGCGGTTCGGCCCGGAGCTCAACGCCTTCACCAGCTTCGACGAAACGGTTTATATCCTGGAAATCCCGACGGAAAATCCCGAGGTCATGAAGACGGCCTTCCAGATTCTCGAAGACTGGGCCCACGGCCTTTCCTTCGACCCGGCGGAAATCGACAAAGAACGCGGCGTCATTATCGAAGAATGGCGCTCGCGGCGCGGCGCTTATGCCAGGATGCAGGATCAGCAATTCCCCATTCTCTTCCAGGGATCCCGCTACGCCCGGCGGCTCCCCATCGGCGAGATGAAGACCATTGAAAACTTCGACCACGAAACGCTGAAAAGGTTTTATCGGGACTGGTACCGTCCCGACCTGATGGCCGTCATCGCGGTGGGGGATTTCGACCCGCCGACGGTCGAAAAGCTCATCCGTGAGCAATTCCGCTCCCTCGTCCCTCCCCCCAAGCCGCGCCCCCGCGCTCTCTGCGAAGTCCCCGACCACGCCGAAACTCTCTTCGCCATCGCCCAGGACAAGGAAGCCACGGGCACGAGCGTTACGGTTTACAACAAGCTGCCGCTTCGCGACCAGAGCACGGCGGGGGCTTACCGGCAGGGGCTGGTCGAGCAGCTCTACAATGCCATGCTCAACCAGCGGTTTTACGAGCTCACCCAGAAGCCCGACGCCCCGTTTATCAGGGCATTTTCGGGCCGGGGGCAGCTGATCCGCTCGAAGGATATCTATTCGCTCGGCGCGATGGTCAAAGATGAAGGGATCGAGGGCGGCCTGGAAGCCCTGTTCGTAGAGTCGGAACGGGTGACCCGATTCGGGTTTACCCAGTCGGAGCTCGACCGGCAGAAGCTCGATCTTCAGCGCTCCATGGAGCGGTTGCTCACCGAAAAGGAGAAGCAGGAATCGAGCTCCTACGTGGAGGAGTACACGCGCCATTTCCTGCAAGGCGAGCCGACTCCCGGCATCGAGGGCGAATTCAAGCTGGTCCAGCAATTCTTCCCCGGTATCACTCTCGAAGAAGTCAATCGTCTCGGCCGGGAGTGGATGACGACAAAAAACCGGGTTGTCCTGGTGAGCGCTCCGGAAAAAGAGGGCTTCACTGTGCCCACCGAAAAGAGGCTCCTCGAAGTCCTCAACCAGACGTCCGCCAAGGAGATCACTCCGTACAAAGACACTGCGGCCGAGAAGCCCCTTCTTCCAGCCGTTCCCGAGCCCGGGAAAATCGTTAAAAGTTCAACCCTTGAGGAAATGAACATCACCGAGTGGGATCTCTCCAACGGCATCAAAGTCATCCTCAAGCCGACCGATTTCAAGGCGGATGAGATTCTGTTGCGGGCCTTCAGCCCGGGAGGCACATCCCTGGCTAAAGACGAGGACTATATTGCCTCCGCCACGGCGGGCCTGATAGTTCCGGCCGGGGGATTGGGGGATTTCAACGCCGTCGACTTGAAGAAAGCCCTGTCGGGGAAAGTCGCCTCGGTCAGGCCTTTTATCAGCGAGATCGAGGAAGGCCTGGCGGGGAGCGCCTCGCCCAAGGACCTGGAGACGCTCTTCCAGCTCATCTACCTCTCCTTCACCGCGCCGAGGTGCGATCCGACGATCTTCAACGTCATGACCACGCAGATAAAGGCGGTTCTGGCCAACCGGGCCGCCAGCCCCGATGTCGCCTTCCAGGACACGCTCCAGACAACCCTGGGCCAGAACCATTATCGCACCCGCCCGATGACGGCCGAAATCATCGCCGAGATGAGCCTGGATAAATCCTGCGCCTTCTACAAGGACCGGTTCGCCGACGCCGGCGACTTCACCTTTCTATTTCTCGGCAATCTTGACCTCGCCGCCATGAAGCCTCTCGTCGAAAGATATATCGCTTCACTGCCTGCGCTCAACCGAAAAGAGACTTGGCGGAATGTGGGGATCAATCCCCCCTCCGGCGTGGTCCAAAAAGAAGTCCGCAAAGGAATGGAGCCGAAGAGCCAGACGGCCGTCGTCTTCAGCGGGGCTTTCCAGTACGACCAGGCCCAGCGCACGGCCATACGCGCGCTCGGCCTGATCCTCGACTCGAAACTGAGGGAGATTGTCCGGGAAGAGCTGAGCGGCACCTACGGCGTGATGGTCCGCCCCTCCTATTCCAAGATCCCCGATAAAGAATACACCCTGATGATCAGTTTCGGCTGCGACCCGGCACGGGTGGACGAGCTGGTCAAGGCGGTTTTTCAGGAGATCGAGAACCTCAAAACCAAGGGGCCTTCTGAGAAGGACGTGAGCGACGCCAGGGAAGGTCTCTTCCGCGAATACGAGACAGGAATGAAACAGAACAGCTGGCTCCTGACTCAGATTGCAGCTAAGTATCAGCTCCAGGAAGACCCGAGGGAGGTTCTGGCCATCGAGAAGTCTTTCCAGACATTATCTCCCCAGGTGATTCAGGAGGCCGCCCGCGCGTATCTCAACACGAACAACTACGTGCGAGTGACGCTCTATCCCGAGAAAGTGAGTAAATAGGAAAATATAACCGTCCCCATTCTTTCACCGAATCGACTTCAGGAGTGAATTATCCTCCAAGAAAAATAGGGGACGAAAATAGGGGACGGTCCTATTTTTCTGGTCACTATGGTCCTAAAAGAGCAAAAAATAGGACCGTCCCCATTTTTTTGACTTAGGCGAAATTGGGAAACGGGCATAACGTCCCCCAATTAAATTGGGCTTGAGGCGATGGGCTCGTTTGAAGTATAAAAAAGCATTCAACAATGAAACTGAAAGCGATCAGCCGCCGCGAGTTTATCAAGCGGGCGGCGCTTGCCTCGGCCTCCCTCGCCATTGTCCCCCGCCGCGTCCTCGGCGGCCGGGGCTACATCCCGCCCAGCGACGAGCTGACCAAGGCCGTCATCGGCGTCGGCGGCATGGGAAGGGGCCACCTCAGGTATCCCGGCTCGCGGCTGCTGGCCGTCTGCGACGTTGACGCCGGACACCTGAGCACCGCGCTCGAGATCTCGGGTTCGGGCGTCAAAGGATACAAAGATTTCCGCGAGGTCCTTGACCGGCCGGAGATCGACATTGTCCACATCGTCACGCCGCCGCACTGGCACGCCCTCATGTCCGTCGCCGCCGCCGAGGCGGGAAAGGACATCTGGTGCGAGAAGCCGATGACCCGGACGATCGGCGAGGGGATCATGGTGGTCGATGCCGTCCAGAAGCACGGTCGCATCTTCCGGATCAACACCTGGTTCCGCTTCCAGGACACGTTTTACGGCCTGGGGACGACGGTCAAGCCGGTGAAGAAAGCCGTCAGGGACGGTCTTTTCGGCTGGCCTCTGAAGGTGACTGTCAGCGGTGTCACGGGGTTTGACTGGAAGTTCTACTGGAGCGGAAAGACCTATCTCCCGCCGCAGCCCGTTCCGCCAGAGCTCGACTATGATTTCTGGCTCGGCCCGGCTCCTCACAAGCCTTACCATCCCCACCGCGTCCACGAGAGCTTCCGCGGCTACTGGGATTATGATGGCGGCGGACTGGGCGACATGGGCATGCATTACCTTGACCCGGTGCAGTATCTCCTGGACAAGGACGACACCAGCCCGGTCGAAATCGAAGCCGACGGGCCGCAGCAGCACCCCGACGCCTGCGGGTCCTGGCGAAGAGTGAATCTCCGCTACGCCGACGGCTGCGAAATCATCCTTGACGGCGAGAACAGGGACGCCGGTGCGGCGTTCATCGAGGGCCCCGAGGGGAAGCTGTTCCCGAATTTCGAGTCTGATATCCCCCATCTCCGGGAAAAAGTTGCCTCGCTCCCGGATCCGGAACCTCAGCCGGAGGACTTCGCCGAAGCGGTCCGCAGGCGCCGGAAGTTCCCCCTGAACGAGGCGAACGGGCACCGTTCCTCGACGCTCGTCAACCTGGCCAAGATCGCCGTCCGTCTGGGGAGAGGGCTCCGCTTTGATCCCGCCGCCCAGCGCTTCCTCGGCGACGAGGAAGCGAACCGTCTCATCGCTGAGCCGATGCGGGCGCCCTGGCATCTTTAATGCAAGGAGGATGTCATGATCTCCCCTACCGAGCAACAAAAAGTGTTTTTGAAAAAGAGGGCCAAAATGGTCCGGACATGGCCCCGCGTAGGCGCAATTCTAATCGTCATGGAACTGGGCCTGGCCGGATGGCTGTTGTGGAAGCATCCCCTGCTCATTAATCCTCAGGCGGTCTCATCAAAACTCCGGGCCGGCTCCCTTCCCGATTCTACGCTTTCCCTCATGGCTGCGTTCCTGCCGTTCATCATGATCGTCTGCCTGGGGCTCCTCGCCGTCCTGCTCCTGTTCTCCTTCCTCGCCCTGGCCAATGAAAAAAAACACCTGGACATCATCCGGGCTCTTCGAGACCAAGGCTCGTCCTGGGAAAAAGGAAGAAATGAGTCGTCCCGATAAAGCAACCCTCAGGAGCGCTGACAAGGCATAAAGATGCTTGGGCTGAACAGGAAGACACATGCCTTCTTGCTTATTTTCTTTGTTTTAATCTCCGCGGCAGCCGCGTTCGCTGCGGCAGAGACGCGGCCTTTATCGGAGCGGGTTTCGGAAATTCTGATCAAGTTTCCGGCCCAGGCTCCTGCGGAAAAACAGGCTCTGGGGGCCGAGATCCTGGCGCTGGGCGAGGCGGGGATCGAGGAAATCTGCTTCAGGCTCTCCCCGCCCGGAAAAGCGGACGACAGCCTGGCCCGTTACGCCCTGGAGGCCGCCGGCACCTACGTCATGAGGCCGGGCGCCGAAGGAGAAAGGCGCCTCTATGCCCGCGCTGTCATCAAAGTCCTCCAGAACATGCCCGACAGCGAGGTCAAATCCTTTCTTATCAGCCGGCTTCAAATCAGCGGAGGGGAGGAGGCGCTCCAACCCTTAACTCGCTATCTCAACGACCCAAAACTGGGTGATCCGGCTGTGCAGGCTCTGCTTACCATCCGTCCTCCCGGCACAGAAAAAGCTCTGGTCAAAGCCCTCAGCCGAAAGGACGGGACCGACAAAACAGTCCTGATTCAGGCCCTCGGCGAGCTGAGGAGCCGTGAGGCGGTCGACAAAATTATTCCCTTTGCCTCGAGCGGGGACCAGCGCGGCCGCGATGCCGCGCTCTTCGCCCTGGCCAACATCGGGGACCCGCGGGCGGAACCCGCGCTGAACAGGATCCCCGTCGCTTTGTCCCCCATGGAGAGAGCCAGGGCCGTTTCGCGTTATTTATTATTCGCTCAAAGGACGGCCGAGGCGGGGAGACGCGAAGACGCGGTGAGGATCTGCCGGGACATCGTAGAAAAAAGCACGGGGTTCGAGGAAGGCCAGGTCCGGAGCGCCGCCCTGACTCTCCTGACAGAGCTGCGGGGGAATGAAGCCGTCATCGACCTGCTTCAGGCCATGGAGTCTCCGGATGCCGCCTTCCGGGAACGGGCCCTGGAACTTTCGCTTTCGGTTCCGGGAGAAGAGGCCACGGCCCGCTGGACCGGACGGGCCGGAGAAGTGTCTCCCGAAGCCAGGGCGCAGATCACAGCCATGCTCGGCCGCCGTGGAGACCCAACCGCCCTGGCGTTCGTCAAGGATGGACTCAGGAGCGAAGTTAAGGCCGTTCGCCTGGCCGCGATCGCCGCCGCCGCACGGATCGGCGGAAGCGAGGTCATGCCCGACCTCTCTCAGCTCTGGCAGAGCGCGGATGAAGAAGAGGCCGAAGTCCTGAAGGGAGCTTTTCTGGCCTTTCCGGCCGCCGCGGCCGTGGCCGAAGCCGTGAGGATGTTTGACAGCGCTTCACCCTCCGGGAAGGCGGCCATTATCGACGTGCTCGGCGAGCGGCGGGCCGTGGAGCACGCCGGGATCGTCCTGGCCGCGGCAGCCGGCGATAATGAGGCCATCCGGAAGAGCGCCCAGGCCGCCCTCGAGAACGTAGCCCGGGCTAAGGATCTGCCGCAGATCATGGATCTCGTCCTGGCCGCGGCGGACCCGGCTGAAATCCTGGCCCTGCAGAACGCGCTCGTGGCCGCGGCAAGACAGGGCGAAGACCCGGAAAAACGGGCCGACCCGGTGCTGGAAAAAATGCGCCAGGCGCAGGGCGCCAGGCGTCTGAACCTGATGCGTCCTCTCGCCAGGATCGGGGGCGAAAACGCTATCCGGGCCGTCCTGGGCGAAATTCAGAATCCCGATCCCCAGGTTCAGACCGTGGCGCTCCACACCCTGGCCAACTGGACAGAATTCCGGGCCGTCGGCGAGCTTCGTAAGATCGCCGCGGCGGCGGACAGCTCGACCGGGCGGAGGTTCGTCTATCTGGCTCTCCATGGCTATGTGCGGCTGGTCGGCGAATCCGACCTCCCGGCGGAAAAGAAGCTCGACCTGATCAAGGATGTCCTCGCCTTCGCCCGCGAACCGGCGGAGAAGAATATTGTCATCGCGGGCCTGGGCGGCATCAAGAATATGGAATCGCTTCTGCTGATATCGCCTTTCCTCGACGACGCGGCCGTCCGGGAGAGAGCGGCCCAGGCGGCCGTCCGGGCGGCTCTTCCCTCGCCCGGGTTCGAGGGCCTTTCCGGCCTCGGCACCGCCCGGATCTTGAAGCGAGCGGCCCGATTCATTGACAACGAGTACGAGCGGGACGAGGTCGAAAAATACGCCCATACGCTTCTCCTTCAGGAAGGGTTCGTTCCACTCTTCAACGCCAAGGACCTCAGCGGATGGAAAGGGCTGGTCAAAGACCCGCCGTCCCGGGCCAGAATGAGCCCGGAGGCGCTGAGAAAAGAGCAGGCCGCGGCTGACATTGATATGAGACGGCACTGGCAGGTCATCGACGGTGTCCTCGTCTTCGACGGAAAAGGCCACAGCCTCTGCACCGCCAGGGACTATGCCGACTTCGAGCTTTTCGTGGACTGGAAGATCGAGCACCAGGGCGACAGCGGCATCTACCTCCGCGGCTCACCCCAGGTCCAGATCTGGGACCCGGCTCAGCAGCCGGAGGGGTCGGGCGGCCTTTACAACAACACAATTGGGCCGGCCGCGCCGCTCCAGCCGGCCGACAACCCCGTCGGCGAATGGAACACTCTCGAAATCCGGATGTCAGGGGAACGGGTGACTGTCCATCTCAACGGCGTCCTCGTGGTCGACAATGTTGTTATGGAAAACTACTGGGAACGGGACAAACCCATTTATCCCGCCGGCCAGATCGAGCTCCAGGCCCACAGCACGCCGGTCTATTTCAAGAACATCTATATCCGCGAAATCCCGCCGCCTTCGCCTTAGGGGACTCTCGGGACAATGCTCTTCTTGGCTTCGGCCGTCCAAAAGGTCAAGAAATTTCGGCTCAAATTTGGTGAAATGATCATAACGCGACGGCGCGTGCGGCGTATAAATAGATGAATCAGATGTCTGAACAAGGAGAAATAGCATGAGAAAAGCCGTCGTCATCCTGATCGTCACCCTGGCGCTGGTCATGTGTCTGTTCGCCGCCGGCTCCGCCGTCGGGGAATCAGGCCCCCAGATGTCTCTCATTCCGGCCGACGCGCTCTGGGTGCTTCACTTCAACATGGAGAAGTTCACCTCCTCCGTGATGTTCAAAATGCTCTCCGAAGAGGGCGGCCTGGCCGAAATGCAGCGCAAGGGCGACGAGTTTCTCCAGAAACTCAAGATCGACCCTCTGAAGGACATCCAAAACGTCACCGTCTTCGGCCGGGGGAAAGAAGACGAGGACGCTGTAGTCGCCGTGTCCGGGAACTTCGACAAAGCCCACCTGCTCGGACTTATCAAGACCGAAACGACCCGCAAGGAAATCCCTTACGGAAAACACATCATCTATAACTGGGACAGCGATGAATTCGGGGCCTTCGCGACCGATCATCTGATCCTCCTTTCTGAGAAAGAAACGGGCATCAAGCTGGCGCTGGATGCCCTGGAGGGGAAGGCAAAAAATATACTGACCTCCCCGCTCTTCGCGCGCGTCCTGAATGAATCCCGCAGCGCGATTATCGTGGCCGCCGCCAACGACCTGTCCGGCCTGGCGGGAGAACGGGGGGGGCCGGTCATGCTGACCAAGATGCGGAACGCGGCCGGTTCCCTCACCGAAGTCGGCGAGATGGTCACCCTGAAAATCGACATCGGCACGGAGTCGGCCCAGGTGGCGAAAGAAATTGAACAGGCCATTCGAGGACTCATCGCCATCGTCAACCTGCAGATTAAGGATGTCGACGCGCTAACCCTCACACAGAACATCAACATTGCGGTCGAAGGGGAGAACGTCCGGGTCGAGGCCGCCTACCCCACCATCAAGTTCATTCAGCTCATTAAGAAGCGCGGCGCTCTTCCCCACGTGTCTCTCGACAAGCTCAGTCCTCTGTCTTATTATTGATCCAGAACCGTTTTCGGCTTAAGCGCCAGCATTATGTTGCACTGACAGATGGACAGGAAAGCGATAGCGCGACATCCGCCGGACGAGGAGCTGGCCGCCCGGGCTGCGGCCGGCTCCCGCGCCGCGTTCGAGGAGCTCGTCTCGAGGCATTCGCCCCGTCTGTTTTTTTTCCTGCGGGGCCGGTGCGAGTCCGAGACGGACATCGAGGACCTGATCCAGGAGGCCTTCCTGCGCGCTTTCCGAAGCATCGACCGCTACGATCCCAGGTGGAAGTTTTCCACCTGGCTGTACACGACGGCGGTCCGGCTGGCCGTCAGCCGGCACCGCTCAAGAAGGGCCGAGCCGCTTCCTCTAGACGTGGAGACAGCTGAATGTCCATCTCCCGGCCCCCAGGAGACCCTCATCCGGAAGGAAGAAGTGGAGGCGGGCGCAAACATCTGGGAACTGGCCAGAGCCCTGAAACCGAGCGAGTACGAAGCGCTCTGGCTGCGCTACGCGGAGGAAATGCCGGTCAAGGACATCGCCAGGACAATGAAGAAAACCCAGGTCGGCATCCGCGCTCTCCTGCACCGATCCCGGTTGAAGCTGGGGAAGCGGCTGAGGTCGCCGGCGCACTCCGCCGGCCTGAGGGAGGTGAGGCCGGTGGAACAAAAGATTTCTGTCCTCTGAGAAGGAGATGACCATGTGGTGCTCAATCTATAAATGGAAAATCTCCCGGGCCCTGGACTCCGGAAGGCCCCCGGCGGGGCTGACCAGGCGCCATCTGGACAGGTGCGGCTCATGCCGGGACTATGCCCGGTTCGAGGAGGAGCTGGGGCGCCGTTTGACAAAGGACGCGGCCGCCTTCATTGAGTGCGCCGGCACGTCGCTCGGCGAAAAAGTGTCGGCAGCGATTGGCCGGCGGACGGAATCTCCACCTCTGTCCCGCCCAAAGCCAATTCGCCTGAAACCGGCGCTTGCGGCAGCCGCCTCGCTCGCGATCGTCGGAATCAGCCTGGTCTGGGTTGTCACTTCGCGTCCCGCCAAGATGCCCCCGCTCGGCCCGCTGTTTGAACTCGCCCGGCCGCGGGCCCATCTCGGAAACGCCGCGCTCAGAGCCGAGTCTCCCCTCCAGGAGGAGATCCTGGGATGGAAGCAGGCTTTCCGGTCGGCAGCTGATTATCTCAAGGCCCGCTTCGACATCAAACTCGGCGAATAAATAGGTGGCGCAGACTTATCCATTTATGTGATGGGAACGGGTCCTGTCATGGCGCGTCCCCGTCCGTCCTCGCTCCGCACCCGTCAAGAGAGGGGTCCCCTACGCTCCGGGCGGTGCGGGGACTGGCGCCATGCCACCCATTCCCACTTTTCATAATTGAAAACTATCACACAAACGGCGATGTATCCGCATTCGGCCGGCCAGTTTTATTCCCCTTGAGCTTCTTATATACTGCTATATCTTGGAGTATCGATGAAACTCAAAGCACGCACATTCAGAAAGAAAACCGCGGCTTCTATTTTATTGGGGATAGTAAGCGTTCTGATTGTTCCAGTCCTGTCCGACCCGCCCGAGCCGGAATCAATCATCTTAACCAAAGGATTGGTCGCAGCCTTTCCCGAGGGGTATTGCCGGTCTGTATATCCGTTGGATCCGATCGCTCACCGGCTTGCGACCGGTCAATGGTCGCCTCCCCGCCCGGGAGATCCGCTTCCCCTGACAGCAGCCATGATCACTTCCGCACCCGCCGGGACGTCCTCGCCAACTTCCCCATCCTCCTCTTTCTCTCTACCCTCTTCCGATTCCGGCCCCAAAAATGAGACCTGGGAGGCCGTCGCAGCCAATGAGCAGGGCTGGTTCGAGCACAAGGCCCTGCGCTGCGGGTATGCCTACCTGACGTACGAAGCGCGGGCTCCGGAAGTCCTTATTCTCGAAGCTTCCGCCCACGACTGGGTCTATGTCAACGGTGAGCCGCACGTCGGCAACCGCTACGGCCAGTCCGACAAATACGAGTCCTGGCAGCCGCGTTTCGATTTCTGCGAACTTCCCGTCCTCCTGCAGCCCGGCCGGAACGATTTCCTGTTCAAGTGCGCCCGCGGCCGCCTGAAGGTCCGCCTGAATAAGCCGCCGAAGGATGTTTATTTCAACATCAAGGACGTGACCGCGCCGGACCTCATCGTGGGCGAAGCGACCGATACTCAGGCTGCGGTCGTCGTGGTCAACGCCACGGCTCTTCCCCTCCGCGGCGTCTCCCTCACGGTCTTCGGCGAAGGGCTCTCTCCTCTGGAAACGCCCGTCCCCGATATCCGTCCTCTAAGCGTCAGGAAGATTGGCTTCCCTCTCCGGGGCGGCGCGCCTGCCGCCACTGGCGAGATTTCTCTCGATCTCGCACTCGTCAAAAAAGACAAAAATCATGCCACGGTCCTGGATAGGACGATGATCAACCTCCGCGCTGTGAATTACAGCGATCCTCATAAGAGAACTTACATCAGCCCCGTCGACGGCAGCGTCCAGCACTATGCTGTTCTCCCCGCCCGGGGCGGTCCCCATTCTCATCCCTCCACGCAGACCCAGACGCAGCCCGCTTCGGATTCCCTGTCTGTCAGTCCCAGCGACATTCCCGCCGCCCTCGTCCTCTCCCTCCACGGCGCCAACGTCGAAGCCCTCAACCAGGTCCGCTCCTATGCCCCGAAAACCTGGGCTCACATCGTGGCCCCGACGAACCGGAGGCCATACGGTTTCAACTGGGAGGACTGGGGACGGCTCGACGCTCTGGATGTCCTGGCCGAGGCTCAGAAAAGGCTCAGGACGGACCCGAGCCGGGTCTATCTTACCGGTCATTCTATGGGCGGGCATGGCGCCTGGAGCGTCGGCGGGCTGTTTCCCGATTTGTTCGCCGCCATCGGCCCGAGCGCCGGCTGGATCAGCTTCTGGTCTTACAGGGTCAGAAATGCCGCCGAAACCGACACACCCCTCGGACAGATGATCATGCGGCCGTTCCTGCCCAGCGATCCGTTTGCCGTGCTCAAAAACTACCGCCAGCACGGTGTGTACATTATCCACGGCGAGAAAGACGAAAGTGTCCCGGTGACCGAATCGCGGCACATGGCGGCCGATCTGCAGAAGATGCACCAGGATTTCGTCTACCATGAACAGCCGGGAGCCGGCCACTGGTGGGACGCCTCGCCCGAGGCCGGAGTGGACTGCGTCGATTGGCCGCCTCTTTTCGACTTTTTCGCCCGCCATGCCCGGCCGGGACGGGAACGCGTCCGGGAGATCGAGTTCTCGACTCCCTGCCCGGGCATCAGCGCGTCGTCCAACTGGCTGACCATCGAGGCCCAGTCGGAGCCGCTCAAGCTGAGCTCGGCGCGGGTCCGGGTGAACGTGGACGACGGGCTGTTCTCCGGATCGACCGAGAACGTCTCCCGCCTGTCGCTCGACCTTTCACCCTGGGAGCCGAGGGAGACTCTGCGGGTCGAACTGGACGGCCAGGCGATAGCAGGCATCCCCCGGCCCAAAGAAGAATCGCGGCTCTGGCTCGCCCGCCGCGACGGCCGCTGGGAAGTGACCCCCAGGCCGCCGGCCTCAATGAAGGGTCCTCACCGCTACGGGCTCTTCAAGGACGCTTTCAAGAACCGCGTGGTCCTGGTTTTCGGGACCCGGGGCAATAGGGAAGAAAAAGCCTGGGCCGAAGCCAAAGCCCGTTATGACGCCGAGACTTTCTGGTACCAAGGGAACGGCTCCCTCGACATCGTTGCGGATTCCGAATTCACACCCGCCCGATATGCCGACCGAAACGTCATTCTCTATGGCCACGCCGACATGAACAGCGCCTGGCGGATGCTTCTTCCGGAAACCCCGGTCCAGGTCAGGCGTGGGAAGCTGAGCGCTGGAAACCAGAAACTCGAGGGCCGAGACCTGGCCTGCCTGTTCATCCGGCCGAGGCCGGACAGCGACATCGCCAGCATCGGTGTGATTGCGGGCACCGGCATCACCGGGCTTCGCCTGACCGATACGCTGCCCTATCTTTATGCGGGCTACAGCTTTCCCGATCTTTTCATCGCCCGTCCGGCCCTGCTGACCGAGGGGAATCGGGGAGTCGAAGCCGCCGGGTTTTTCGGGCCGGACTGGCGGCTTGAAACCGGCGACCTTTTCTGGAGGTCGATCCGCGTCGACGTCCCCGTCAGAACCCATGTTTTATTTTACGCGATCCGGCCTTAAATCTTGGACTTTGCCGATTGTCAGTCTCTCTAAAAAAAACGCTCAATAGCTCAGGGAAAAGACTTCCGCCCCGTAGACGCTCACTACGGCCGTTTCGCCGAGCATGGCGCCCATCTTGGCGTGGACGTGGCCGTGGTAGACAAACTTCGGCTGCGTGCTCTCGATGTATCTGCGCAATGCTTCGCTCCCGGTGTGCGCATAGTCATCCTTGTCTGTTACTTTGAGAAGCGGGGCATGGCAGATGAAGATATCCACATAGGGGAATTTGCTGAGCTTGTCGGTGGCCGACAGATCATCCCATTCATAGGGGCCGGCCTCCTTGTAGGACGGGACGCCGGCGAATCCTCCGATGAACCAGTTGCGATGCTGGACGAGCCGCAGATGGATATCCTGGACAAAAGGCGGAAAGGGCTTGGTGGTATCGTGATTGCCCTTGACGGCGAAGATGGGCTTGTTGAAGCGCTGATAAATCTCCTCGAGGATGGCGAATTCCACATCTCCGCAGGAGAGGACGAAATCCACTTTTTTCAGGATGTTTTCAGCAAAATGGGGATTTTCATAATCTGCCACGACTAAAACATTGCTCGGAAAGCCGATCATCGACTTTGCCCTCATTCTACCCCAAATCGGGCGGAAAATGCTTGTTCAATCTCAACCGGCTGCATCTCTTTGGCGGCCGGGCCCTTGCTTTATGCGCGGCTTTTCGTTAAGGTATGAAATTTGATGGCGTGAGTAATACACATGCAGGGAGAATGAAAAAAGCCAGCGCCGTCCCCGGCCTTGTCCTGGTCATTATTCTTTTTCTGAGACCGGGCCCATGCTCAGCTCCCTGCCCTTCTCTCACTTCAACCTCCACAGCTATCGCTGCAGCGGACACACCCACCGCCAAAGCTGCCGTCTCCACCACCGCTGTCGCCGCTGCCTCTGCCCCCACATCCTACGACCTGGCGAGGCGGATCGACGGCATCCTGGGAAAGCCAGGCCTCCGGAAGGTCGTCTTTTCTGTCCGCATAATCAGGCACGAGACGGGAGAAACCGTGTACGAGAGGAGCCCGCATCTGGCCCTCCTTCCGGCTTCGAACATGAAGATCGTCACTTCGGCCGCGGCCCTCGAATACCTGGGCCCGGACTTCGCCTTCATCACCCGGGTCGGTTTGTGCGGGGATGCGCTCGTCATCAAGGGCAGCGGCGATCCCCTCCTCGGCGATAAGGAGACGGAAGCAAAGAACGGGCGCCGCTCCCAGCCGGTCATTCAGGAGATCGTGCTCCGGCTCAAAGAGCAGGGGACCTTGTCTGTCTCGGACATCCTTCTCGATACTACGATCTTCGACAGCCGGCACGTCCATCCGAGCTGGCCCCCGGATCAGCTCCATCAGAAATACGCCTGCGAAGTCTGCGGGCTCAACTACAACGGCAACTGTATCGACATCTCCGCCGCCAACCTTCAGGGAAAGGCCGTCCTCTCCCTGGACCCGCCCACCGGCTACGTCAAGCTCATCAACGCCCTGACCATCTGGAAGGGCCGGAGGAGCTGGTTCAGCGTGGACCGCACCGGTGCGCCAGGTGAGCTCCTCATCCAGGGCAACTGCCGGAGACAGGCCGGGCCATACTCGGTGGCTGTCGAAAACCCCGCCCTCTTTTTCGGCCGGCTGGTCCAGGAAGCGCTGATTAGAGAGGGCATCAGCGTGAGCGGCGGAGTCCTGGAAACGACGGCCCCCGTGGACTGCGAATTCCGCGAGCTGGCCGAATTCGTGACCTCGATCGGCGACTGCCTGCAGCGGACAAACAAGGACAGCCTGGGCCTGGCGGCCGAGGCCCTGTTCAAGAGGCTCGGGGCCCAGTCCGACCCGGAAGGAAACCAGGGAAGCTGGGAAGGGGGCGGGAAGGTGATTTCCGCATACCTGACCGGGCTCGGGCTGGACGAACGGGAATATGTGGTCGCCGACGGAAGCGGCCTCAGCCGGGAAAACCACCTCAGCGCCAACGCCCTGACCCGCGTCCTGGCCCACTTATCGGCCGGGCCCAACTGGGAGTTCTATAAGAATTCGCTGGCCGTGGGCGGGCTTGACGGGACCATCGAAAAGCATTTCTGGGAAAAGAAATACCGCGGCCGGGTCCTGGCCAAATCTGGCTATATCCAGGCCGTTCGGGCCCTCTCGGGTGTCGTCCGCACAGACGGCGGAGATTATATTTTTTCTTTCCTGGCGAACAAGGCGGGAAACGGGGCCCGCACGGCCATCGACAGCGCAGTCAAGGCCATCGTGGACTGGGGTGAATGAGAAAGGACATGACGATGCTCAAACAAAAAATCGCCCGGAGAGATTTTCTGAAGGCCGCTCTGGCCGGTGTTCCTATCCTGACTCTTGACTGGAATTCGTTCCCGCGGGGCGATAGTCGGCCGGGTCGCGCCGGGCGCAGCGCACGCGCCGCTGATGACACCTGGGACGCCGTCATTATCGGCGCCGGCCTCGGCGGGCTGAGTTGCGCCGCCGGGTTCGCCCGTCAGGGGTTCAAGCCGCTCGTCCTGGAACAGCATTCGGTCCCCGGCGGTTACGCCACCACCTTCAAACGGCCCGGAGGTTTTATCTTCGACGCCTCCCTCCATTCGACAGGAGTCGGCGAGCGAGACGGCATTCCCAATCTCATCGAGGGCTTCCCGGAGATCAAGGACATCGAGTTCGTTCCCCACAAGGTCCTCTACCGCGCTATCTTCCCGGATTACGATATCCGCGTCCCGCACAAGGACGTCGACGGCTACATCAAGCTCTTGATTGAACAGTTCCCGGAGGAGAAAGCGGGCATCGAGGGCCTCTTCCAGACGATGCGGGGGCTGGTCTCGGATCTCAACAGGTACCAGAGCGCCGGCAGCAAGGTTGACATGGCCAACTTCCCCAAGGAATTCCCCTATCTCGTTAAATGCTTTAACAGCACCTGGGGGACGGTTCTTGATTCCCACATCAAGGGCCCCAAGCTTAAGGCCGTGGTCTCGGAGCTCTGGGGATACTTCGGGCTTCCGCCATCGAAGCTGGCGAGCCTCTATTACATTCTGCCTTTAATAGGTTATCTCCAGGGGGGCGGTTACTATCCGGTCGGCCGCTCCCAGAAGATCAGCGACGCCCTCCGCAGTTTCATCGAAGAGCGCGGCGGAAAGGTGCTGCTGCGGACGCGCGTCGAGAGCATCCTGGTCAAGGATCACGCCACTTACGGCGTCAAGACTGCCGACGGCACGGAATATCTCGGCCGCGTGGTCGTCTCTAACGCCAACGCCTACGATGCTGTCCACAAGATGATGGACGAAGGCGAATACCTTAAGGCCTACCTGGCGCGGATGGACACGTTCACCGCCAGCCTCTCCTCTTTCCAGGTATTTCTCGGGCTCAAAAAGGACATCGTCGCCGAAGCCAGGATCAAGGACACGGAAATATTCTACGAGACCGGCTACGATCACGAGGAGGGCTACCGGCAAGCGCTGAACGCCGAGGTCGAAAAGGGTGGGTTCGGACTGACCCTTTACGACAACCTCTACAAGGGATACTCTCCCGAAGGCAAGAACACGCTGTCCATTATTACCCTCCAGGGCTATGATCCGTGGAAGAAATACGAGGCCGACTACTTCGCCGGGAGAAAGGACGCTTACCGGGCGGAGAAGGAGCGGATGGCCGATATCCTGATCAAGAAAGTCGAGGAGACGCTTTTGCCCGGGCTCAGCAAGGCTATCGAGGTGAGGGAGGTCGGAACGCCTTTGACCAACGTGCGCTACACCAGCAACTACCGGGGGGCGATCTACGGCTGGGACCAGACCGTCGACAACTGCGAACCGCGGCGCCTCCCCCACAAGACTCCGATCAAGAACCTCTACCTCGCCGGCGCCTGGACGAGGCCCGGAGGCGGATACGGCGCGGTCATCCCCAGCGGGCTGCAGTGCTTCGCCGAGATCATGGAGGAGTGGAAACAGGCTAATCACCGGCGGTGATTTTGCTCACCGAACATCATCCCGCAAATCCTCCTTAGAGAGGATTGACCGGGACGGGCAAGTAGCAGAATCTAAACCCGAGCGGCGTCGATATCGAACTCTATTCAGACTGGAGCCGCGATTATGAAGAGAGAAGCAGATGGAACAGTTTGAACACGAAGACACCAGGTCGTCTTTCAAGAAAAAAATCCTGATCGCGGATGATTCTCCGGTGACTTTGGCTTCGCTCACCAGGATGCTCTCGAGTGATCATTATCAGACGATCCAGGCCGCAGACGGAGAGGAGGCTTTGGACAAGGCCTTTTCCGAGCTTCCGGATTTGATTCTGCTGGATGTCATGATGCCGGGAATAAACGGCTTCGAGGCCGCCAGGAAATTGAAAGAGGATTCCCGGACGAACCATGTCCCGATCATCCTGGTCACGGCGTTGGACGACCCCGAGAACAAGTACGCCGGCATGGAAGCGGGGGCCGAAGAGTATCTGGCCAAGCCGGTCAGACGGCAAGAGCTGCTGGCGCGGGTGAAGTCGATGATCACCCTGAAACAGTACCGCGATCAGCTGTCCATCCGCGATCATTCGCAGCGTTCCTTAATCGTGAGGTGCGATGAGGACGAAAGCCCCGAGGAAGTGGAGAAAACACTTCCCGTGGCGCTCCTGGTCGAGGATAACGAAGGGGATGCCCGACTGGTCAGGCATATCCTGGAAGACTTCCCTCTCCGGCTCGAGCGCGTCAGCCGAGGAAAAGACGCGGTGCGGATCGCCCAATCAGGACAGGCGGACCTGATCCTGCTGGATATTCTCCTGCCGGACATGAGCGGGTTCGAAGTCTGCCAGCAGGTCAAGAATTCGAATAAAGGACGGGACATCCCGATCGTCGTCATCACCTGTCTGGACGACCTGGACAGCAAGCTCAAATGCATCGAGCTCCGAACAGACGATTTTTTGGTCAAGCCGATCGTCGCCCGGGAGCTCCAGGCCAGGGTTAGAATTCTGCTGGAGAAGAAAAGGCAGCTGGATAAGCTGCGTTCCCATTACAGGGCGGCCTTGGATTCCGCCGTCATTGATTGGCTGACCGGCCTCTATAATCACGGTTATTTCAAAAAATTCCTGGACCTCGAAATTAAAAAATCTTTAAGACATAAATATCCCATCAGCCTGATCATGGTCGATATCGACAATTTCAAGACATACAACGACTCTTATGGACATTCTGTGGGCAACATCCTGCTCCAGGAACTGGCCCAAGTCATCAAAAAGTCAGTCCGGGAGATCGACCTGGTCGCCCGCTACGGGGGGGATGAATTCGCCGTTGTCCTTCCCTATTCGGATATCCAGGGCGCTTTGCGGAATGCCCAGAGGATCGACCAGGCCATCAGAGCGCATCGATTTTCCAACATAACCACAGACCGGGAACCTCAGATGACGGCCAGCATGGGGGTAGCCTGGTATCCCCAGGATGCTCTTCACGTCGATGAACTCATCCACTGTGCAGACCTGCGGCTCTATGGGGCTAAGCAAAAAGGGAAAAACCAGATTTCCGCCCCTTGCTGATTTCCATCTCCCCAAAAAAGCGAAGACCGGACGGTCCTACTGCTTTAGCTCTTTGAGTTTGTCCCTGGCGTTCTGGAGAAGGCGCTTTTCGAAGTCGGTTTTGCCCGGATTCTTCTGGATGGCCAGCTCATAGTATTTCATCGCCTTCTCTTTGTCTCCCATGGTCAAATAGCCTTCGGCCAGGCTGTCATAGGTGTTGGGAGAGTTGGGATGGAGCTTCAGGTTGAGGGTAAAAATATTTATCGCCCGGTCGTAAGTTTTCCCGTTCAGCAGCTGGTAGCCGACCTGGTTCAGGAGATTCTCGGGAATGTCGAAAGCGAGCCGGCCGCCGAACTTGGCTTTCATCTTGTTGGCATGTTCTTCGATCGCGGATACGTCACCGGAGATGACGACGTCGAACGGGATCTTCCACCCGTCAAAGATGAACAGCAGGCCGTCATAAAGGCTTTTCCCGAGCATCGAGCTGTGGTCGACATTGTCCAGCCACTCGCTCTTCCACGTCAGCCTTTTCAGGTCTTTCGATTTCATCCACTTCTCGAGCTCGGTGTAGGTGCTGATGGTCAGGTCCTGTTCCTTTTTGCCGACGGTCATGAAGAGGTACTTATCGGCGAGCGATTCAGCCCGGAACATCTTATCGATCTGCTTCAGCCAGTATTGGTTGTTGACCTGGAACCAGGGGCTGCTGGCGATTCCGGCCGAAAACAGGTCGGGCCGGGTGAACAGGGCATACGCCGTAAACAGACCCGCCACGGAATGGCCGGAAAGGATGTTGAATCCCGCCGTCCGGTAATTTCCGTCAATGAATGGAATCAGTTCTTCGCTGAAGAATTTCAGGGACAGGTCGGCCGTCGTCGGCTCGGCGCCTCTTTCCTCATAGGGAGCAGGAACATATCCGTCCTCAAGGTTGGGGAGGCCGACAACAATCATCTCCGGCATCTCCACATTCCTCGACAAGAGCTCCACAGTCCCCGCGCCGTAGGTGAAGTAGGCGAAGCCGTTGAGATCATACAGAACCGGGTATTTCACCTCACTCGTCCCATAAGCGGCGGGAAGATAGACTGAGATGGGAAGTTCTGCGTTGAATACTTTCGACGGAAACGAGATTCTTTTCCCGATCACGATGTCGGTGCCGCTCGGCTGGCTAAAGGCCGAAGGACTCGAGAGCAGTACGGCCAACAGAAAAATCAAAAACGAGCCGGATAGGCGGGCCCTTTCGGATAGTCTCATTTTCTATGTCTCCTTTTATTTCCCTCTGTACACTCTACCTTACGAAATGATACGGCTTTGGTTCAGCCGGTCTTCCCTCTTAAGGTGAGTGCTGTCGGTCTATTTCTTGCCGGTCTCGCAGGGAAAGCTCTCGAACAGACCGAGGACCTGGCGGGCCATCTCTCGTGAGACGTTCGGCCGAAAATAGGCCAGGGACTTGATCAACTGGTTCCGGACAGCTTCAGGCGAGTAGTCCGTAAAACCGGGCGCCCGGAATCCGTTCACTCCAATCCCAACCGCCCCAGGGCAGCCCGATACACTTCCTCGTCCCTCCTGAATCCGACCACGACGATGGAGACGACAACCTCGTCTTCCTGAACTTCATAAATGACTCGAAACTGGCCCACTCGGAGCTTCCAAAATCCCTTGAGTTCTCTTCTCAAGGGTTCTCCGTAATCTTTTGGACGTGAGGTCAGTTTCTGCCTGATTGCCCTGATGATTTTCCTCTGATCCTCAAGGCCGAACTTCCGGAAATCCTTTTTGAGGACGAGCTCGTCAATCACAATTCTGTAGGTCACCTGAGTCCCAGTTTTTTCTCGACTTCTTCGAGGGTAAGGATCTTTCTGTGCGTTCGTTGAGCCCTTTCTTTCGCCAGATGCCCCAGGACGAAGTCTTCCAGGGCTTCGATAATCCCCTCCATCCTCCTGAATTCTTCATAATCCACGAGGACCCCCACCGGACGGTTTCTTTTCGTCAGGATGACCTTATGAGTCTTCATCTCCTGGAGGACATTTCTCATAACTTTCCTCAGCTCGGCCAGGCCGACAATCGTCGATTTCTCCTCCACAGTTAACATCTCTTGCTCCTGATTGTCATTATTAAATGTATAATTAACTATACAATTTAAATATACAATCAGGAGCCTGCTCCGTCAACCGCAAAGC
>CAZYWP010000014.1:0-37455 GCA_964651495.1 uncultured Eubacteriales bacterium | reverse complement strand
ATGACGGCGATACAGTGAACATCTACTACGGCGCGGCCGACACCTGCATCGGTCTGGCGACCGGCCGCATCTCCGAAATCCTCAACTGGCTCGATACCCACGGTGAGCGTGGGTCCGAGCAAAGCCCCATAATCTAGGCTGCAGCCCCGGTCACCTTGATTTTCAGGGTCTTTGCGACTTCAAGCACCTTCACGCGCTCGCCCCGGCAGACCGTCTGGTCGGCCTCGGCCTTCCAGATCTCGCCGTGGACGAAAACCCTGCCGGCGGGAGAGAGGTCGGTCTGCTAAGGCTCTGGCACACGGTGACTTCATTATAGGGAGTAGGCACGGGCAAGTCACAAACCCGCACATTAAACCGAAACAAGTGGTTGTCAAATCGGACCGGGCTAACTATAATGGGCGATAGTCTTGAACACCCAACCTCAATGACAGACGAGGAGGAGACAATGGCCAACAAACCACCCACGGCAGGAATCCCTCACCTGATTGTCCTGGGCGCCGCCTGGGGCCTGACCGAAGCCGCGCTGGGCCTGGGTCTGCAGAGGTGCGCTTCACTCGCCTCGGGCTCGATCATGACGGCCGTCGCGCTCTTTTTCATCGCCGCGGTCTGGGTATCGACGCGCCGCGTCGTCGGCCTGGTTTTGACTGTCGCCCTGGTCACTATCATCAAGTTGTTTGACGCCTACCTGCTCGGGCTTCCCATCCGCCACGGCGCCGTGGCCAACCCGATTTTTGCCTTCTGGACGGAGGCCCTGGCTTTTCTGCTCATCGTTGCCGTTCTCAAAGAGACGCTGGCCCGGAAAAGAACGGGCCAGGCCATCGGAGGAGCCCTGACCGCCCTTGTCGCCGTCAACATGTTCCCCCTGGTGAAATACGCCACCGGCATTCCCGCCTGCGTCGTCACGGGAACCGGCTATCCTCAGGCTCTGTATTACGCCCCCTTCGCTATCGGTCTCTCTCTATTAACCGTGCCCTTGGGTTTCCAGGTCGGGGAATGGATCGCCGCGGCGGAAGCCCGGCAGGGCGCGTTTATCCACGGCAAAGCCTACCGCTATCTGGTCACGCCGGCCGCAGCCGCACTATGTCTGCTGATCATCGTCCTGCTCCGGCTGGCCGGATAGACGCCGCGGCCGAGGAGAGACTGCCGATGGAAAACAGCAAGAGAAAAAAAGGACGGGTCTACACCCGGCGGGCCTTTTTGCAGGGCATGGGCGGCGGGGCGGCCGGGGCCGCCCTGGCGACCCGCTTCCTGGGCCACGGCCTGGCCGAGGGCCAAGCAGAAGGAGCCGCCGCGCCGGTCTACGCGAGCAAGTCCATCAGCTTCACTTTGAACGGCCGGAATGTCTCGATCGAGGTCGAGCCGCGGGAGACGCTCCTCGAAGTCCTGAGGGAAAGGCTGAAGCTGACCGGAACGAAAAAGACCTGCGACCGCGGCGAGTGCGGCGGCTGCACGGTCCTGCTGGACGGACAGCCGATCTACTCCTGTCTTTTTTTGGCCATCCGGGCCGACGGAAAGAAGGTGACGACCATCGAAGGGCTGGCGGAAGGAGACTCCCTCCATCCCGTCCAGCAGGCGTTTATCGAAAAGGACGGATACCAGTGCGGGTTCTGCACGCCCGGATTCATCATGTCCTCCGCCGCCCTGCTCGACAAGAACCAGGCGCCGTCGCTGCTGGAAATCAAAGCGGCCCTGAGCGGCAACATCTGCCGCTGCGGCAATTACGTCAAGATCTACGAAGCTGTCGCCGCGGCTGCGCCGAAGATGAGGAAGGCCTGAGATGAAAAGCAAACTGGACTCGGAAGACGCCAACCTGACTTATCTCGAAGAGGCCAGGGGAAAAGAGCCCCGCGGTCAAGAAGCGCCCGCGCCGGACAACCCGGACTTCAAGATCATCGGCCGGCCGACTTCAAGGGTCGACGGCAGGCTCATCGTCACCGGCCGGGCCAAGTACACCCACGACCTCACTCTCAAGGACATGATCTATGGGAAAATTCTCCGCTCACCTTATGCTTCGGCCGAGATCGTAAGCCTGGACCTGAGCCGGGCGAAGAGCCTGCCCGGCGTACTGGCCGTCCTCAAGCTCAAAGAAGGGCGGGTTAAATACGAAGGCGAGCAGGTCGCCGCCGTCGCCGCCGTCGACGAGAAGACCGCCGATGAGGCGCTCCAGGCCATTCAGGTCGAATACAAGGTCCTTCCCCATGTCGTCTCGCCCGAGAAGGCGATGGCCGACGGCTCCCCCCAGGTCCATGACACGGCCAACGTCCAGAAATTCAATGAGTACAACCGGGGGAATGTGGACCAGGGGTTCGCCGAGGCCGAGGTCACCCTAGAGCGGACCTACAGGACGGCCTTCGAAATCCATCATCCCGTCGAGACCCATGTCAGCATCGCCCAGTGGGACGAGGACCGCCTGACGGTCTGGGATTCCACCCAGGCCATCTTCAACACCCGCGACGGACTGGCCCGCCTGCTGAATATCCCCGCCAGCAAGATCAGAGTCATCAAGAACTACATGGGCGGCGGTTTCGGGAGCAAGCTGGGCGCGAACGAGCACACGGCAGTGGCCGCCGCGCTGGCCAAGGAGACCGGCCGGCCGGTCAAGATCGCCCTCTCCCGCAAAGACAATTCTCTCTGCGTGGGCAACCGGCCCTCCTCCCTGATTACCATCAAGGGCGCGGCGAAGAAGGGCGGGACCCTGACGGCTCTCCAGATGAAGAATTACACGAGCGGTGGGGTGAGCCGGGGGGACCGCTGTTCCGAGCCTCTCGTCGATATCTACAGATGTCCCAACGTCAGGGTCGAAGAATACACGGTCTTCATTAATGCCGGCGGCTCGCGGCCGACCCGGGCGCCCGGTCATCCTCAGGGAACCCTGGCCATGGAAGGATTTCTCGATGAGCTGGCCAACGAGCTCGGCCTGGATCCGCTCGAGCTGCGCCGGAAAAACTACTCGATTAAAAATCAGGGCGACACAGGCGCGCCCTATTCATCTAAGGGATTAGACAAATGCTATGAGCTCGGGGCGGAGAAGATCGGCTGGGCGAAGAGGAACAAAAGGCCGGGAGAAGTCCAAGGAAAGAAAAAGCGAGGCCTGGGCGTCGCCACCCAGATCTGGTGGGGCGCCGGTGTCCCGGGCACTCTGGCCGATCTCAAGGTCCATCCGGATGGGAGCGTCGAGGCCATCTGCGGAACCCAGGATATCGGCGGCGGAACACGGACTTTCATGGCCGCCATCGTCGCCGAGACGCTCGGTCTCGAGCCGCAGGACATCACTATCAAGATCGGCGATACGGCCTATCCCTGGGCGCCCAACTCCGGCGGCAGCCAGACGGCGCCATCGGTGGCGCCGGCCATTCGGGACGCGGCCCTCAAGGCGGCCGAACGACTGAAAAACCTGGCCGCCAAAAAACTCGGCGTCCTGGCCTCGGATATTGTCCTCGCGAACAAGAAGCTCTTCGACCGGAACAACCCCGAGAAGACCCTCGGTTTCGCCGAAGCGGCTCGCGACTTGCGCCGCGAGGCCCTTTTCCACGGCGAGCGGGGCGACCTCCCAGCCGGGTTCGCCTACAACAGCTTCGGCGCCCACTTCGTCGAAGTCGAAGTCGACATTGAAACCGGCCAGATCAAGGTCCTCAAGGTGGTGGCCGTCCACGAGATCGGACGGGTGCTCAACACGCTGACCGCGGAGAGCCAGGTGGTCGGCGGCATCACCCAGGGGCTCAGTACGGCACTGTTCGAAGAGCGCGTTATCGACGAAAACAACGGCAAAATGGTCAATCCCAACCTGCAGACCTATAAGGTGGCCACGGCCATGGACATGCCTGAAATCGTGCCGGTCTTCGTCGACATGGTGGACCCACGGATCAACAACCTCGGCAACAAGGGTCTGGGCGAACCGCCGCGCATTCCCATCTCCGCGGCCATCGCCAACGCGGTCTATAACGCCATCGGCGTTCATGTCGGCGAGATCCCGATGACTCCGGACAAGGTGCTCAGGGCTCTGCAAGCGAAGGAGGTGCGCTCATGAAAAACTTCAAGTGGGCGGAACCTCAGACCATCGAACAGGCGATCGCCCTGCTGACCAAGGGAGACGGGAAGGCCATCCTGATGGCCGGCGGGACCGACCTGCTCTCCGAGATCAAGGAGGGTGTGGTCGCGCCGGAGATCGTGATTGATATGAAGACCATTCAAGGATTGGCCTACGTCACCAAAGAGAAGGACACGGTCCGCATCGGCGCCGCCACCACCGTCGCCGACCTTGCGGCCGACCAAGCCATCAAGATCGACTATCCGGGGCTGCACCAGGCCGCCCTATCTCTGGCCACGCCCCAGCTCCGCCAGGTCGGGACGGTGGGGGGCAACCTCTGCCAGAGACCGCGCTGCTGGTACTATCGCGACGTTCAGGTCGTCTGCCGGAAAAAAGGCGGGAGCCAGTGCTACGCGTTTCGCGGCCGCAATAAATACCACGCCATTTTCGGCGGAGGCATCTGCTACATCGTCTATCCGTCGGACCTGGCGCCGATTCTGATCGCCCTGGACGCCCAGGCCGTCATCGCCTCGCCGCGTGGCGACAAGACGATGCCCCTGGCTGAATTCTACGCCCTCCCGGCGAAGAACGTGCGCCGCGAGAACGTGCTGGCAGCGGACGAGCTGCTGCGGGAAATCCGGCTCCCCCCGGCCAAAAAAGGAGAAAAGAGCGCCTATGTGAAACTCAGGGAAAGGGGGACCTGGGATTTCGCCCTCGTCTCCGCCGCGGTCAAAGGCTCTGTCTCGGGGAAGAGCGTCAAAGACGTCCGGATCGTCCTCGGCGGAGTGGCGCCGGTCCCGTGGCGCCTGGAGAAAGCAGAGGCTTCGGTTAAAGGCAAGAGCCTCAGCGAAGGGCTCATCAGGGAGGCCGTCGGCAGCGATCTCCAGGAGGCCAAGCCGCTCGAAGAGAACGGCTACAAAAAGCAGCTGGTGGAGGCGGCCGTCTCCCGCGCTCTGCTGAGCCTGGTTTAGGATCCGGAAAGGCTAGGCCGGATAGGCCACGAGTGTCGGGTAAGATGAGCAGCAGGAAGAATTTCAAATGGATATTGCCATTTTTGCTGTTCTTGCTTTCCTTCTCCGCAATTCCCCACTGCGTCCTGTCCCTGAACGGCAATCCCGCGTCTGGTCAGTCCCTTCCTGATAAAAAAGAGCCCGTCACCATCGCCGTCCTCTATCCCTCAGTCGGGACCATTGAAGACCTGCTGATGCTCAGGAAAGAGCGGCTGATCGATCTCCCGGACCTCGCCGTCATCGGGGTTTATCACGAACAGGAAAAGACCGACTACAGAGAAGCGAAGGAGTATGTCAAAGCCAACCGCCTCGATTGGCTCTCCTTTGATCCCATATCTGCTCCCCTCTCCGGAGAGACTCTCTTTCGGGAAAATGCCTGCACCTCCGAATTCAAGCAGCTCTTCAGGCGGGTCGACGGAATCATCTTCTTCGGCGGACCCGATATCCCGCCTTCCCTCTACAAGGAAAAGACAAGCCTCTTGACCGAGGTCACCGACCCTTACCGTCATTTCCTGGAGATCTCCTTGATATTTCATCTCCTGGGGGGGTATCAGGACGAATCTTTCACCCCTCTCCTCGAGCAGTGCCCCCGTTTTCCCGTCTTCGGTATCTGCTTGGGGTGTCAGAGCCTGGCCGTCGGAACCGGCGGAGCGTTGACCCAGGACATCTGGTCCGAGATCTACGGTAAGAGCACGGTCGAGGACGTCATCGCCCTGGGAAAAGAAAACTGGCACACCAGCCCTTATGCCCGGCTCCTTCCCCGGAAAGATCTTTTCCGCTACGCCTTCCACGCCATCAAGCTCGAGGCCGGAAGCAAACTCCTCCGCGAAACGGGTCTGGCCGAAAAGGACAGGCCCTTCATCCTCTCAGCCCATCATCAGCAGATCAAAAAAATGGGAAAGGGCTTTCATCCGGTGGCCTCATCCCTCGACGGGAGGGTCGTCGAAGCCATCGAGCATGACCGCTTTCCCAACGTCCTGGGGGTTCAATTCCACCCGGAAATGTCAACGCTCTACGACCGGGATTATCGCATCTTTATGTCCCCTCAGGATAGAGAACCCGTCAGCCTGAGGGCGTTCCTCGAGGCCGACCCGCCGAGCTGGGCGCTCCACCGCCGGCTGTGGTCCTGGGTCAGCCGCGGCTGGGTTGAGTCCCACCGCCGGCGCGCCGCCCGCTGAGCGTTCTCTGACTCCCGTCAAAGGAAGCATTCCTATTTATGTGATGGGAGCGATGATAGAGTGAGGGTGGCACGGCGAAGGGGCTCCCCGCCCGCCCGGAGCCTCGCGGCGCTGCGGCCGTTCCTTTTCTGCGATCCTCTGGGTGCGGAGGCGAGGACGGCCGGGGAAGAACCGTGACAGGACCCTATTCTAGGTCAATAGCATCACAGAAATGGAAAAGCTTCGCCTGTCAATCTTAGAATTGACTAAAGTATAGTTTTCTTATAGAATTACTGTATATTGAAGCCGGAAAGGAGCCTGTGATGAAACGGTATATGGTTCCTCGAGTCAGCCACTGCAAAAGCGGCTGCCGACGTGCATCCTGAGCACGATGTAAAACTGCTCTTTAGACCTCGAAAAGCCCATCTTTTCCGGAGTGCGGGGGAAAGATGGGCCTTTTCTTTTCCAGGAGCGGGCCGGCGTCGGTCTGTCGCTTGGGCCTTAGTCCTATCGTTCCGCCCCCGGCCTCTTCGAGAGGCGGACGATCTTTTTGACGATCGCTGACGTGGATTGGCCCTTGAGCTGGCGGACGCGTACGACTTTACCTCCCGCCGCTTCGACCGTCTCTCTTCCCACGACCTGATGGGGCCCCCAGTCTCCTCCTTTGACTAGGACATCGGGGAGGAGGGTGGCAATGATCTTCTGGGACGTCTCCTCGCCGAAGGAAGTCAGGTAATCGATGTCCTCGATCGCCTCCAGGATCTCCCATCTTTCCCGCAGAGGAAAAATCGGCCGGGCCGGACCCTTGATTTTGCGCACCGAGACATCCCGGTTGAGCGCCACGATCAGGACATCACCCAGTTTCCTGGCCTCTCTAAACAGGCGGATGTGACCGGCGTGAAGCAGGTCAAAGCATCCGTTGGTGAAGACGACGGTTTTCCCTTCTCTCTTGAGCCGGCGGCGGATTTTGACCAGCTCGGCAAGAGAGAAGATTTTTCTCGGTCTCTCCACTTTTTTCGCTGCGGTTTTTGCTTTGGCTGGCAAGAGTTTTTGTCAATCCGCGATTTATTTTTCCGCCCTCACTCCGGCGGCGGCTTGAACTCGATCCCGGGAGTAAAGCTCCAGGTATGAGGCAGGCGTCCGATGCCCACGTCCCGGCAGGTCGAGGACACGAGGAAAGAATACAAGTTGCGGTGATAATCGTAGGGATAGCCGTCCCTCTTGTGGACGGCCACATCCAGATAATACGTTCCGTTGATCAGGTTCAGCTTCTCGATCCGGCAAACGACCTTTCCTTCCCCCCGGATCAGGACAGGTTCGAAATCCTCGAGAGAAGTGTTCGTCCCATAGCAGGAGATGCCCTGCGAGTTGAAGAGGCCGATGCCGAAGATGAAGTCTTCGATTTCGGAGCGGGCGATGACGTCCATCTCGATGGCCATCCCCTCCTCCGGCGAAAAAACATTCTTCTCCTGCCCCTGCAGGTTTTTGAGTCTCACCCGGGCGATCTCGACTTCCCTCTTTCCCCAGCGGTTCTCCCGCCTTTCCTCTCCCTCGGCGACGGGTGCGGTTTTTTCCTCGCGCCGCTTCTCGAAATCTTTTTCCTGCTTGTCGACGACATCCTGGAGATAGGCATCGATGACCCGCTTAGGATCGCCGACAGCGAGCAGCCGGCCGCCCTTGAGCCAGGCCACGCGGTCGCAGATCTTCTCCACCGTGGTCAAATCGTGGCTGACGAAGAGAATCGTCTTCTTGCGGCGGCGGAAGTCGTCGATCCGGTCGAGGCACTTGGGAACGAAGGAGGCGTCGCCGACCGCCAGCACCTCGTCGATGAGCAGGATCTCCGGGTTGACGTTGATGGCGATGGCGAACCCCAGCCTCATGTACATCCCGGAGGAATAAGTCTTGACCGGTGCCTCGATGAAATCCTCGAGCTCGGCGAAGCGGACGATATCATCGAACTTGGCGCTGATCTCCTTCCTCGACAGCCCCAGCATGATGCCGTTGATGAAAACATTTTCCCTTCCCGAGATCTCCGGGTGAAACCCGGCGCCCAGCTCGATCAGCGCCGACACCTTCCCTTCCGTCCGGACTCTCCCCTTGGTCGGCTTGGCGATGCCGGCGACGAGCTTGAGCAGCGTGCTCTTCCCCGACCCGTTCTCCCCGATGACGCCGAAGGTCTGGCCCTTCTCGACCCGGATCGTGACATCCTCGAGAGCGGTCACCAGCTCATCCGGCCGGAGGGACCGGAAGAGATCTCCTTTCACCAGGGCGCTCTTGAAAGTCTGGAAGCGGTGCCGGGCGGAATATTTCTGGTAGACGCGCGAAACCTGTTCGACTTCGATGGCGTACATCTAGACCTCCTCGGGGAAGGAGTCGCGGAGCCGGTCGAAGATCTTGTAGCTGACGACGAACAGGACCAGGGAGACAAGGAGCGTCATGCCCAGCCTTTTCCAGTGGAACAGGCTGCCGTAGAACAGGCAATACTGGTACCCCTGCATGATGTGGGTCATGGGATTGAGGTTGAGGAAGGTCCGGAGAAGGGATGATTCCTGGATACTGCTAAAGGTCATGGAGTAGACGATGGGCGTGGCGAAGAACCAGAAGGTCAGCCAGTTGGCCAGGATGTCCTTGATGTCCCGGAAATGGACGGTCAGGGCGGAGATGAGCAGGCTGAACCCGAGGGTGAAGACGAACTGGACGATGACGACGACCGGGAGGAGCAGGGCATAGAGAGTGAGCTTCTTTCCCAGGATCGGGATAAAGGCCAGGACGATCGGCAGCCCGAAGAAGAAATGGATCATGTTGCTCGTCACCGTCACCACGGGAAGGACTTCGGCCGGGAAAAGGATCTTCTTGATCAGGTTCCCGTGGATCATCAGGACATTGGCCGATTCCAGGGTGGACGAGGAGAACCAGTGCCAGGGCAGGATGCCGCAGAAAAGATACAGGGCGTAAACCAGGGGCTTGGCCTCGAAGGACGGGTCGCGGGGACGGATGATCAGGCCGAAGACGGCCGTGTAGACGATCATCAGCAGCAGGGGGTTGAAGAAGGACCAGAGAAATCCCAGGACGGTCCCCCGGTAGCGGGCCTTGAGCTCCCGCACCACCAGGTTCTGGATCAGAACCCGGCACCTGTACAGCTCGCCGAGGTTTTTAAGCAGACCCGACACAGCCCTCTCCGGCAAAAATTCTCTTCATCTCAGCCGTGTATTCTCCTTGCTCGTCATAGATAAAAAGAGGCGGCCGAACCTCCGCCGCCGGGGAACGGAAATCGCACTCGGCCAGGAACCACCGGGCTGGACGGCCGCCGCCCGGATAAACATAGCGAAGGGCTCCGACTTTTAACCCGTTCCGCTCCGCCGCCGCATCGAAATCCGCCTTTCTCCGGGCCGGATAGATGAGATAAGCGCGGCCATCCTCTTTCAGAAGCGTTCCGGCGAGGTGCATTATATCAGAAATGGAACAGTGAATCTCATGCTTGGCGATCGACTTTTCTTCCGAGAGACTCAGCTGGCCGCCCCTTTTTTTGAGGTACGGCGGGTTGGCGAAAACGACGTCGAATTTCTCTTCCGCGGCGAAGGTCCGCAGATCCTGCTCCAGCACGGTGATCCTCTCCTCGAGCCCGTTGAGCCGGACGTTCCTCCGGGCGAGTTGGACCAGCCCCGGCTGGATCTCCAGGCAGACAACCCGGCGGAACGGCCTGAGGCTGAGGAGGAGGGAGATAATCCCGCTCCCGGCGCCGAGCTCGAGAAGGACGTCGGACGGATGCGTCTGGATGAAGTCGGCCAGCAGCGGCGCGTCGACCGAGAAGCGGTAACCTTTTTTCTTCTGGATGACGCGGATGCGGCCGTGGTAGAACGAATCGAGCGTTTCGTCCCCGCAAGCTTCAGGTCCGGTATTCCTCATCTTCGCTCAAAGTGGTGAAGACCAGCACGCTCTCCGGCCCGATTTCGGCGTAACCGCCTTTAACCTCGAACTGTTGCTCGGCCCCGGCGAGCCGGTAAAGCAGGCGGCCCTTCCCGAGCGCAGTGATCAGAGAGCAATGTCCCGGCAGGATTCCCAGCTCCCCCTCCAGGCCGGGCAGCGCCACCTCATCGGCCTCGGCATCCACGAGCAGCCGCTCGGGCGTGATGACCCTGAGATGGAGAAGAGGTGGACCGTTTTGGCTCATGCAGCCTGTAGCTCCTCGGCCCGCTTGACGACCTCGTCGATCCCCCCGGTCATGTAGAACGCCTGCTCGGGCTTGTCGTCGTGGTGCCCCTCGATGATCTCCCTGAATCCGCGGACCGTCTCCTCGATAGGGACGTATGTGCCCGGCCGGCCGGTGAATTCCTCGGCCACGTGAAAGGGCTGAGACATGAACCGCTGGATCTTGCGGGCCCGGGCCACGACGAGCTTGTCCTCCTCGGAGAGCTCCTCGATGCCCAGAATGGCGATGATGTCCTGGAGGTCTTTGTAT
The DNA here is from genome assembly GCA_964651495.1 of uncultured Eubacteriales bacterium. GTDB lineage: Bacteria > Acidobacteriota > Aminicenantia > Aminicenantales > UBA8522 > CAZNVB01. Next base: position 26,802 of record CAZYWP010000014.1, on the reverse strand, counting down.
CTCTGCAAAACTTCCTTCACCCGCCGGGCCACCCGGTAGTGCTCCTCACCGATGATGCGCGGGTCCAGGATCCGGGAATGGGAATTGAGAGGATCCACGGCCGGATAAATGCCCATCTCGGTCAGGGCCCGGGACAGGTTGGTCGAGGCATCGAGGTGGGAAAACGTCGTCGCCGGCGCCGGGTCGGTGAAGTCGTCGGCCGGAACATAAATCGCCTGGACGGAGGTGATCGACCCTTTCTTGGTCGAGGTGATCCGCTCCTCCAGTTCGCCCAGCTCGGTCGCCAGGTTGGGCTGATAGCCCACGGCCGAGGGCATGCGGCCAAGCAGCGCCGACACCTCAGAGCCCGCCTGGACGAAGCGGAAGATGTTATCGATGAAAAGAAGGATGTCTTGATTCATCTCGTCGCGGAAATACTCGGCCACGGACAGCGCGGCCAGCCCCACGCGGAGCCTGGCCCCGGGCGGCTCGGTCATCTGCCCGTAGATCAGAGAGGTCTTATTGATGACCCCCGTTTCTTTCATTTCCAGCCAGAGGTCGTTGCCTTCTCTTGTCCGCTCCCCCACCCCGGCGAAGACCGAATAGCCACCATGCTTCTTGGCGACGTTGTGGATGAGCTCCATGATGATGACCGTTTTGCCCACGCCGGCGCCGCCGAAGAGGCCTATTTTGCCGCCCTTGAGGAAGGGTTGGATGAGGTCGATGACCTTGATCCCGGTCTCGAATATCTCCATCTTGGTGCTCTGGTCACTGAGGGGCGGCGGCAGCCGGTGGATCGGATATTTTTTCTTGGCATTGACGGGCCCCATATGGTCCACGGGCTCGCCGATGACGTTGAGCACCCGGCCCAGTGTCTCCTCCCCGACAGGTATTTCGATCGGCCCTTCAAGATCGATGGCCTTCATTCCGCGGGCCAGGCCGTCGGTCGGATGCATCGAGACACAGCGGACTTTGTCCTCGCCGATATGCTGCTCCGCTTCGACGATGATGTCCACCGGCAGCGGGGTCTCGAATCCTTCGCTTGTGATCCGGATAGCGTTGTAAATCTCGGGCAGCTGCATGTCTTTGAACTCGACATCGACCACCGGACCGATGATCTGGACAACCCGCCCGATTCTTTTTTTCTCGCTGTCTTGGGTCATAGCACTCTCCGCGTAATCCTATTTAGCCAGGGCTTCCACGGCGGTCATGATCTCGAGCAACTCCTTAGTGATCGAGGACTGCCGGATCTTATTGAGGACGAGGATCAGGTCGCCGATCAGATCCTCCGCGTTCTTGGTGGCGTTCTCCATGGCCATCATCCGGGCCGCCTGCTCGGCCGCCAACGACTCGAAAAAGCAATGATAGATTTGAGTTTCCACATAGAGAGGAAGGAGCGACTGCAAAATAAGCCGGGCCTCGGGTTCCCAATCCGGGGGCCCGGGCGGAGAATCGGCTTCCTCCTTCGGCCGGGCAACCGGAAGCACCCGAGCAATGGTGATCCGGGGTGCCAGGATGGACTTGAACTCGTTGTAAATGATGTACACCGAGTCGGTCCTGGCAAAGACGTACTGCCTCATCAGGTATTGGGCGATTTCCTTGAGATCCTGCAGCGTCAGCTTGCCGATTTTGTCTTGATGGGACCGGAGGACAGTGAATCGCGTTCTTTTGAAGAAATTGACCGCTTTCTTTCCCACCAGGACGAGCCCGATCTCGGCCTGGCTGGATTTCTCGTCCAGGAAGGCGGCCGCCCGGGCCAGCAGGCTGGAATTGAACGCGCCGGCCAGCCCTTTGTCCGAAGTGATGACCATGGCCAGCAGTTTTTTTTCTTCCCGCCGGTCAAGAAGCGGCGACGCCTGCCGGCCGGCCCAGGCCGAGACCCGCTCGATCAGTCCGGGCAGGTTATGCCACTGCGGCCGGCCCTCGAACACCGTGCGCTGAGCCCTCTTGAACTTGGCCGTGGAGACGGTCTTCATCGCCTGGGTGATCTGCTGGGTGTTCCTGACGCTCTTGATGCGCCGTCTCAGGTCGATCAGGGCCGGCATGAGGGTCTTCCTATTCTTCTTCCTTGAACCGCCCGCTGAACGCCTGCAGGGCGGAGCCGATCGCCTCGTCCAGGGTCCCGTCGATCGCCTTTTTCTCGGCAATGGCTCGGATCACGTCCGGATGCTCTTTGGCCATGAACTCATACAAATCTTGTTCGTACTTTCTGATCTTGCCCACCGGAAACTCATCCAGAAATCCCCGGTTGCCGGCGTAGATGATCAGGATTTGCCATTCGACCGGCAGCGGAACATACTGATTCTGCTTGAGGACTTCGGTCAGCCTCTCCCCCCTGTCGAGCTGAGCCTGGGAGATGCGGTCGAGCTCGGTCCCGAACTGGGCGAAGGTCAGAAGCTCACGGTACTGCTGGAGGTCGCCCCGGAGTTTGCCGGCGACCTGCTTCATCGCCTTGATCTGGGCGTTCCCCCCGACTCGGGACACGGAAATCCCGACGTTGATGGCCGGCCGGATTCCGGCGTTAAAGAGCTCTTGCTCGAGGTAGATCTGTCCGTCCGTGATCGAGATGACGTTCGTCGGAATGTAGCCGGACACGTCTCCGGCCTGGGTTTCGATGATCGGCAGAGCGGTGAGCGACCCGCCGCCCTTCTCGTCATTGAGCTTCGCCGCCCGCTCGAGCAGCCGCGAATGGAGGTAGAAGACATCCCCCGGATAGGCTTCTCTTCCCGGCGGCCGACGGAGCAGCAGCGAGATTTCGCGGTAAGCGGCCGCATGCTTGGAGAGGTCGTCGTAAATGAGCAGGGCGTGCTGTCCCCGGTCCCGGAAATACTCGCCGATCGCGCAACCGCTGTAGGGGGCCAGATACTGGAGCGGCGAAGGGTCGCTGGCCGAGGCGGCCAGCACGATGGTGTAATCCATAGCGCCGTAGTCCTCGAGCGTTTTGATGATGTAGGCGACAGTCGAGTTCTTCTGCCCGATGGCCACGTAGATGCAGACCATATCGGAATTTTTCTGGTTGATGATGGTGTCGATGGCAATGGCGGTCTTTCCCGTCTGCCGGTCGCCGATGATGAGCTCGCGCTGGCCGCGGCCGATGGGGATCATGGCGTCGATGGCCTTGATCCCTGTCTGGAGGGGCTCGCGGACGGGCATGCGGTCTACCACTCCGGGGGCCAGCCGTTCGACCACCATGAACTCTTCCGTTTTGACCGGCCCCTTGCCGTCCAGGGGCTGGCCGAGCGGGTTGACGACGCGGCCCACCAGCGCCGGGCCCGCCGGGACCTGCATGATGCGGTGGGTCCGGCGGACGAGGTCGCCTTCCTTGACCAGATGGGTCTCGCCCAGGAGGACGGCGCCGACGCTCTCCTCTTCCAGGTTCAGGGCCAGGCCGAAGACATCCCGGGGGAACTCGAGGAGCTCGTTGTACATGACCCGGTCGAGCCCGTAAATGCGGGCGATACCGTCTCCGACGGCGGTAACGGTCCCGACCTCCCGGATATCGACTTGAGTCTCGTAGCCCTCGATCTGTTGCTGGATGATCTTGGTGATTTCGTCGGCTTTGATGTCCATTGGCTTCTCTACCCTTCGGTAATTTTTTCTTTGATTTTTTCCAGGTGGCCCCGGAGCGAAGCGTCATAAACAAAGTTGCCCTTTTTCAGGGAAATCCCGGCCACGAGCCCAGGGTCAAGGAGAAAATGAAGACAGACCGGTCTCCTCTCCAGCCGCTCGAGTTCGGCCTGCAGTTTTTTCTTCTGGACCTCGGCCAGGGATACGACCGAGCTGACCTCGAAGGTGGACACTCCTTTCCGCTCGTTCCAGAGGACGGGCAGTGCCTGAAGAATTCCCTCGAGGAGTCCGAGCCGGTGATGCGCCAGGAGGAGCGTCAGGAAGCGAGACGTCTTCTCCGAGAAAGAAGAAACGGCCAGGACATCTTTGATCATCCGGTTTTTCTTTTTCGCCGCCACAAACGGATTGGCCAGGGCTTCGCTGAACCCTTTGTGCCCGGTTGCCAGCTCCCTGAACCGGACGAGCTCCCCGAGGATCAGCTCGAATTCCGGCTCATCCCGGAGAGCCCCGACCAGGCCCTGGGCATACCGTTTAACCAGAATATGGCTTCTCATGCAGCTTTCCGATTTCGCCGAGCGATCCATCGATGAGGCGGGAGTGAAGCTCCGGGGTCAGCCGGGCCTCGATCCGGGTCCTGGCCAGAGAAACCGCCAGCCCGGCGGCGTAAGCCCGGAGCTCGCGCGCGGCTTCCTGGCCCTGATGCCTGATTTCCTGCCCGGCGAAGGTCATTAGCTTCTCGGCCTCCCGGCGGGCCTGCTCGAGGATGCGCTCTTGTTCCTGCCGCCCGTTGAGTTCGCCGTCTCTCTTGATCTGCTCCAATTCCTGTTCCAAGCGCCCGAGACGCCCGCGGATTGCTTCGAGCCTTGCCTCCGCTTCTCTCCTGGAAGCTTCGGCCTCGTCCATCGTGGCTTTCAGCCCGGATGCCCGGGCCTCCAGAAAGGCCCGCAGCGGCTTGGCCAGGAGAAACCCCAGGCCTCCGAAGAGAAGGATGAAATTCACGGTCTTGCCCAGATAATCCGTGAGGGCGGAACGATGGCTCTCCTCGGAGGAAGCGGCGCACAGAAAGAGGGGCACGAGGATCAGGAGGAGCGCGGCCTGCTTTCTTCCCGGCATCAGGGCAACAACTTCTTCTCGATTCTCTCCGCCAGGGCGGACGCCTCGGCCTCCAGTTTTTCTTTGAGTTCTCTGACCGTCCGGTCCAGGTCCGCCCGGGCCGTCTCCACCTGGGTTTTGCATTCGGCGCTGACGGCGGAGATCATCCGGGCCTTTTCCTTCAAAGCCCCATCGGCCAGGGCCGTCCTGGCCGCTTCCGCCGCAGCCTTGGCCTGCCTCAGGGCCGTCTCGATTTCCCGCATGCTCTGGTCATAAGAATCCAGCGCTTGGCTCCCGGATTTCCGGTTCTCGAGAATGGCGTTGTCTCTTCCGTCACGGACCCGGCGGACCGGGTTAAAAAACAGTTTGGAGAGGACCAGAATAAGGCCCCAGACGATCAAAAAAACGACGATGACGTTGGCGTCGAGGGAGAGCATAATTTCACTTCTCTGACGGAAAAATGAGGCCAAAATTTACCACTATTACCCTAAAAAATCAAGAAATTGAAAGGGTGCAGGCCGGTTTCGGGCCTACCCGGCCCCGGACCCAAAAATCAGGAGGAGAATATTCCCGCCCGTTTGACCTCCCCGACCAGGAAGAGCGATCCGGTGATGAGGATGGACCCCCGGGACGGGGTGAGCCGGCAGGCCGCGTTCACCGCCTTCCTGGGGTCCGGTTCAAGGAAAACGGACCTGCCCCGGACCGGAGACACGGCGAATATGAGCTCAGGGGAGGCGGCCCGTTCGCACGGTATGGTCGTAATTACGATCTTCGAGGCCAGAGGAAACAGCCGCCGCGCCACGTTCCGGATGTTCTTGTCCTTCATGATGCCAAAGACGAGGGTCAGCGGCCGGGGCAGGAAATCGCGGGCATAGGCGGCCGCCGCCCGCGCGCCCTCCTCGTTATGAGCGCCGTCGAGGACGACCGTCGGACGGCGGGAGACAGCTTCCAGCCGGCCCTCCCAGTCGGCCTGTTCAACCCCCCGGAGGATTTTTTTCTCATCCAGGGCTTTCCAGCGCCGGCCGATCTCGAGGGCAGCCGCGATGGCCACGGCCCCGTTCCGGCCCTGATGCTCGCCCGGAAGCGCGGGAGAGAAGCGGAACATCCGGCCGCGCCAGCGAAAAGAGAACACAAGGCCGGCGCGCGTTCTGCGGAAACGGAAAGTGCCGCTGTCCTCAAAAACGCCAAAAAAGGGAGCGCCCAATTCGCCCGCCCTTTTTTTAATGACCCGGGCCGCCGTTCCCCCGGAGAGTCCGCAGACGACGGGAACGCCCGGCTTGATGATCCCGGCCTTCTCAAAGGCGATCTGGCCCAGAGTCCGGCCGAGGAATTCCTGATGGTCGTGTGAAACCGAGGTAATGACCGAGACGAGGGGGGTGACTACATTGGTGGCGTCTAATCTCCCGCCCATCCCGACCTCGAGCACCGCAATATCGACACTCCGGCGCGAGAAGTAGAGCAGGGCCAGGACTGTCAGCGTCTCGAAATAGGTCAGGGGGGAAGGCAGCATTCCGGATTTGACCAGCTCCTCGATCGTCCGCTTCAGCCGGCTGAGGAGAGAGCAGAATTCCCGCGGGGATATCGTTTCTCTTCCAACCCGGATCCGCTCTTCCACCCGGACAAGATGGGGAGACGTGAAGAGGCCGACTTTATGGCCATGGAGGGAGAGAATTTCCGCCAGCATGGAACATACCGACCCCTTGCCGTTCGTCCCGGCGACTAAAACGGAAGGATACTGCTGCTCAGGCCGGCCGAGGGAAGAGAGGACGGTCCGGACGTTGTCTAACCCGAATTTGATGCCCGATGCGATGATCTCCCGGAGATACTCCTGGCACTGGCCATAGTTCATTGATATCTGTTCAGCAGGAGCCGGAGGGCCCGGGCAAGGTAGTTGCGCAGGTTTCTCCGTTCGATGACATCATCCAGGAAGCCGTGCTGCAGGAGAAATTCCGAGCTCTGGAACCCCTTGGGCAGCTTCTCCTTGATGGTCTGTTCGATGACCCGGGGACCGGCAAACCCGATGAGCGCGTTGGGTTCGGCGATGTTGAGGTCCCCCAGCATGGCATAGCTCGCCGTCGTCCCCCCGGTAGTGGGGTCGGTCAGGACGGAGATAAACGGGAGCTCGGCTTCCTCGAGACGAGCCAGGGCCGCGCTTGTCTTCATCAGTTGCATGAGGGAAAGGGCCCCTTCCTGCATCCGGGCGCCGCCCGAGCAAGAAAAGATGATCAGGGGCGATTTTTCCGCGGCCGCCCGTTCGATCGCCCTGGTAATTTTTTCCCCGACCACCGAGCCCATGCTCCCGCCCATGAAGAAAAAGTCCATGGCCGAGGCGATAATCTCGATCCCCCCGATTTTTCCTCTGGCGTTGACCACAGCCTCGGAAAGGCCCGTCTTTTTCTGGTTCTCCTCCAGCCGGACGGTGTATTTCTGGGTATCCTCAAAATGAAGGATATCGACCGGGAAGATGTTTTCATCCAGCACCTCGAATTTCCCTTCGTCGAACATCATCTCCAGCCGGTCCCGGGCGGCCAGCCGGAAATGGAAGTTACAGGAGGGGCAGACAAACCGGTTGTCCAGGATATCCTGCTTGTACAGGATTTTTTGGCAGTTGTTGCAGCGGGTCCACAGATTATCCATGAGCGAAGGTCACTTTTCCGGAGCGGCGCCCTGAGTCTTGCCTCTCTGCGCCAGCGCTTTGAGCACCTGGTCGGGCTTCGGCAGGTCTTCCTCGACCTCTTCTTCCTCGCTGAGCAGGCTCATCACGGTCCGCAACAGGCGTTCCTTGTCCACGGGCTTTTCGAAATAATCCGTCGCTCCGAACGTGGAGAGGGCCTCCAGCCTGTATTGGGGACCCCGGTAGAGCCCGGTGACGATGATGACAGGAACCCGGCCCCGGCTTTCCTCGGTGATCCTTTTGGTCAGGTCAAAGCCATGAATCTTGGGCAGGATGGCCTCGAGGATGACCACATCCGGCTTTTCTTCCTTGAATTTCTCGTAGGCCGCCTGGCCGTCCGCGGCTCTGATGATCTGGTATTTGCACGGCTCGAGGATGCTGGCCAGAATTTCCAGGCTGACGGCATCGTAATCGACGATCAGGATTTTTTTATCGGTCATCGGGACTGGCCCGATTGTAGCCAAAACCCCCCTCCTTGTCAACGAAGGAGGCTCGGGGTTGGGGTCGTCAGAACGCGGATTTGTCCCAGCGAGGATTATTGTCATTGCGAGCGTAAGCGAAGCAATCTCCTGGAGATCGCCACGTCGCTTCTCTCCTCGCAACGCCCGCTCAGTCTTCGACGGTCTTCCTCTCCGACCTTTCCGGAGACGCTGACCAGCCTCCCTCCTTGATTCCCCAAGGAGGGAAGGGAGGTTTAATAATAAAAGAACAGAGTCTTGGAAGTGTCTCCGGCATGCCAACCCCTCGCCTCATCTAATTGGAAAAAACGCTCTTCTAATTGAATCATCGCCAGGGACAAAAAAGCACCAGAAAATTGCTTTTTTCGGGAAATTGTCTATAATTATAAGGGGAGCAAAAGATGAGCAAAACAGCACCTCGAATCTTGATCGCAATGCTTTCGGCCGGGTTGCTCCTTTCTCAGAGCCTGGTGGAAGTCTCCAAGGCGGAACAGGAACGCCGGGAAAAGCTCAAGGGGAAAAACGTCAAGGTCATCACCAACGCCGATCTCCAATCGGTCCGCAAAACGCCAGCGGTCACGATGACCTCTCCGGAGGCGGCCGAAGGCGAGCCTGCAGTTACGGAGCAGATGCCTGCCGGCCAGGACTCCGAGACGGCAGCCACTTCTGAGCCTTCTCGGGCCAGGATGGGACCACTTGAAGCCCAGGGCCCTATCCATGCCACTCAGGTTCTGCCGGAAACCTATCTGGTAGAAAACCCGGAATACGCCCTGCATTTACCCGACGGCCGGTATGCCGAAATATCAATGCTCGGCCTCCTGGATCTCGACTTCAGCGCCCGAAACGGGCCGGGCGAAGACATTGCCGTCTACGCCAGGCTGGCAGGCTTACAAGAGGTGATGACGGAGGCTGAAGAAGGCGATGTCGCGACAGACGCGACGGCTTACCAGTGGTGGGAAGGCTTCTGGTATGGTGTTTTGGTCATGGGGGAAAGAGGCGATTGGGAGGTCATCGGCCAAGGCACGGGAAGGAGCGCCCCGGAAAAATTCGAACTCGGCCGCTTTCAATCTATAAAAAAGATTCGGATCATTTTCAAGCCCCACAATAACCCGGACCTGCCGGCCAAATTCTTCAGAAATCACCCAGGCGAATTCACCTTCGGCATCGACGGCGTCGAAGCGCTCCACTGATTCGCCGCACCCACCAATTCATCCCGGGAAAGCTCTGGCTCTCAGTACCTCCCCCGAAAAATTAGACAATTCCGCCGCTCCAGGTAATTTCTTCGGGGGGGCCGTCTTCAGGGGACGGTCGTGTAGCCGCGCTGGCCTTCTCTTCCCTTCCGGTCCACCGCCGCCAGGGCGAAACGGTGCGCTTTCGCCCGGGCCATATTTTTGACCGTATAACTGAAGATCTTTGCCTCCACTTCGCCCAGGACGATCTGGTTCCCCGTGTCGTCCAGCCGATAAACGCGGTACCTGGAGACGGACTTGTTTAATGGGTGCGGACTCCAGGCCAGGGAGATGTCCACTTCCGCCGAGAATGAACCCGCGTTCTCCGTTTTCCAGCCGCGGAAATTCCGCGGCGGATGATTGAAGAACGGATCAACGGTCAGGCGGACCTTGACTTCGCATGGGGTGCCCCCGCTTTCGTCGCTTTCAATGGCGATTGTGCCCTGGTAGGACCCTTCCGCCAGCCGCCTGGTCCGGGCTGTCACCGTGATCTCGTCCCACTCCCCCCAGCTCTGTCCTGACGCCGGCGAAAGAAATATCCAGTCCGCATCCGATTTGAGGCCGAAGCGGAGAGCACCCCCGCCGCCGTTCTTGATTCGCAGGACATGGGGAGGGGGCCCCATTTTGCCCTCGGCGGCCCGGAAGGACAGCTCTTTTTGTTCGATGAGGAGCCGGGGCGGCGGGTTCAGCAGGCGCCGCGTTGTCAGCACCGTCCCGACCCCCGCGTTCTCGGGGATGTTTGTATAGGCCGAATATCCAGCGACAAGATACTCGATGACCGCTTCGTCCCTTCGGAGGGTCAGCCGGGTCAGGCCCGGCGGCCCCCAGAATTGCGGCGCCGGCTGCTCGCTCTGCCCATAATGTCTGCGCCAATACTGGCCTTTCCACCAGCCGGCCTCACCCATGTACTTGGTCGCGCCGCAGCAGACCCCCAGCATATCTTTTCCCCCGGGGTCCTGGACAATCGACTTGGAGTGAAAGATGTGGTCATGACCGTAGAGGAAAGCCCTCAACCCATGCTCTTGGCCGAGCTCGGTGAGCCGGACCTGCTCGACTCGGGCCGGGTCGGCGTAGCCGAGGTAATCCTCGAACGTGAACAGCGGCCCCCTGCCGTAAGAATAGCTTTTCTCAAATTCATTCGAGCCCGCCGGCCAGCCTCCCAGGACATGGTGCAGGCAGGCGAACACCCAGTCCCTTTCGCCCGCCCGAAGAACGCTCTCGAACCAGCGGAGCTGGCCCTCTCCCAGGGTCCATTCCTCGGGTTTCTGGGGATGCCGGTCACCGGTAAACGCGGTCGTGTGGAGGATGATGAACCGCGCGCCCCCCCGATAAGAGTTGTCGGTTCCCAAAGAGAGCGCATAATAAAGGCCGTCGGGATGGCCGCCTTCGGGATAAGTCCGGTCATCGGGCGTGGGGAAGAGCTTTTTCCGCCACTCGCCCGCCCGGAACCGGGCCGAAGTCCACTGCTCCTCACCGTCATGGTTGCCCTGGGCGATGAGCACAGGAACATAGGGAGTCAGGCCGGAGTAGAGTTTTCTCATCCGGAGCCAGAGGGTATGGGAAATATAATCATATTCCTTGTCGGTCAGCCCGACGGTCGGGAGTCCAAGCCCGGCCCACTTGTAGCTTGCGCCGATGCCGGTGGTGTCACCCAGGTTGATGATCAGGTCGGGGTCCTCGCTGGCCATGATATAGCGGAGGGCGTGGGCCAGACAGAGCCCGTTTTTAAGGTGCCGCAGGGCAGTCTGCGGCCGGAGGAGCGGGTTGAAGCGCAACTCCCGCAGGAGCGTGTTGACATAATCGCCGCTCAGCTTGGCGGCCTTGAGGTCATCGGACACGAGACAGTCGCCGTCGTCGAAAGTGTGGTCATCCGAGAGAAGGATAACCTTGAGCTCGCCGCCCCGGTCCAGGACCGCCGGGAGCTTGACGCTTTTGGGCGCCAGGGCTTTCCAGCTCTCTCCCCCCTCGCGGTAGAGCACCTGATAGTACAGCCTCGGGATATCCCCGGCGAAGAACTCTGTCTCCAGGATATCACCGACGCCGTAAAAGGTCATCACGTCCTTGGTGGCGGCCAGCCCCTCCGGGCTCTCTGCGGTCAGGACCTTCACATCCAGCGTTTTTCCCGGCCTCATGACCAGACTGAGCCCGGCCCGCCAGCCTCCGCCGGAAGCCCGCAAGTTGAAGACCCTCTCGGAGCAGGCAAAATATTTTTCGTCAAAGGGAAAGGGGAATTCTTCGTTGAGCAGCTGATCCCTGGCCAGGGAAGGAGAGTCTGAGGAAGATTTCCGCGGATAAGATGAGGGGAACAAAGCCCGGGGGGCCAAGCCGGCGCCGGCCAGGCTTGCGCCGCCCCACATGAGAAAAGCTCTTCTCAGGAGCGCCATGCCACCCCACGCCTCCAAAATCCGGGAAAACCCTCCCCGGTCCCTCTCCAAGGGTGTCGGCATTTTTACCACAAAAAAAAGGCGAAATCAAGCAAAAAAACAAAATTGATGGCCCGCTGTCTTTATGATATATTGGCCGGGATGGACAGAGCGGAGCGGGTCGACTTATCCCTCATTATCCCGGTCTATAATGAAGCCGATAACCTGGCGGAACTCCACCAGGAACTGGTCAGTGCGATTGACAAACTGGAGCATCTCTACGAGATCATCTTCGTCGACGACGGGAGCATCGATGGCTCCTGGCCGGTCCTCAAAGGACTCCAGAAAAAGGACGCCCGGGTCAGGATCATCCGGCTGCGCCGGAACTTCGGCCAGACGGCGGCCCTGTCCGCCGGGTTCGACCACGCCAGGGGAGAGATCATCGTCAGCCTGGACGCCGACTTGCAGAACGACCCGGCCGACATTCCCCGGCTTGTCCAGAAGATCGAGGAAGGATTCGACCTCGTCTCCGGCTGGCGCAGGAACCGGCGGGACAGATTTTTTTCCCGCCGCGTCCCTTCGGCCGTCGCCAACTGGCTTATTTCCCGGATCACCCATGTCCGGCTGCACGATTACGGTTGCACGCTCAAGGCGTTCCGGCGGGAGGTGATTAAGAACATCAAGCTCTACGGCGAGCTGCACCGTTTCATCCCGGCCATCGCCAGCCACATGGGAGTGGCCATCGCCGAAGTCCAGGTCAACCACCGTCGGCGCAAGCACGGGAAATCCAAGTACAACATCTTCCGCTTCACCAGGGTCATCCTGGATACGCTGACCGTCAAATTTCTCCTCACCTATTCAACGCGGCCGCTGCAGATCTTCGGGTTCGTCGGGCTGGTCAGCGGGACCCTGGGGTTTATCATCTCTCTCTGGCTGTCCTATCAAAGGCTCTTCCTCAACAAGTCCCTGGCCGAGCGGCCCCTCCTTTTCCTCGGCGTTCTCCTGATCGTCATCGGGTTTCAGTTCATCACCCTCGGCCTCCTGGCGGAGATCATGGTCCGCGCCTACCACGAGTCCTCGGGGAAGGCGATCTATTTCATCCGCGAGGTCATTGACTCCTCGACCGAAGAAAGCCCCCCGCCCAGTCATCAATGAAAATCCTGATGCTCGCCCCCGAGCCGTTCTTCGAGCCGCGGGGGACTCCGATCAGCATCTATTTCCGGATCATGGCCCTGGGCCGGCTCGGACATCGGGTGGACCTCGTGACCTACCCGATCGGCCAGAGTCCGGCCCTGCCGAACCTCAGAATCATCCGGCCGCCCAATCTCCTCGGCCTGCGCCGGGTGAAAATCGGCCCGTCGCTGATCAAGCTTCCCTTGGATGCTATCCTACTGCTGCGGACGGTGGCCGAACTTCTGCTGAACCGGTATGACATCGTTTTTTCCCACGAGGAGGCCGCCATTTTCGGGGCCTGCCTGGCCAGGATCTGGCGGAAGCCGCATATCTACGATATGCACTCCAGCCTGCCTCAGCAACTGCGGAATTTCGAGTTCACCCGGTCGTCCTTTTTGATTTCGCTCTTCGAGACTTTCGAGCGCTTCGTCCTGAAAAATTCCCGCGCCGTCATCGTCATCTGCCCCGACCTGATGGACCGTGCGGTTGCCCTTGGCCAGGCGGGCAAAGCAGTCCTCCTCGAAAATTTCCTTGATTTTCCCGGCGCCGAATTCTCGGCGGAGGAGGTAGCGAAAAAGAGGCGTGAGCTCGCACCGCAGGGGGAGAAAATCGTCCTCTACGCCGGCAATTTTGAGCCCTACCAGGGCATTCCTCTGCTCCTGGATGCCGCCAGGAACGTGGGAGGCCGGGTCGTCTTCGTCCTGGTCGGCGGAAGCGGCCCTGCGCTGGCCGAGATGAGGGCGCGGGCGTCGGCCCTCGGACTCGCCGCGCGAACCCTCTTTGTCGACAGGGTCCCTCCTGCGCAGATATCGCTCTACATCTCCCTGGCCGACGTCCTTGTTTCGCCCCGCCTTTCCGGGACCAACACTCCGCTCAAGATTTATTCTTTTCTCAAGTCGGGCAAGCCGCTCGTCGCCACCAACCTCTGGACGCACACCCAAGTCCTGAGCCCGAGCCTGGCCGTCCTGGCCGACCCGAGCCCGGAGAGCCTGGCTCAGGGGATCCGGTTTGCCCTGGACAGCGAGGAAGCCCGGGAAAGAGCCCGCTCCGCCAAGGAACTGGCTGACCGTGAATACACGCTTCCGCGATACCTGGAGAAGATGGCCCGGATCCTCGAACTGGCCTGTAGGGACGGTAGAAAGACCGGGCCGGACTGATCGCATGCGTGCCTTCATCACCGGCGGGTCGGGGTTCATCGGCAGCCATCTCATCGACGCCCTGCTCAAAGACGGATGGCAGGTCCGGGCTCTGGCTCACTCGGCGCGTATCCTGCAGGAGGGCCCGGTTGAGGTCGTTCGAGGGGATATCGCCGACTCGGAACTCCTGAGACAATGTCTGAAGGGAACCGACGTCCTTTTTCATCTGGCCTCGGCCCTGGGTTCGGCAAGAATCAGCCGGGATGAATTTTTCCGGGTCAACGCCGCGGGGACGGAGGTGGTCCTCCGGGCCGCCGGGGAGGCCAAGGTCGGACGCGTCGTCCACTGCAGCTCGGCCGGGGTGCTGGGCGCGGTTAAGGACGGAAACATCGCCGACGAATCTTATCCGCCGCGGCCGCTCCTCGTCTATGACCGGGCGAAACTCGAGGGCGAGCGGAGCGCCCTCCGCTTCGCCGAAACGGGGATGGAGGTTGTCGTCGTCCGGCCCGGCTGGGCCTATGGGCCCCGCGACCCGCGGACGTTCAAACTGATCAAGGCGATCCATGACGGCCGTTTCGTCCTGGCCGGCCGGGGCACGGGCCGTCAGACGCCCGTCTACATCGACGACCTCGTGGACGGACTCCTCGCCGCCTCGACCAGGGGCGCCAGGGGGGCGATCTACCACCTGGCGGGGCAGGAAATCATGACGGTCGGGGAAATGGCCCGGGCGATCGCCGCGGCCTGCGGAAAAAGGATCCCGCGGTTCCACCTGCCGCTCTTTCCCGCCCGCATTGGCGCTTTTCTGCTCGAAAAAACCTTCTCTCTTTGGGGCAAGGAACCCCCGCTCAGCCGGCCGAAATTGAGTTTTTTCATCCATTCCAAGCCACTCTCGACCGCCCGGGCGCGGGCTGACCTGGGTTTCCGGCCAAGCACAAATTTTCAGACCGGAATCGGCCGGACAGTCGCCTGGTACAAAGAGCAGGGCTGGCTGTAAAATTGAAGGGGAGCGGTCGCGGACCTCGGTCGTGATCCAGGAGTGGGAAAAGGACAGGCAAAACAGATTAGGACTTAGGGGCGGTTTTGTTCTGCCGCCGGTCTCTGATCATCCTGGCGGGACTTCCCACCGCCACCGCATACTCGGGCAACGACCCGGTGACCACCGCGCCCGCCCCGATCACGCTTCCCCGGCCGATGCGGACACCGTCGAGGACGATGACGCCCGCCCCGAGCCAGACGTCCTCACCGATCTGGATCCCGCCCTTCGAAAGCGACGGCTGGAACATGATCGGAACCGTGATGTCATCGAAGCTGTGGTTGCCCCCCGCCACCAGATAGCAGTGGCCGGCCAGGAAGCAGTACTTGCCGAGCCGGATTTCGGTCTCCGAGAGCAGGCTGCAATTGGCCGAGACGTTTCCGAAATCACCGATGAAGATCGAACCTTCCTTGCAGCTCAGGATGGTGTTGCGCCCGATATAGACATTGTCGCCCAGGTGCAGCCCCTGGTTCGTCTCCCCCTTGGCGTCCAGGACGGCGCTGTCGTCGATAAAACAGCTGGACCCGAGAGAAATCTTATGGGCATGGCGGAGCGTAATGTTCCGGCCGAAGATGACGCCCTTCCCGACTTTCTGAAACAGACAGGGGTAAAAGACTTTTCTCAGGGCGAGGCCGAGGGCGCCGGGGATCCAGGAGAAGAACAGAGTGATCAGCTCGAAGCGGGCCAGCCGCCAGAATCCCTTCTCGCCCACGAAGATGTCCGTGTACTTGGAAAACAGGGATTTGCGCCCCTCCAGGAGCTCTTTCTGCATGCTGCCCCGGTATTCTTTGTTCATCTTGACTCCTTTACATATACCACAAAATCGTCCCGCCTTCACCCAGATTCAGAGGCCTGACATTGTCTTGTCATTCTATTTGTGGCATAAATACGATTGATGCTCAGGCCCAACTGCCTTCATTTCAAGGGAGAGAAGCCCTGCCGCCACCGGCGGCTGTGCGGCGGATGTCCACACTTCGAGCCCTTCCCTTCCCGGATCCTGATCATCAAATGCCGGGCCCAGGGGGATGTCCTGCGCACAACCCCTCTTCTTCCCGCCCTGAAGAGAAAATATCCCCGCAGTCACATCACCTGGCTGGTCGACGAGGAGAGCCGGGATCTGCTGCAGCACAACCCCTATATCGACCGGCTGTATGTTTACAGCCTGGAAAATGTCCTGCCGCTTCTAGTGGAAAAGATCGACCTCCTAATCTCCCTGGACAAAGAACCGGGGCTGACAGCGCTCGCCACTCGGGTGGAAGCGGCGCGAAAACTCGGGTTCGGGATGAACGAAAACGGAAATCTCACTATCTTCAACAAGGCTTCGGAATATGCCTGGCGTCTGGGCGTCGACGACGGCCTTAAATTTTTCCGCAATCAAAAAACCTACCAGGAAATCGTCCATGAAATCGCCGAGGTCCCTCATAAAAGGGACGAATACGTCTTCGTTCTTCCCGATCAGGCCGCGGCCAAGGCGGACCGCTTTTTCCGCCGGCACCGTATCGGCGGGAGCCGACTCGCCGTCGGTCTGAACACGGGCGCGGGGTCAAAATTCGAAACCAAGCAGTGGCCGCCTGCCTATTACATCGAGCTCATCTCTCTGCTTCGGCGGAAGCTGGGCGCAGCGGTCTTCCTTCTCGGCGGACGCCGGGAGCGGGCGATGAACCAGGCAATCGCCCGCCGCAGCCGGGCGGCGGTCTATGACACCGGAAGCGAGAACTCCCTTCTTGAGTTCGCCGGGTTCATCTCCCGGATGGACCTCGTCGTCTGCTCCGACACGCTGGGCATGCACCTGGCCATCGCCCTGAAAAAAAAGGTCGTGGCCCTGTTCGGGCCGACCTGTCCTCAGGAGATCGACCTCTACGGCCGCGGGGTCAAGCTCTTCGCCGCCGTCTCCTGCGCTCCCTGCTACAAGAAAACTTGTCCCGACGGGATGTGCATGAAGGAGATTACGCCCGCGGGGGTTTTTGAAGAAATCCGCAAGATCGTCTGATCCCCTTATGGCTGGAAACAAACACAAAATCATCGTCCTGATCCCGACTTATAACGAGCGGGAGAACATCGAAGAGCTGGTCAACAAGATCCTCAGCCTCCCTGTGGATTGCGACCTGACCGTCTTCGTGGTGGACGATGATTCACCGGACGGAACGGCCGGAGCCGTGGAACGCCTGGCCGAAAAAGACCCGCGGGTCCGTCTCCTCCTGCGGAAGAAACGGCGGGGCCGGGGCGCCGCCGGGATCGAAGGCTTCACAACGGCTCTCTCCCTGGGGGCTGACTATGTCATCGAAATGGACGGCGACGGGTCACACGAGCCTCGCTTCATTCCCTTCCTCCTTGAAGCCGCCGGGAGCGCCGACGTCGTCCTCGGCTCGCGCTTTGTCAAAGGGGGCAGGGACGCCGACCGGCCCCTCCATCGCCGCATCATCACCCGGCTGGTGAGGCTGTTCCTCCGCCGCCAGTTTCACCTCCCGGTCCGCGACGTCACCTCGGGGTTTCGCTGCTTCCGCCGGGAAGTCCTGCAAAAAATCGACCTGGAAGACCTGATTTCCGTAGGCCCCTCGGTGGTCCTCGAAACACTCTACAAAGCCCATCTCCTGGGCTTTTCCCTGGTCGAGGTGCCGATCGTCTTCGTCGACCGGAAAAAGGGAAAAACCAAGCTGACCGTCCTGACCCTCCTCGAGACCCTCATCATGGCCCTGAAATTCAAGAAAATTTACCGATGAGACGAAGGAAAGCCCTGGGCCAGCATTTTTTGGCCAACCGCTCCATTCTCCGGAAAATCATCGCCGTCATCGCGCCCCGGCCGGACGAGCTGGTCATCGAGATCGGGGCCGGAAAAGGGGCCCTGACTTTTCCCTTGAGCGAACGCTGCGCCAAGGTGATCGCCGTGGAAAAGGATAAAAACCTCATTCCGTACCTGCTGGAGCAGAAAAAAGACAACCTGACCATCCTCGAGCAGGACGTCCTGAGGATCAGGTTCAGAGACCTCCTCGCCGGAGAGAAGTCGTTCCAGGGCAAGACGAAAATCGTCGGAAACCTCCCCTATTCCATCTCGACCCCGCTGCTTTTCCGGATCCTGAAGGATAAGGACCTCTTTGCGGCCAGCGTCTTTCTTCTTCAAAAAGAGGTGGCGGAACGAATCGCCGCCCGGCCCGGGACAAAGAAATTCGCGCCCCTTTCCATTCTTTTCCAGATCGACTTCGACGTCCGCCTGCACTTTGATGTGGCGCCCGGCTCGTTCATCCCACCGCCCCGGGTTGTCTCGACCCTGATCTCGCTGACGAAAAGAGACCGCCCTCTCCATGCGGTCCGGGACGAACAGCGCTTCCGCAATTTCCTTCGTCTCTCCTTCGCCAGCCGGAGAAAAACACTGCTCAATAACCTCAAAAAACTCCCCCTTCCGGCGGAAGCCGGAAGGGAGGCTCTGGGACAGCTGTCTCTGCCGGGCGACGTCAGGGCTGAGCGGCTGACCATCGCTCAGTTCGTCCAGTTATATGACCTCCTGACATCCCGCTGATTCCCGAAATAAACACTCGGCGGGCCGAGCGGTTCGGGGGTCCCCCGCCGGGGGTGAACCGAGACAGGACCCGGCGAGTGTTTCTTGCGGCGATTCCGGATGATTCCCTGCCGTTGCGGGAATCCCTGGAGAATGGTATAAAGCAGGGTGCGAGAAAGCGCCGACGACAGATAGGAACTCGAGTGAGCCGGATCCAATATTACAAGCGGCTGGCCCGCGTATTCTGGAGCTATAAAAGACGAAAAGTCCGCCTCTCTTACCTCCCCGCCAGGATCTGGGTCGAGACGACGAGCGTCTGCAACCTCCGCTGCGTCATGTGCCCCAACCAGAGCCTCAAGAAGGAGGAAAAGGGGTTCATGGACTTCGGCCTGTTCCAGAAGATCATCGACGAGGCCCGCGCCTTCGTCTTCGATGCCAACCTCATCCATCGGGGCGAAGGTCTCCTCCACCCCGAATTCCCCCGGATGGTGAAGTATGCCCGCGACGCGGGAATCACGACCAAATTCCACACCAACGCGACCCTGCTCGACGAAGAGAAGTCCCGCGCCCTCATCGCCGCCGGCCTCGACCAGATTTCCTTTTCCTTCGACGGCTACGATCAAAAAACGTATGAGAGCATCCGGGTCAACGCCGATTTCGCGAAGACCATCCGCAACATCGTCCGCTTCCTCGAGATAAAGCGCGATCTCCGCTCCAAGACGCCGTACGCGGCCCTCGAGCTCATCGACTTCCCGGAAATCTACGCCGGAGTCGACGAGCGGCAGAAGAGAGCATTCCTGGACAATTTCAAGGGTCTGCCTCTCGACCGGATCGAAGTCAAGGAAATGCACAATTGGGCCGGCGAGATCGGCCCGGAACGGAAAAAGAAAAAATACGTCCCCTGCACTTTCCTGTGGCAGGCGCTGATCATTTTCTGGGACGGCTCGGTCCTCCCCTGCACCCAGGATTTCCACGGATGCCTGACGCTGGGCAACGTCCGGGATGCGCCGCTGAGGCAAATCTGGAACAACGATCAGATGGTCCGGCTGCGGACCAAGATCCTCCGCGGCGACATCGCCGACCTCGAAACCTGCGCCGGCTGCGACCGTCTGTGGAGAGAACAGATCCTGGGAGTGCCTAAAGAATATCTGTGGAAGTTCCTGCTCAAGAAAATGCCCTGAGCTCGGCGTTCAGCGGAGCGATCTCAACCTGTTGAGGGGTTCCCCGATTGATTCGGGCACGATTCTCCTTTGCCAGTCGGGAAAGACGTCCTTTCCCGGCGAAGCAAACAAAAGCGTGACGGTCTGGTCGCTCACCCTGACCAGGTAGAGGTCCCATTCCCCCTTGTCCGCGTAATGGTCCTTATAATTCGAGCCAAAGACAATCTGCGTTCCATCCGGCGACCAGGAAGGAAAATAATCATAGGCGTCGTCCCGTTCGGTGACCCTCCGCCGGGCGCTCCCATCCGCGTTGATCGTCCAGATGTCGCCCTTGCCGTCCGCTTCGGACGAGACATAGGCGATCATCTGTCCGTCGGAGGAAAAGCGGGGACGGCAGGACTTCCCTCCTGTTGTCAAATCTCTGATTTTTCCCTCCCTCCAATCATACAAGAGAGCATCCCAGCCGATTGTCCTCTTGCCGGTGAAAGCCAGCCAGGGATCGTGGGGGGAGACATCGGGAAGCTGATTTGATTCATCGAACCCGGGGATCGCCTTTTTCTTGACCTTCGAGCCAGGGTCGATCATCCAGATGGTGAACCTGCTGCCGAACGCCTTTTTCCGTCTCTCCGAGTAGACGAGGCTCTCCTGGCCTGGAACCCAGGCGACGTCCACTTCGTCTTCTGGAGAATCAGTCACTGCGGTCACGTTCTCACCCTGATCGTCCATGATATGGATATCAAAATTGCCTCTCGGGTTGGCCGAGAAAGCGATTTTCTGACCGTCGGGCGACCAGCGCGGATAGCGGTCATCCCAGGTGTTGTGCGTAAGCTGTTTCAGTTCCCGACTCGTCAGAAGAAAGATCTCATTATCGCCATCCAGGTCGGACTGAAAAACAATTCGGCCGGGGAAAGGGACCTGGGCCTGGAGTTGCGGCGTTCCGGCCTCGCCCTCCCGGGAGTTGTCACCGGGCTGATCATTTCCCGTACAGCCGCAAAACAGGCACAGGGCGGCGATGAGAGGCAGGAACGCGATTCTTTCTATCCTCATGTCTGCTTTCCTCAGTATAAACCATTCCTCTCGAAATCGCACCCGCCGCCTATATTCAAATTCCCGGAAGAATCGGAAGGAGGAAGGGGGGACTTCCCGGTGATCTCATCTTGCTCGGCGTGTCGGGTCATGCTATGATATGCGCCGGACGTAGATCTTGTGCCCCGTCGTCTTGGGAAAAGCGATGGGCAACGGTCCTTCAGGCCAGTCGACGATCCAGGAAAAGCCGACCGGCAGAAATGCTCTCGAGAAGGAGGAATATGTTGGTCAAACAGCATTTTCACCGCAATTGGATATTCTTACTATATTCGTTCCTGCTCTTAAATGTCCTCGCTTATCCGGCCGCTGACCGACCGATCCGCCAGGGTTCTTTAGAGGTCCTGTTTGGAAGCTACGACATGAACGAGCCCCGCTTTGAAGCCGTCTATCCCACGGGCGGCCTGATGAGCGGTCTGGCCCTGTCCTCGGCCATCGTCTCCGACGTCAATTTCTATCTCGAAGTGAAATACTACTCCCGCCAGGGCGAGCTGAGTTTTTCCAAAGAAAAAACCGACTTCTATATGGTCCCGATTTCCCTGGGACTCCGCTACATTTTCCCCCTCGGCCTCTTCAACCCCTATGTCGGGGGGGGCCTTGACTTCTATTTTTACTACGAGGACAACCCCATCGGGACGACCCTGAACTATGCCAACGGCTATCATGTGACTGGAGGAACTTATCTCAGGTTCAATAAGACCGTGCCGCTGATGCTCAACCTGAAAGTTAAATACACCTGGGCCCGGGCCGAGCTGGAGGGTATCCGAGTTCAATTGGGTGGTTTGGAGTACGGGGCCGGCCTCGTCTTTGCTTTCTGAGCGGTCGCGTCCGTATCCCCCTGTCCTTTCCCATCTTTCAGAATTCAACGTCAGGTGTGCTATAATTCTGGCGATGAAGAGGCGAAAAAAAAAGAAGCCGGCGGCGCCGGCTAAAGCCTCGCGGAAAAAGGCTTTCCGGTCCGGGGAGGTCTTCGGCGTCCTGATCCTGCTTTTCGGCATTTATTGTATTATCAGCCTGGTCAGCTACGACGCCCGTGACCCGTCTTGGACCAGCGTCACCTCTCCCGGTTATAAAGCCCACAACTTCGGCGGCAGGGTCGGCGCGTCACTGGCCGAGACCTTTCTTCAGCTCTTCGGGCTGGCGGCTTTTCTCCTCCCGCTCCTGTTCGGCTATCTGGGCGTGAGAGCCCTGGCGCCCCGGGGTGACCCGCGTCTTGTCCGAAGGTTCGGCGGGGGCCTTTTTTTCCTCTTGCTCCTCGGCTCGCTATCTTCTCTGCTCTTCCACCGCTTATCGTGGCAGGGGGCCGATATCCAGGCCGGCGGCCTGACGGGCGAACTTTTCTCCTCATTTCTCGTTCGCTATTTCAGCCAGGCCGGGTCGCTTATTTTTCTCCTCGCCCTGCTTCTGCTTTTCATCCTCTTCTCGACCGAGTTTTCGCTGGGCAGGCTTTTCCGTTTCTTCACCCGTTTTTTGAGTTTCGCTTTTAAGAATGTCCGGATTCGCATCACCGATTACAGGAAATCCAAGGCCAAGGAGAAAATGCGGAAAAAAGTGATCGGGAAGTACACTCAGGCTGCGGAAAAGCCCCAGAGAAGAACGGAAGAAGAAGCGGACAAGGAAGAGGAAGAAGAAAAAATAAAAGGAAAAGACAAAAAAGAGGCGAAAAAAACGCTCAAGAAGGGGGAGCGGCCGGAGCCGATGCTCATCCAGCCCCCCGCCCGGCCGGATAAACTCCTTTTTCCCGAGATGGAGAAGAAAGGCGACTACAACCTTCCGCCCTTCACCCTGCTCGACCCCGGAGCGCCGTCCGAACAGATCGACAGGGAGGAGCTGTACGAAAAAAAGACGCGGATCGAGGAAAAGCTCAAGGAATTCCGCGTCGAGGGCGAGGTCAAGGAATATCATCCCGGCCCCGTCATCACGACCTACGAATTCTATCCCAATCCCGGGATCAAGGTCAGCCAGGTGGCGAACCTCTCCGAGGACCTCTCCCTCGCCCTGGGGGCCGAGTCGGTGAGGATCCAGCGAATCCCGGGCAAGTCCTCGCTGGGGGTGGAAATCCCCAACAACAGGAGGGAGATTATCAAGCTCCGGGATATCATCCAGTCCGAAAAATTCATCAAGTCCCCCTCCAAGCTGACCTTCGCCCTGGGCAAGACCATCCACGGCGAGGTCTATGTCACCGACCTTTCGATCATGCCCCATCTTCTCATCGCCGGGGCCACCGGAACGGGAAAGAGCGTCGCCCTGAATGCCCTCATCGCCAGCATCCTTTACAAGGCGAGCCCCGACGAGGTCAAGCTCATCCTGATCGACCCCAAGCGCCTCGAATTCACCCTCTATGACGGCATTCCTCATCTCCTCAGTCCGGTCATCAACGACCCGAAGAAGGCGGGCGGCATCCTGATGGACGCCATCAAAAAGATGGAGGAACGCTATCACCGCCTCAGCCACCTCAAGTGCAGGGACATCATCCAGTACAACCACCAGGTCAATAAAATCCTGAAGGAGAAAAAGGGAGAACTGAGCGACGAGGAGCTCAAGAAGCACAAGCCCCTTCCTTACATCGTCATCATCATCGACGAGCTGGCCGAGTTAATGATGATCGGCGCCCAGGAGATTGAGTACTGCATCGCCCGTCTGGCCCAGCTTGCCCGGGCCGTGGGCATCCACCTGGTCATGGCCACCCAACGGCCGTCCATCGACGTCATCACCGGGACGATCAAGAACAACTTCTCCAGCCGGATCGCCTTCCGCGTGCCCTCGAAAGTGGACTCCCGGATTATCATCGACGCCTCGGGGGCCGACAAGCTGCTCGGGCTGGGAGACATGCTTTTCATGCCTCCCAATTATCCGCGGCTGATCCGGCTGCACTGCGCTTACATCTCCATGCCGGAAGTCACCCGTCTGGTCAAATTCGTCAAGGAGCAGCGGGCTCCCGAATTCGACACCAAGCTGGTCAGGTTCGTCAAAGCCCCGGCCGAGCAGGGGTGGGAAGGATCGGACGAAAAGGACCAGCTCTATGAAGAAGCGGTCAAGCTCGTCCTCGCCACCGGCCAGGCTTCGGCGTCGTGGCTCCAGAGGAAGCTGAGGCTCGGCTACGCCCGGGCGGCCCGGATCATCGACCAGATGGAACAGGAGGGCCTCCTCGGCCCCTCGGAGGGCAGCAAGCCGAGGGAGATCCTGGTCGATTCCCAGTCCTACCTGTCTAAAAAAGAAAAGGAGTCCTGATTGCTTTCCCGCCTGCGCCAGAAGAGGAAGGTCTGGCGGGCCCTCAAAGACATCAACCTGCAGAAAGCGCTCGGCCGCGCCTCCGGCCAGCACTATAAAAAATTCGAACCTCTGAGCCGGGAAATCCCGTGGGAGGAATATAAAAAGAAGGCCCGGGAAATCCGGGAAAAGAACGTCCGCGAGCTTCCCCGGCTGATCGATGATTTCAGCCGCGAGGCGGCCAGGGCCGGAGCGCTCGTCCACCGGGCCTCCCAGCCTCAAGAGGCCCTGGACCTGATATTAAAAATCGCGCGGCAGAAAAAGGCGAAGCTCATCGTTAAGTCAAAATCCATGGTCAGCCAGGAAATCAAGCTGAACGGTTTCCTCGAGGCCGGTGGGTTCCAGGTCGTGGAGACTGACCTCGGAGAGTGGATCGTCCAGCTGGCGGGTGAGCGGCCTTCCCACATCACCGCCCCGGCCTTGCACAAAACCAAAGAAGAAGTGGCGGAACTGCTGTGCCGCCGGCTGGGCCGCCCGGTGCCGGCCGAGGCCACAGGAATAGTCCGCCTTGCCCGCGAGGAAATGAGGAAATACTTTTTCCAGGCGGATATCGGCATCTCCGGGGCGAATTTCGCCGTCGCCGAATCCGGCACTCTCGTCATCGTCAGCAATGAAGGGAATGCCCGCCTTGTTACCACCCTCCCTCCCGTCCATATCGCCCTGGTCACGACGGAAAAATTCGTCGCGACCATGGAAGAAGCGACAACTCTTCTCAAGGCTCTGACGGCGGCGTCGGCCGGCCGAAAGCTGACTTCCTATGTATCCTTCATCACCGGGCCCAGCTCGACCACCGATATCGAGAAAGAGCTCGTCACCGGCGTTCACGGCCCGGAGGAAGTCCATATCATCATCCTCGACAACGGCCGGCTCGCCCTGGCCGAAAACGAGGACTTTCACGAAGTCCTCTACTGCCTGAAATGCGGCGGCTGCATGCTCGTCTGCCCGGTTTTTCAGTCGGTGGGCGGCCACGTCTTTGGAGGGCCTGTATATCCGGGGGGCATCGGGACGCTCCTGACGGCGATGACGGACTCGGTAGCGGAGTCAGCCAAGACCTTGGCCTTCTGCGCCGACTGCAAGAAGTGTGAAGATTTCTGTCCGGTCGGAATCCCCACCGGAGAGCTCCTGGTGAAGCTCAAGACGGCGCAGGGGCCATCCGCCGTGGAAAAAGCGCTGTCCTCCCTATTTCGGAGGCGAGCGGCAGCTGAAATGGGAGCCTCACTCCTGGCCAGAGTCCAGCGACTCTGGCAAAAAAACGGCCATCTCCGGTCATTGCCGCTCGTCTGGGCCAGAGGGAAAAGGCTCCCCCTCCTCAAGCCGCAGAAAGGGGCCCCGGCCGTCCGCGGGGATAGCAGAAAGGTCTACTTTTTCCAGGGGTGCCTGGTTAAGTTCTTTTTCCCCGAAGTCCGAGAAGGCGTGCTCAAAACCCTTCGCCATCTCGGCTATACAGCGGTGCTTCCGGAAGGACAGGCTTGCTGCGGCGCTCCCAGCCTTCACCTCGGAGATGAAAAGGCGGTGCGGGCGCTGGCCGAGCAGAACCTCCGCTCGTTCGAGCAAGAGGACCCCGACTACATCTTGACTGTCTGTCCGACCGGGCACGCGGTCCTCAAAAATCACTATCCCAAGCTGGATAGCCGGGCCCTTCGCTGGCGCGACAGGGTCGTCGATTTCACGACCTTCGTGGCCGATCGGGGGGAAGTCCCGTTGAAAGTCGGGCGCACCGGCCAAGGCACGATCTATTATCACTATCCCTGCCATTACCTGGCCGAGTTGAAGCCCGGCGGCAGGCCGACGGAGCTTCTGAGCTCGCTCGGGTTTGAGATTGCGGCGGCAAAGGAGCCACCGTCCTGCTGCGGCTTTTGCGGCGTTTTTTCCTTTCACAACCCCGCCATTTCCGCTCATCTGTGGAAAAACAAGAAGAGGGAAATAAAGGAAAGCCGGGCCTCCGTCGTGGCCACCGACTGCCCCGGCTGTCTCTTCCAGCTCCGTTCGGGTTTACATGAAGAGGATCATCCGGTCCGGTCCTTCCACACGGCGGAAATCCTGGCCGCGCTGATCGATCAGGAGGGACTCGACGGGGACAGCAGGGGTCAGAAATCGGGAAACGCGTCGGAAAGACCGGGCCAAAGCAATCAGTGAACGGTGGGGAGACGGAGCCTTCTCAAGGTCTCCATTTTCGTTTTCTGCCATCTCGCTTCGGGGATGGAGAGGAAGACCTCCACCAGGGCGGGGTCAAATTGGCTCCCGCTGTGCCGTTCGATCTCACGCCGCGCCTCTTCAAAGCTTCTTCCCTGCCGGTAAGGCCGGTCGGAAGTGATGGCGTCGACGGTGTCGGCCAGCGAGAAGAGCCTGGCTTCTAGGGGAATCTGCTCTCCAGCCAGCCCATAGGGGTAGCCGAGGCCGTTATAATGTTCGTGGTGATGCAGGACAACCTGGGCCGCTCTCTGGAGGAAGGCGAATTCCTCGATCAGCTTGAAACCAAGCAGGGGGTGGTCTTTGATAATCTCCCTCTCGAACAGAGTTAGCGGTCCCTTTTTGCGCAGGATCGATTCAGGAATCCCGATCTTGCCGATATCATGCAGCAGCGCTCCCCTCTCGATGTCGGCTAGAAACTTTTTGTCTTCGATCCCCAACTCCCGGCTGAGTAGCAGGGTGTAGCTGGCGACGAACTGGGAATGGCCGACGGTGTCTTCGTTGTCATCCGTAGCGGCGATGAAATGAATCAGGTTGGAGTTGAAGAAAATCTGTTTCTCGGCAAAGTCTTCCTCGTCCAGATCATCCCTGTCGCGGAAAATATGCTCATACCAAAGGCTGAGGTCCTTCATGGCCTCTTTGGCCAGGAAAATCTTCTGCGCATTTGTTTCGTCCCCGATCCAAGGCGCTGCGCATGTCCCATTATGAGAAAGGCCCAGAAAATTCTCGTTTCCCTGGAGGGCAAACAGATACTCGTATTCCATCCGGCTCAGAAAACGGGGAAGAGACGACCGCTGTCCCCTTCTGTCTTCGATCACCAGAAGCTGTGTTTTTTCCGGCCCCGGTTCGGCGCGGCCGGCTTCTGTTGAATCGGTCGAGACTAGGCCTCTCATCTTTTACTC
>CAZYWP010000013.1:4172-40780 GCA_964651495.1 uncultured Eubacteriales bacterium | reverse complement strand
CGAATCGCGCCGTCTATAATCTTACTGTGAGGCCTATCATCTTGCCATTTAAAAATCTTACCGTAGGTAGACACGGGAAAGGGATCCTGGGTACCCTAGCTTCTTTTCTTAAGGAGGCTCGGGCATGGATCTTCACAGTCGGAGGGAACTGATGGATGCGACCTGGAAACGCTACCGCCAAGCCTCGAAAGCGGGAAAGACGCGGATCTTGGACGAGTTCTGCAAGGCCACTGGTTATCATCGCAAGTACGCTATTGGCAGGATTGGCCGGGTCGAGGAATGTGGCGGGCCGAAGCGTTGTTTTCGTCGGAAAAGGAAACCGCTCTATGGTGCGGACCTCATGAGAGTCGTCGAGAAGATCTGGGAGGAGGCGGGCTATCCGTGGTCAGTCCGGCTGAAAGTGATCTTGGCGCTCTGGCGGCCGTGGATCAGGAAACGATACTCGTTAACTTCCGGGCAAGAAGCTCTACTTCTTCAGGTCAGCCCCCGGACCATCGACCGGGCGCTCGAGGGCAAGAAGCGGGAGTTAAGGCGGCGGATCTACGGACGGACTAAACCGGGGACTCTGTTGCGGCACCAGATCCCGATTAAATGCGAACACTGGGACGTCCAGACGCCGGGGCACTTGGAGCTCGACACCGTCTCCCACAGCGGAGAGAACGCCAGTGGAACCTTTGCCTTCTCCTTCAACCTGACCGATATCGGCTCAACCTGGGTGGAAACGCGGACGGTCCTGGGAAAGGGCGCTTTCGGGATCCGGGAGGCCTTCGAGGAGATGAGGAGAGAGCTGCCGTTTAAAGTCCTGGCGATCGACTCCGACAACGGCTCAGAGTTCATCAACAACCAGATGGTCCGCTACTGTGACGGGCAGGACATCACCTTTACCCGAAGTCGGCCGTACAAGAAGGACGACAACGCCCATATCGAGCAGAAGAACTGGACGCATGTCCGAAAGCTGATCGGCTGGGACCGATATGACACACCCGAAGCCAGCCGCGCCATGAACGACCTCTTCGGCCAAGAGTTGCGGCTCTATATGAATCTGTTCCAGCCGTCTGTCAAGCTGATCCGGACCGTAGGCAAAGGCTCTCGCAAGACCCGACGATATGATCTCCCCCAAACCCCTCTCGACCGGCTCGCCGCTATGCCCGGCGCGGATCGGGCGAAAGTCAACAGCCTCCTCGAGTTGAGGACCCGATTGAATCCCTTCGACTTGGCCGCCCTCATCCGCCTCAAGCTCGACCGCATCTGGAGGCTTCGCTCTGGGTCTGCGCCGTCGCCAGCAAAGAAGGCAACGGACACTTCTGAGATCGAGATTGCCCGCACGCTGTCGAGGACTCTTGGAGTGACAAGAGCTAATCCTATGACCCGCACCAACTCCCAAACCGGAGTCTCTCTTGGGTAAGATTTTTATGTGGCAAGACGATATCCCCTTCGGTAAGATTTTTAAATGGCTTGACAGGTGCCTCGCCGCAAAAAATAGGCAAAAAAAAGGGGACGGTTCTCAGGAAGAACCGTCCCCGTGTCGAGTCTTGGGGTGCGCCCGGTTACTGCTTTCTTAACCTGATGTCGCCGCTGAAGGATGACAATTTGACCGTGGCGCCGCCTCCGTTGACCACGCCCAGAAGCTCCTTGGGCGAGACCTTTCCGGAGACCTTGATTTCAAAATCCGTGGTGATGCCGCCGCTGAAGGTCTCAGCCTCGAAGTCGAAAGCCGAATCGGCGGGGATCGACATGTCAATGTTCCCGCTGTGGGATTTCAGGTTGTAGCTGCCGGCCTTGTTGATGCTTCCCCGATAGACGACTTCCCCGCTCAGCGCTTTGGCCCGCACGACGCCGGCCTCCGAGACCTCGGTCAGTTCCAGGTCGCCGCTGACACTCTCCGCCTGGATCGAGCCTTTGATCATCGTTGCCGTGATGCTGCCGGACACCGACTTGAGGAAGACATCGCCGCTGACGTCCATGATTTCGAGGTCGCCGCTGATGGTGCTGCACTCGGCTCCCCTGGCGGCCTTCTTGAGCGTCACGTCACCGCTGATGGCCCCGAGGTCCGCCGCCCCACCGATGTTCTCCGCGGTCACATCGCCGCTGATGTTGTTGGCTTTGAGGGCCGCACCAGCGGGGATGGTCAGCTTATAGACGACCGAGACGTTCAGCGATTCGTGCTTCCACAACTTATCGCTCCTGGGATACTTGGTCTCGATCCGCAGGATGTTGCCCTCCAGCGTGACTTCAATGGCCACCTTGGCCGCATTCTCCTTGGCCTTGGCCCCAGTATCCGCCGTCGAGATCTTAAGGGCATCGATCTTGACCTGGTCCTGATTCCAGGTCGCGATGTCGATGTCGCCCGAGATGTTGCTGATGTGGACCTTGCCGTCTCCGGGCAGAGACATGGTCTTTTCAAACTTCTCCTCGTACTTTTCCTTGGCCGAGGCAAAGGCAAACGCAAGCAGCAGCAGGGCCGCAGCCAGAACTATTTTGGCCATCCTTGTTCGTTTCATAATCCTCCTCCTTTTTCGCGTTATTCGGTTTTAAAGGATGATGCCGGTCTCACTTCCCGCGTAGGAAGTCTTGAGACCCATCAACTCTTCGAGAAAGCTCACTTTTTCCCGGTA
The DNA here is from genome assembly GCA_964651495.1 of uncultured Eubacteriales bacterium. Lineage (GTDB taxonomy): Bacteria > Acidobacteriota > Aminicenantia > Aminicenantales > UBA8522 > CAZNVB01. Next base: position 38,165 of record CAZYWP010000013.1, on the reverse strand, counting down.
GGCGGTGAGCAGATAGTTCCGTGCCGTCAGGTTATCGGGATCGCCGCGGACGATCTGCTGGCAGGCCTGGATGGTCGCGTCGATCGACTCGAGATTTTGCTGGAACGCCTCGGCCAGGCGAGGGTCCATTCTCTCCTTCTGGGACCGAACAGCTTCGCTCAGGGAAGCGACGGCTTTTTCATAATAAACCTGCGCCTCTTTCAGCTTGGCCAGGGTGAAGTCGACCGAATCATCGCCGGATCGGACAATCCCTGTCCGCCACTTCCAACCGGCCACTGCGCCGCCGATGATAATCAGGCCCAGGGCTGCGGCCAGGGCGTATCTCAAACCCGCCGGCCGGAGAATTGCCGGCCAGAATTTTCGTTCTCCAACGGGGACGCGCTTCCCTCGCTCCGCTTGGCGCACTCCGGCGACGATGTTGGCCCAGGCTGAAGCAGAAGGCTCGAGAGCGGGAAGATCTTTGGCTTTATCGACTATGGCCGCGAAATCGCGGCTGAAGTCCCGGCAGTCTGGGCAGGACTCGAGGTGAGAATCCAGGGCCGCCTTCTTTTCCGGGGTGAGGAGCCCATCCAAGTCGTCGTTGATCAGCTTTCGAGCTTTGGCGCATCTCATGACGAATCTCCCTAAAGGGCCTTTTTGGTTTTGAGGAACTCCCGGATTCTCAGCCGGGCTTTAAAGAGCTGGGATTTGGATGTCCCGACCGTGCAGCCGAGCATCGTGCCAATCTCTTCATGCTTGAAACCCTGGACATCATGGAGCAGGAAGACCATTCTCAGCCTCTTGGGAAGCTCCTGGATCGCCTCATCCAACGGCGCCCTGAGACTCCCTTCATGGCCGTTGCGCACCGCTTCCTCCGCCTTCCCCTCGACCTCGCTTAGGGGAACGGTCCGGAAGTCCCGGTTCTTCCGGCTGCGCAGGTAAGAATAGCAGGTGTTGAGAGCAATCCGGTAAAGCCAGGCTGAAAAAGTCCCTTCGTTCCGGACATCACCGAGATGGGTGAAAATTTTGACAAAGACGTCCTGCAGGATGTCTTCCGCCGCCGTCCGGTCGCGGGTGTATCGGTAAGCCAGGTTGAAGACCATGCCCTTGTAACTTTCATAGATGGCTTCCATAGCCCTGTGATCGCCCTCTTTGCCTCTTTTGAGAAGAGACGAGAGTGAAGACAGGGAGCCGCCCCCGGTGTCGGGGCTCCGCCCCCTTCCTGTTTCGTCCTGGGCCATAAGCGGAAACGCCTCGTGGAGAGGAATCTGAAAAATCCGGCTGCCATTATCCCGCAATCCCGGGTTGATGGCAAGGACCGCTATCGTGGTGCAGGCGCTCATCTTTTCCTCACTAGTTATAGATGAAAAGGAGGGGCAAAAGGTTGCTTGTTTGAATAAAGGAAATCAGCGTGCTGACGACCCCATACCTGCCGTGCCCAAGCGAGGGCTTGGGGGAGAGGAAGCCCGTCGAAGACTGAGCGGGCAGGGTTTCTCTCCGCAGGAGAGAAGAGCGAAGGATGAGTTCGGAGCTGATTCTCCTCGCAGGGGAGAATCAGCGTGCTGACGACCCCCAAGCCCGAGCTTAGTCAGTCCAGGCGTAGCCGAGCTTGACGAAGAACGTCCGGTCGGTCTGGGTCAAGTCAATTCCCCGCATCCCCAAGTAATTGTCCGAATATCCCAAAAAGAGGACCGTCTGGGGGTTAAGCTTGTAAGAAAACAGGAACTGGGTAAAAAATGTTCTGGTCTTGGGAGGCACGGGGAAAATATAGAGGTCCGGGTTCCTATCCACATCCAGGTATTGAAAAATCGCCCGGACAAACATCCGGACACCGAAATTATAGATCAGGCGAAGTTGGGGCAGGTTGGCGGCGTAAATCTTTTCCCCCTTTAAAGCGAGCCTCTCCAGAACATAGCTGAAATTCAGGTTGAGGTGCCGACCCAGCCCGAGTTCGGTTCCCGCGATCAGGGCTATTTGATCGGCCTCCCTGGCATTGGCATAATCGAGGCTGTCGCCGATCTGGCCCATCAGGCTGAAGCTGAGGCCCGATGCCGGTTTGACCACCCCCTGAAAGGCAGCTTTGGTGAGATCGTACGTCTTCCCCAGGAAGAACTCTTTATCCTGGCTGATCAGACCCGCGAGTTCCGACTGGAAGGGCCCGCGGTACTGGCCGGCCACCTGGACCTCTTGGTCGGTCAGCCGGCCGCCGGAGTCATAAACCACTTCCCCGGAAACCCCCATCGCCAGCTGGGTGAACCAGCCCCCCTGCTTACCCCAGAGGAGGCGGTGGAGTCCGACCTCCGCCTTACGCATATCCACGCGAGGAATGTATCCGTAATCCGCCCGGAAGTCCGGGCTGAGGTCCTCATAAGTCAGCTCATAAAACCAATCGCGGCCGAGATGCTGGAACTCGGCAGTGAAGGCATCGCCGCCGAAGCCTTTCTCCGGCTGGCCGTACCCTTTGACCAGATCCCGGGGATAGCCCGTCTCTGAATGAAGATACTGGAAGCGCAGGCTCTTGGTGGGCGAAAAGCGGAAGAACCCATCGAACCCGGCGACGTGGTTGTGATAATTTTCCGCCGCCCGTCCCGTGTAGAGCAAGCCGAAGGTCGAGCCCCGGCCGACGTCCCGGCGGTAGCGGAGGACTCCGCTCGTCACGTCATCCAGAAGAGTGGCCGACTGCGATCCCTGATTGGAAGGAAAGAGCAGGTTATTGATCTGATCGATAGCGCCGAAGAAACCCAGGGCATTCCGGCCGAGTTTGCCGGTGAGCTTCACCCCACCGGAGGGATCGGCCACCGTCCTGGTAAAGACGGCCTGGAACGGCGTCAGGAAGAGATCGGCTCCTTCCAAAAAAAACGGCCGTTTCTCCGGGTAGTAGAGGGCGAACCGGGTGTTGACTTCGAGCTGGGCGACATCGGCCTCGACCTGGGAAAAATCCGGGTTGGCCGCGGCGTTGAGGATCAGGTTGGGTGTGATGCCCCAGCGGACGGTGACGCCCGGGTCAGCCTTGACCTTGCCGCTCTCCACAGGCCCGGTCGGGAATTCCGGGCGCGTGTCGGTGCGGTTGGCGGTCAGGGTCGGGTCAATCTCCAAGTTCCTCCCGGGGGTGATCCCGGCGATCCCGGTGAGCTTGTTGAACTGGCAGATGATGCAGGCGATATTCCGGTCGCGGCGGTGCGAGGTGATGCGGTGGCGAACATTTCGGGGATAGGACCGCTCGGCGCTGAAACCCCAGGTCTGCTCCTCCCGGGTCCGGGGGAAGCGGAGCTGGTTGAAGGGGATGGCGACTTCGACGGCATAGCCCCAGTCCATAATCTTGCCGGCTGAATTCCAGATCGCATCCCAAGAAAAATCCTCGTACCCCTCGAGCTCGGAGAAGTTGGCGTCAGCCTGGACTCCGAGGGGGTTCACCCGGAACTGAAAACCGCGCCGTTCATCGTTGAAGGTATCGATCATGAACGAGATATGGTCGTCCTGGATCAGGGTGTCGATGGCATCACGGTCCATCAGGTGGGCCCGGATTTTCGAGGGCTCGGGGTCCAGGGCGCGGAAGGCGATATACAGGAAATCGTCATCATAGGTAACCAAGCAGTCGGTTTTGACCGGAGGCGGGACGTTGTCTCCGGGCGTCCACTCATAGATCAGGGGGATGACGCAGGCTTTCGACCAGGCCTCGTCCTCGAGGACTCCGTCGACCTTGACCCGGGATCCGGCCCGTGTAACGGCAAAGGACTGTCCGATCAGATTTTTGGGATTCCCCTGCGCCTGGGTTAGAAGAAGGCGCTCTTCCCGAGCAGAGCCAGGCGCCGGCCCGAAGGCGAGAGCCGGATTCAGCGAAAAACCAAGGAAAAGGGAACTTGATAAAAATAGCACGCCTTTCATCTTCATGCAGCGCTCTCCTGCCTTCCCTGCAACTCGAATGATCTATAAGATAGCAGCCCAAAATATAAAAACAACGCGGGCCGGATTTTCGGCATGACTAATCCACGATAGTCAATACGTAAGAATCGCGGAAATGTTGCTGAAGACCCAAAACGGAGAAACATTAGCCTCTCTTCACCTCTTGAGGTGAGGGAGCGGGCGAAAAATTCCCCCCAGAATTCATCCTCATGGGTTATTGATGGGGGGAAAATTCGCCTATACATTAGTCAGGAATACATGGCCCACGGCTTTGTCCGAGGCGAGTCTATGAGAAAAATCGGAACAGCGAACCTCCCTGCTGCCAGGAAGCCTCTCCGTTCTCGGACTCGCTTTGAAGACCTGATCACCGAAATTTCAACCAAATTCATCAGCCTGGCTCCTGAGGACATCGACCGCGGAATCCAGGATGCCCTTAAAAAGGTCGGGAATTACACTGGCGCCGACCGGGGCTGCGTCTTTCTGCTGCGAAATTCCCACGTCGATAATACCCACGAATGGTGCGCCAAGGGGATGCCGCCCCAAAAGGACAAGCTGCAAGGCCTTCCTCTCACCGAGTTTCCCTATTGGAAGGAACGTATGCGCCGGCTCGAGACTGTGGTCCTGACCCGGGGCGGGGATCTTCCGACCAGAGCTAAATCGGAAAGAGAAAAGCTGGAGTCGGCCGGGATTAAATCACTCATCTCGGTCCCGCTGGCGCTGAACAATTCCCTCGTCGGTTTTCTGGGATTCGCCTGCCAGCGCAAGGAGAGAGACTGGACCGAGGAGACCACTGCCCTGCTCAAGATCGTCGGTGAAATCATCGTCAACGCCCTGGAGCGGAAACGGGCCGAGGAATCGCTGTGGGAAAGCGAAAATAAATACAGGGCTTTGTTCGAAGGAGTCCCGGTCGGCCTGTACAGGACGACTCGGAGCGGGAAAATCCTCGACCTCAACCCGACCATGGTCCAGATGCTCGGGTATGAGATCAGGGAATGCGTCCTGGGAAAATCCGCGGCCAAATATTATCTCAACCCGAGGGACCGGGAGCGGGCCGCCGCCATTTTAGCGAAAGACCATGTCCTGCGGAATTTCGAATTCCAGCTGCGGCGGGCCGACGGGAAGGACATCTGGGTCCAGGATAACGTCCATGCCGTCTTCGACTCCAGGGGCCGGGTCGCCTACTACGAGGGCAGCCTGCTCGATATCACCAGGGAAAAACAGGAAGAGGAAACCCTGCAGAAAAGGACAAACCAGGTCATCCGCCAGCAGGCCGCCCTCCTGGAGCTGGACAAGCTGGACTTCTCCGATTTGGACGCCGCCGTCAAAGCAATCACCGAGATCAGCGCCCGGACCTTGGAGGTCAGCCGGGTGGGGATCTGGTTTTTCGATCCCGGGCATACGGAGATCATCTGCCGGAACCTCTTCCGAAGGGATAAAAATCGCCATGACAGCGGCCTCGTCCTTAAGGCCAGCGATTACCCCGCTTACTTCCGCGTCCTCGAAGAGAGCTGCGTGATTGCCGCCAGCGATGCCCTGGCCGACTCCAGGACCAAAGAATTCGCCGTCACCTACCTGATCCCGGCAGGAATCGTCTCGATGATGGACGTTCCGATCCACCGGCAAGGCCGCGTGGTCGGGATCATCTGCCATGAACACACGGGGGCACAAAGAGATTGGACGCTGGAGGAGCAGCAGTTCGCCATGTCGGTCAGCGATATCGTCGCCTACGCCATCGAAGCCTCGGAAAGCAAGCGGAGGGAGAAGGTCAACAAGTCGATCTTCAAAATATCGGAAGCGGCCAATTCATCGCGGAATCTGAGCGAGCTGTTCCGCTCCATCCATCAGGTGATTTCCGATCTCATGCCGGCCAAGAATTTCTATATTGCCCTTTATGATTCAGTTCAGGGTGTCTTGAGCTTCCCCTACTTCGTGGATGAGTTCGACACCCCGCCGGCAGCGAAAAAACTGGGCAAGGGCTTGACCGAGTACGTCATGAGGACGGCCAAGCCTCTCCTTGCCTCTCCCGAGGTGTTCGCCGAAATCGAAAAGCAGGGCGAGGTCGAATCCATCGGTGCTCCCTCGATCGACTGGCTCGGTGTCCCCCTCATCATCGACGGAAGAGCGATCGGAGTGCTCGTCCTTCAGACTTATACCGAGGGTGTTCGCTACGGAGAGGAAGAGAAAAATATCCTCAAATTCGTTTCCGACCAGATCGCCATGGCCGTGCACAGGAAAAAGACCGAAGAAGAAGTCCAGGAGAGGGAGCGCTTCCTGTCCAGCGTGTTCGAGAGCATCCAGGATGGCCTCTCCATTCTGGATGAGGACTACCGGATCATCCGGGTCAATTCAACGATGGAAAAGTGGTATGGTCATGCGATGCCGCTGGCCGGCAAAAAATGTTACGAGGCCTATCATTTGAGAAGTCAAAACTGCGATACCTGCCCGACCCGGACGACTCTGAAAACGGCCCAGGCAGCGTTTGAAACCGTGCCGAAAGTGGGGGCGGGCGGAGAAGCGACCGGCTGGCTCGACCTCTACACCTTCCCGCTCATCGACAGGAAGACCGGACAGATGAAGGGTGTGATCGAGTACATCCGCGACATCACCGAGCGAAAGACGGCCGAGGACCGGCTGCAGGCATCGCTGGGCGAAAAAGAGGTCCTGCTGCGGGAAATTCACCACCGGGTCAAGAACAACATGCAGGTCATATCCTCGCTGCTCAACCTCCAGTCCCGCCGCATCCAGGATCCCGCCGTGCTCGAGGCCTTCAAAGAGTCGCAGCGCCGCATCCGCTCCATGGCCCTCATCCACGAGCGTCTCTACCAGTCCACCGACCTCTCCCGTATCGAGTTCTCCCAGTACCTCCGTAACCTCGCCACCCACCTTTTCCACTCCTACCAGGTGGATTCCGGCCGCATCCGCCTCAGCCTGGACGCGGAAGAGGTTTTTCTCAACATCAACACGGCCATCCCCTGCGGCCTGATCGTCAACGAACTGATCTCGAACTCCCTGAAGCATGCTTTTCCCGAGGGACGAGCCGGAGAGGTGGCAGTCGCCTTGCAGCGAGTGGTCGGAGACGGGTATATGATCCGGGTCCAGGATGACGGGATCGGTTTTCCGGAAGGGCTGGACTTCCGCCGGACGGAGACCTTGGGGATGCAGATCGTCAGCACGCTCGCCAACCAGATCGAGGCCTCGATCGAACTGACGAGGGATGAGGGGACCAATTTCACCATTCGTTTTCAAGAAGTGAGCTGCAAGCAAAGGACATGACCATGGAAAAAATCCGCATCCTGATTGTCGAAGACGAGGGGCTCATCGCCCGGGATATCGAGAACATGGTGAGAAACGCCGGCTACGAAGTCTGCGGCGTGGCCTCCTCCGGCGAGGAATCCATCGAGATGGCCGACCATACCCAGCCCGACCTGATTCTCATGGACATCATCCTCCGCGGGGATATGGACGGCGTGGAAGCGGCCGAGAAAATCCGGGAACGGTACAGCATCCCGGTGATCTACCTGACCGCGCACACCGACGAGAACACCCTGCAGAGGGCCAAGCTCACCGAGCCGCTGGGATACACTCTCAAACCGGTCGAACAAAAGGAATTGATGACCGTGATCGAGATGGCCGTCTACAAGCACCAGATGGAGCTCAAGCTGAAAGAAAGAGAGGAGTGGCTGGGCACCATCCTCCAGAGCATCGGCGAGGGCGTCATCGCCACCGACCGGCTGGGCAACATCACTTTCATGAACCCGGTGGCCGAGAAATTGACGGGCTGGAATCAGGGCGAGAGCATCGACAAGCCGATCACCAGCGTTCTTCATCTCGTCGACGAAGACACCGGCAAGCTGCTCCGGGTCTCGATCTCGGAACTGATCTGTGAGCGCGTCCGCAATCCGGTCGACGGCAACGTCCTGATCATCAACTACGAAGAGAAGGTTCCGATCGAGCTCAACGCCACCATCATCAAGGACGCCAAGGACGACATCAGCGGCCTGGTCCTTGTCCTCTACGACGTCACCGAGCGGAAGCGGTATGAAGAAAAGCTGCGCCACAACGCCATCCACGACCACCTCACCGAGCTCCCCAACCGGTCTCTGTTCTTCGACCGTCTCAACATGGCCCTGGCCCAGGCCCAAAGAGACACGCATCGCCTGGCCATCCTCATGCTCGACCTGGACGAGTTTAAGAAGGTCAACGACACGCACGGGCACAATGCGGGTGACAAACTTCTCCAGAGCGTCTCCTGCCGCCTGATTCACATGTTCCGTAAAGCGGACACCATCGCCCGGCTGGGCGGAGATGAATTCGTCCTCCTCCTGCCGGAAATCCCGGCTCTTGAGGTGGCTAAAAACGTCGCTGAGCGGGTGGTCCTGTCCTTCCAAAAACCGTTCGAATTCGACAACCTCAAAATCTCGATCACCGCCAGCGTCGGCATCGCGGTTTATCCTGAAGACGGAAATGACGCCGACACCCTCATCAAGAGCGCCGATATCGCCATGTACAGAGCGAAGGCCGACGGCCGCAACCGCTATCACGTCTACAGCCGCGAGCAGCGGGAGTATCTGCACAGCTAACCCCGGCCCCGTTCCCGATCACCGGTAAAGACGATGTCGAATTCGCGGCGCAGGCAACCGCTGGTAGCCGCGGAATTGCCCGGATAGCCACCCTGACAGGCCTTTCCCGCCTCTTTATCCCTGATTATTGAAAGCCTTGACCTCGACGAGGCGAAAAGGATATCTTCTTGCTGAATTAAAGACCAGATATCTGCATTGCGGATGAAAGGAAAACGCTATGGATAAGAAAATCAGGCTGGCCGTCATCTTCATCCTTTTTTGTCTTTTCACTCTTATGACCTTCTCCGGTCAGGACACTCCCGTCAGGAAGCGCACAGAGCCAACTCCCATCCTCAGCTCCTGGGATGACCTTCTTGCAGGCGTGAAGAGCGCGGAAGACTGGAAAGCACATAAAGAAGTCCTGAGAAAAAGATACCTCGAGCTGATCCGCGATTCTCAGAAACCGCCCAAGCCGCCCCTCGACCTCATCACCCATGAATCCGTGCGCGTGGACGGCCGGTACGAAAGGCGCCTGATCAGCTACGCCGTCGAAGCCGGCGAAAGGGCCAATGCTTTCCTGGCCATCCCCCTGAACCTTGAAAAACCGGCCCCGGCGGTGATCAGCCTGCATGGAACCTATGCCCGCGGCAAGGAGAGAGAGGCCGGCCTCGAGGACAACCCGGAAAAGGCCTTTCTCGACCAGCTCGCCCGCCGCGGCTACGTGGTCATCGCGCCGGACCATTTCGTCGCCGGAGAGCGCATCCCTCCCGAAGGCGCTTATAACACCCAACGATTCTACGAGAAGCATCCGGAATGGACCGCGGTCGGGAAGTCCGTTTACGAGCATGCCATCGCCGTCGATGTCCTCCAGTCTCTGCCGGAAGTCAACCCCGAGAGGATCGGCGTTTTGGGGCATTCGCTGGGAGGGCATGGCGCCTATTTCTTGGCCGCTTATGACCCGAGAGTCAAAGTGACCGTCGCCAATTCCGCCTGCGCCCCCTTCCGGCAAAACAGCAAGGTCGAGGCCTGGGCCCGCGATCAATGGTACATCTACTTCAAACACATGCGGCCCGGCCTGCTCCGCGGGTTTCTCCCTCCCATCGACATGCACGAGATCATGGCCCTGGTCGCCCCGCGTCCCTTCCTTGACCTCAGCGCCCTGAACGACCTGATCGCCGGCGACGAGCCGAGGCTGGCCGGACTGACTTACCGCCAGCGAGTCCTGATGCTGATGAAAGTCATGGATGTCTATGAGCTCGAACAGGCGCCGCAGAACTTCGCTTTCTTTAGTCACGGCCAGGGGCATTCCGTCCCCTATGAAGCCCGGCAGCTCATCTACGGCTGGCTGGACAAGCATCTCAAGGGCGAAGAGGTGACGCGGACGGCGCTTGTCCGGGATACCGGGTTCGCCGACCTGGGCATCGCCGCGCCCGTCACAGAAAGCCGCGGAGTCGTCGTCACCCGGGATGCCGAGGGCCGTTCATTGACTGTCGCCTGCCTTCTCGACATGAGCCCGCTGGGCTCGCTCCTCGTCACCGACATCGACACGGGAGAGACGGAGCAGTACAATTTTCCGGAGAGCACCCGCTCGGAAAGATTCGCCGTCTGGGCGCCTTTTGCCTCGCTCCTGAGCCGCAACGGCCGCTTCTATACCTTCGCCGGCAAGACCCTCCTCGAATTCGACATCAACGAGCGGCGGTTCACCTTCGCCGGCGTTCCGGCGCCGACCGAAGAATGCTACACCGGGACCGCCATGATCGACGGCCCCGATGGCCGCATCTATGGGGGCAGCTATCCAAACAGCCATCTGGTCTCCTTCGATCCGAAGACGAAGGAGATGAAGGACCACGGCCGGATGGACCCGCGAGAGAATTACCCGAGCACTATGGCCGTGGATTCGGCGGGATGGCTCTATTGCGGCATCGGGACGGCCCGCTTCAATATTGTGGCCTTCGATCCGAAGACGGATGAAATGCGGCAGATGGTCGTCGAGAAAGACCGGGCGCTCGGAACGGCCCGCGTTTTCCGAGGAGCTGACGGCCGCGTCTACGGAGAAGCAGGCGAAAAGTGGCACAAGATGCTGGCTGGAAAGGGTGAGACCTTGCCCAAAGAGCAGGTTCCCGAGCTTGAGCCCTGGCAGGCCATTCCCTTCGGCAAGGCGAGTGGAGTTTTTCCTGACGGCCGCGAGCTCGTCCGGTACAACCTGCCGGAGCGATGGATGCTGGTCAAAGACCCGAAAACAGGAAGGGAAAAAAGGATCGAGATCCGCTTCCGCTCGGGCGGAGCGGCGATCAGCACCATCGCACTCGGGCCGGACGGCAAGATTTACGGGTCCACCTCGCACCCAATGCATATGTTTGCTTATGATCCTTCGCCGCGCGTTCTCATAGATTTCGGGGCGGTCAACAAGATCGGAGGGGGCAATATCTGCGCTATGGCGTCCCAGGGACAATATCTGGCCGGCCCCTCTTACAGCAGCGGTTATTTCCATCTGTTCGATACGACACGTCCTTTCGACCAGGAGAGTGCAACCGACCCCAATCCCAAGATCATCGCCCAGTTCGAAGGCGATATCACCCGGCCGCGGACATGCCTGGCCCATCCGGACGGCGAACACGTCCTCATGGCCGGGTTCATGGGGTACGGCATGACGGGCGGCGGGATCGGTATCGTCAACCTCAAGACGGGCGCAAAGGAGTTGCTTACGCATGAGCAGGTCATTCCCTTCCACAGCACTCACACTCTGAAGGCTCTGCCGAACGGCGATTTGGTGGGAGGGACGAGCGTCCTCACGCCCGGCGGAGGGCACGCCCGGGAAAAAGAGGGCGTCCTCTATATCATGGACTGGAAGACAAAAAAGGTCGTCTTCCGCACCGTTCCGGTCCCGGGCGCCGAGGAAGTCTTCAGCCTCGAGGTCGGTTCAGATGGTCTTGTCTACGGCATCGCTTCCGGGTCGAGGTTTTTCGTTTTCGACCCGAGGGAGCGCAGGATCGAGCACAGAGAGGACCTTTCCCGTTTCGGCAGCCTGGTCCGCCCCGCTTTGATATCTGGACCCGGAGGAACCGTCTACGCCCTGCTCAGCTCCTCCATCCTTCGGATCAAGGGGGAGAATTTTGCCGTCGAGAAGATCGCCGAATCTCCGCTGCCGATCACGGCCGGCCTGGCCGTCAAGGACGGCTGGCTCTACTTCGCCTCCAACGCCCGCCTCTGGCGGTACCGGTTTCCGGACATTTAGTCTGCATTGGCCTAGCACGCCGACTTGACATCTCTTCTCGCCTCGCATAAAAGGGAGGATTGCGGCCAAACGGCGAGATACTTATGACTTCGGACAACACTAAGGGTAATCCGAGCACACCCCTCCGGCGAATCGTCGCCTATTCCATGGGCGAAGGCGCGTCCTCGCTGACCATGAACGGAATCGCGGCCTTTGCCATGCTCTATTATGTCCAGGTCCTGGGGTTGAACAGCAAGTGGGCTGGGCTCGCCCTCTCCATCTCCATGCTCTGGGACGCCATCTCCGACCCGATCATGGGGCACATAACCGACAACACCCGCAGCCGTTTCGGCCGGCGTCATCCGTATATCCTGGGCGGGGGGATTTTTCTGGCCATCTCGTTTTTCTTCCTCTGGTTCGTCCCCGCGTTTTTCCAGGGACCAAAGGCTATCTTCTGGTACATCTTGGCGGTCAACCTGATCGTGCGCACCGCCTGGACAATCTTCGGCATCCCTTATGCCGCACTCGGTTTCGAGATCTGCACCGGCTACGAGGAACGGGCCAAGCTGCAGAGCGTCCGGTTCATCTCCAACATGGCCATGAATCTCCTGTTTAACGCCGGCGGATGGGTCTTTTTTTTCTCCGACCGGATCGGAGCCGGCGGCGCGGTGATCGATGGAACCACCCTGAAATCCAATTACCCGCGCATGGGCGCCGTGCTGGCGCTGGCGGCGTTGGCGCTGATGCTGGTCTGTTTCTTCTCCACGAAGAGGTATGCCACCGATACCCGAGCCAGCCGGGAAATCAAGGGCAACAGCCTGAAAGCATTTTTAATGGACATGAGGGACATCCTGAGAGACAGAGGCGCCATGACCGTTTTCCTTTTTTTCGGAGTGGCTCAGCTGGGCATGATGTTCGTGGCCCAAATTCAGATGTTCACCTACCGCTTCTACATGGAATTTCCCGACCTGCAGAAAACCGTGGTGCACGGCAGCACCATGGTGGGATTTGCCATCGGGTCTTTGCTGGCGACTCCCCTGGTGCGGCGTTTGGACAAGAAACCGGCGGCCGGTGTAGGAGTGGCCTTGAGCGTGACCGGCAATATAATGCTTCTCCTCATTTTCGGCGGGGGGCTGCTGCCGCCGCGCGCAGTTTGCACACTGCCCCCGGGAATCCCGGTGCTGGGCGGGACAGCGGTTCCCGTGGCCGCATTGGTCTTTGCCTTTTTTCAGGCGATGTACTGGGCGGGGAGCGGTGTGCTGGCTCCGCTGGCCACATCAATGATCGCGGACATCTCCGAAATCAATAAACATCGGACAGGCATTCTCAAGGACGGAAGCTATGCCGCCGTGTTCAGCTTTTTTTCCAAAGCCGCCCTATCCCTGGGACTTCTCCTGACCGGGCTGATGCTCGACTGGGCCGGAATCGTCCCCGAGGCGGCTGCCCAAACGGCCGCCGCGGCCAGGAATGTGGCGCTGGAAACATTCATTTCCGGGCCGATTTTCGCTGCGCTCGCCCTCCTGATCATCCTGATTTACCCTGTCAACCGAAAGTTCATGATGAAAATCAAGGCCGAACTGGCTGCCCGCGAAGCCGGTTAAGTTTGACGGGCTCTAAAATTTCGCTTCAAAACGGAGCTCTTCGCCGGCTCTTACAAGGAGCGGCTTCTCCGATCTGACGATAATCTTCCGGCTGTTCCTGACCGCCTGCAGTTTGACCGTTTTTCCGCCGAGAGTCGCTTTTAAAGAGACCATGTCTCTGTCCTGCAAAGCCGGCGGCAGCCTGAAGGAAAACTCCTTGAGCTTCAGTTCGCCCGACGCCACGGCAAGGCCGGCTTGGACTGTCTTATCATCCTTCACTTGCTGCTGATAGCTTCCCCATCCCGATCCGGCCGACCAGAAGGTCCGGAAATCCTCGGCATAGAGCGGGGGCGCAAACCCGAGCGCCATCCGGACTCCAGAATATTCGAACCCCGAGAGCGCCAGGAGCAGTCCCCAAGAAGACATGGCCCGGGCATAGTGATGGCCGCATTCCACTTCATCCCAGGGATTGCGGCGCCAGCCGTCATGCCTGTCCCGGACAGCCTTGACGATCGACAGGCCTTCCTGGAGCAGGCCTTCATAGATCAGGTGCGAAGCCACGTGGTACTCGATCCCCGTCCAGACTTCATCCGAATAGACAAACGGAAGCGGGGGCCTTCCGCCCTTCGGCCAGGAGCAGAGCAGCAACCCTTTTTCATCGTTCAGGGCATAGGTCCGCTGGACATTGGAATAGTCGCGGAAATCGGACCTGAAGTTGTGGCGGAAGATCGAGCCGAGAGTGGTCTTGAGACGATCCTCGGGAAGGAAGCGCCCCAGCCCGGCCGCCATGGCCAGCCACTGACCCAAAACCTGGTCAGAAAGGCAGCCCTCGCCATACTGATACTTTTTTTCCATCACCTGGTCGTATTTCTGGACATAGTATTCGCCGTTCCAGAGGAGCTCGTTGAACCGCCTTTTGCCTTTTTCCAAAATATCAAGATACAGCTTAGCGGCCTCCCCATCCCCCATCGCCTCGGCCATTTTGGACCCGGCCAAAAGCGCTCCCAGGTAGAACCCGCCCATCATGCTGTTCGGACCGTAGAACTCGATATCATAGGTGTTGTGCTGTTCGCCTTCCATAATCCCGTCTCTATCCGCGTCCCAGGACGTCCAGGCGTATTCCAGGGCCTTCTTCGCCTGAGGCCACAGCTTTTTCAGGAATTGGTTATCACCCGAAATCTGCCAGTCCCGATAGAGGCTGATAATCCGCCCCATCTGGCCGTCCGCGGCCGGCCGGAAATCCCAGAAAGAGCCGCCGAGGGGAAGCGACGTCCTGAAGATCATCGCTCCGTCCGGCCTCACCTGAGTGAGAAAATCGGTCTCCCGCATCGACCTTTCAAGGCTCGGAAACAGGAAGGCCAGGCTCTGCTCGTAATTCCAGACATGGGCGCAATTCAAGGGACAGCACCCTCCCCGGTCATTGCAGCCTTCGAACCCGAAGAACTGTCCGCCCTCGAGCCAGAAGCAGGTCGTTGTCCTGATCGTCGACATCTGGCTGGAGACGGCGTCGACGACATACGGAGGCATGCTCGTCGAAAAGAGAGCGTCATGGAAGAGCCGGGTTTCTTTCTCCAAAGCCGGAAGGTTAGTAACGAGGTGTTCGGCCGCGGCCCAGGCGTCTGCATACCGCTCGGCATAATGGTTCTTGAGAAGGCCGCCCCTCCTCTCCCTGACGATATCAAAGTAGTTCAGGACGTTGGGAAAATGCCAGGCCAGGACAAAAGGCAGAGTGACCTCCTCGAAGGGCTCGACGGTTGCCTCGAGTCCCAGAGAGCCGACATCGGTGCGGTTTTCCGGAGATGGGCTTTCCTCCGCCAGGTCTTTGAGCCGGCCGTCCCTGGCAAAATCGTCCCAGAAAATCTGGAGGTCGTCCCACCAATCACCCCGTACCCAGTGGGTGAGATAGGTGATGTTCTTCCACGGCGTCGCCAGGGCCATCGTGCCGAAAGTCGGGGCACCCGGCTCGGCTTTTTTCGAGGTCATGAACAGGCCGGAGAGGAGCGGCGTCTGGCGGAGCTGGTTAAGGTTCTGACCTAACTTCTCGTTACCGACGCCGCCGATCTCCCCTTCGCCGTCGAATCCGATGGGGTTCAGGAGAGAGCCGGCAACGGTGACCTTGACCCGCTGGCGGCTAAGGTTTTTAATCCGATAGCTGAGGACCACTGCCGGAATCCCGGATTCCTCGGGACGCAGCGGGATGAACGGGTTGAACGCTTCAAGCGAGATCGCGAGCGGCACCCGGCTATCTTCAAGCTCTACCCGGGCCAGAGGATACTCGCCGATAAACCGCGCTTTTTCCATCCGGGGAAGCCCCGGGACCTCGGTTCTCCGGACGCCGTCCCGTCCAGTGAAAGGCGGGGTCAGGGGGCCTTCAAGGACGCGGACGCCCTTCCGGCCGCCCTCTTCCTCGAAATACAGGGAAAAGAATGTGAACGGCAGGTTGACCCCTTTCCCGGGCCGGTTGAAGATCTCCCAGTCGCGCAGGTTGCCCCGGCCGCCAAGCGAGACGGTCCCGGTGCCGATGCCGCCGAGAGGAAAGGCGATCTCTTTGAGATTTTGACCTTCCAAAGTCCTCTGCCCGCCCAGCCCGAACAGCTCTTGAGTTGAGTAGGGAACCTTTGCCTGCTCTTTTTCTTGGGCCATCGCTAAACCTATATATTGGCAGAGAAAAACGAATGCGACAGCGAGTAAAAACGCCTGGACCCGAGAACCGCGAAAGATGGTACTTTTTGACATGGTCTTTCCCTCCTCCCCGAAAAAATCATCGCCGCACCCATATCTATAAAAACAAGATGGAAAAGTCAATTTGGAGAACTTACGCGGTTCCCTAAGGCCCGTTATCGGTTGACAGGGCATGGGGTGGGCGGTATGTTAGGGCCCGACCGTCATGATCGGCATGCGCTGCTTATCAGAATCACATGCCAAGAGAACTATTAAAAGTGAGGTCAGATGAACAAGACTTCTCTATTCTTTAGTATTGTCGGCTTGGCCTTATGGGCAATCGCCGGGCAAGGCAACCCAGACTCGGCGAAGGCGGGCTTGTCGATCATCCCGCGGCCGGAAAAAACCACAGTCCAGGCGGGATTCTTTGCCCTCGCCCAGAAGCCGGATATCCTTGTGAAGAGCAGGGACTCGGAGGTGACCAACCTCGCCGCGTATCTGGCTCAAGCCTGGAAAGACAATTCCGGCGATCTTCCCGAAATCAGAAAAACCCGGAGTGAAGTCCGCTCTCCGGCCAGGATCACATTGGATATCGTCAAGTCCCCGAAAAGCCTGGGCGACGAGGGCTACCGCCTGAAGATTGCCCCCCGGTCGATCGAAATCTCCGCCCTCAAGCCGGCCGGCCTTTTCTATGGAATTCAGACGCTGCGCCAGCTCATGACCGGACGGCAACAAATCCCCTGCGTCGAGATCCAGGACCGGCCGCGCTTCGCCTGGCGAGGCATGCTCCTCGACTGCTGCCGTCACTTCATGAGCCTGGAAACGGTCAAGCGCTACATCGACCTCCTCGCCTACCACAAAATGAGCGTCTTCCACTGGCACCTCACGGAGGACCAGGGCTGGCGGCTGGAGATCAAGCGCTATCCCCGCCTGACCGAGGTCGGCGCCTGGCGGACGCAGAACGGCAAGCGCTATGGAGGCTTCTACACTCAGGAGCAGGTGAAGGACATCGTCGCCTACGCGAAAAGCCGCTATGTGACCATAGTTCCGGAAATCGAGATGCCGGGTCACAGTGTGGCCGCGCTGGCCGCCCATCCGGAATATTCCTGCACGGGAAAGCCGATCGCGGTGGAAACCCATTGGGGGATTTTCAACGACGTCCTCTGTCCCGGCAAGGAGTCGAGCTTCGAGTTCGTCCAGAACATCCTGGATGAAGTCTGCGCGCTCTTTCCCTCGATTTATATCCATATCGGGGGCGATGAATGCCCGAAATATTACTGGAAAACCTGCCCAGACTGTCAGCGCCGCATCAAAGACGAGGGACTCAAGGACGAGAACGAGCTGCAGGGATATTTCACCCGCCGGATCGACAAATACATGCAAACGAAGGGCCGCCGCATCATCGGCTGGGACGAGATCCTCGAAGGGGGCGTGTCGTCGACCTCCGTAGTCCAGTCCTGGCGCGGCCTGGAGGGGGCTGTGGCCGCCGCGAAACAGGGAAACTCCGTTATCTCCTCTCCCTGGGACGGAACGTATTTTTACTGTCCGCAGGTTCCCGAAGAAGTCCGGATCAACTACCCTACGCTGAATTCCTTAGAGAGAGCATACGCCTTCAACCCGGTCCCGCCGGAGCTGACGCCCGAGCAGGCCTCCCTGGTTATGGGCGGCGAGTGCTGTCTGTGGGCCGAGTACACCCAGCAGTTCGAAGTCGACCCGCAGATGTTCCCGCGGCTCTGTGCCTTCGCCGAAGCGGTCTGGTCGCCGGCCGGGGCCAAAGACTTCGCCGGTTTTTCCAGCCGCCTCAAAGAGCACTTTACGAGACTGGATGCCTTAGGTGTCGATTATCACCGGCCCGAGCTCAAAGTTGGCGAATGGAAAGTAAGTGACGTCGGCCGGCTGTGGGCCCAGTTGTGGTGGGACGTCACGCCCCACATCGCCAAAAACGGTATCTATCGCCTTAACTTCGTGCAGAACGCCGGCAACGACGAAATTCTGTTCCAGTGGGTAGCCCTATTCGAGGAGGGCCGCGAAATCTCCCGCTACACGGAGATCAACCGGAGCCAGACAGACGGATTCTCCAAATACCCTTTGCGAGTAGCGGAATTCAAGCCGGGCGCCAAATACACACTCCGGGCTTCGGTCTTCGGCGGCAAGGACAAGGCCCAGTCGGCCGGAACGGTGTGGCTGCGCTATTTCCAAGACAACGGCATCGACCTCTGGTGACGGTCAGACTTTATAGAGCTTGATGACGTCGTAATACGTCCGCTTGACGTCCCGGATGATGTCCGGAATGGGCATATGGTACTTGCAGGTTTCGATGCACAGTCCGCAGTTATCGCATTTTTCGATCTTGTCCATCTCGTTGAGGTACTTGAACTTACCCTTGTTCTCTTCGAGCGTCAGGTAGAATCCGTTACGCCTCAGAAATAGCGGCAGCATGAAAATCGAAGTGTAGGGGATGCCCTGGGGGCAGGGCTTACACTGGTAACAGACACGGCAGATTCGATAATACCAGAATTTTTTTTCTTCTCCGAGAAATTCCCTTTCGGTCTCGTTTACGGGCGTAAACTCCTTCATCACCCGGGCGTTCTGGACAACTTCATCGACCTGCCACATCCCCGGCACGGTGACGTCCACCGGGTGTTCCAGGATCCAGCGCAGGCTCAGCTCGTGCTGATTGAGAAAGCAGCCGGCGAAGGGCTTGATCCCGGCGAACCCGACGTTGAGCTTCTTGGCCGTCGGCAAAAGGTCGTAAAGGGCATCGTCGAAGACGTAGTTGAAGATCATGATGACCAGGTCGATGTCGCCGCCCTTGATAATCTCGGTGAACTGGTCGGAGCGGTGGCCGCTGATGCCGATGAACCGGATTTTTCCCTGCTTCTGAGCGTTTTTGAGGGCTTCCATGGCCCCTCCCGGGCCGATGACCTTCTTCCACTGCTCGTCCTGCATCAGCGAATGGAAACAATAGACGTCGATATAATCGGTCTGCAGCGCCTTGAGGCTCTGTTCCACGCTTTCGCTGATCTTGCCGGTGTACTCGGTGGATTTGGTGACGATGACGAATTTATCCCGGCGGCCCTTGATCGCTTCGCCGACCCACTCCTCGGCCAGGCCTCTCCTGTAGCCGCGGGCCAGGTCAATATAGTTAATGCCCTGCTCCTCGCTCTTGCGGACGACTTCGATGGCCTGCTCGCGGGGGGCGCGGAAAAGAGGGATCGTGCCGAGCCCGATGGGCGCCACCTTGAGGCCGGTCCGGCCGAGAGTCCGCGGCTCCAGGGCTTTGCCCGGGACAGCCGACGTCTGAGGGGGCGGGGCAGCCGTCGCTGTTTTGATTAAGCCTTTATTTAGAAGTGTCCCGGCCGAAAGCATCCCCGCATTTTTCAGAAAACTCCGCCGTCCTGAAGAAATGCGTTTCGCATCGGATTTCAAGTTCTCACCCATGATTCACCTCTTTTATCTGATTCCGATTGATATCACGCCGCCAAGCAATTTGTCAAAGCCAAAGTCCTCAATGGCTGGTGATTCGAACCGGCAGCGGCGTCCTGAGCCGCCAGGCGAGCTGTTCGACACCGAGCGCCCAATCGCGGGCTGTGGGCGCCACCGGGTTGGGGAATCCCCTGCGCCAGTCTCCATATATCCAGTGCGTGCGCTTTTCTCCGCTCTGGCTTCGCAGCTTCAAGTATCGGTCCAGCTCCCCCTCAGCATAACCCGCATACTCCGCCGGACAGTAAATGATCCCCAGCCCGATTTCGCCCGCCCCTTCGTAGCCGTATCCCCAGCTCGCCAGCACCCCGCTCCCGCTCAGGACATACCATTCATCGTGAGCCAGTTTTTCTAATCCGGGGCTGTAAACGACCTCCCCGCCGTCGGGGCTCCAGACTGTCACATCCTGCTGGGAATACCGGTTTCCCGCGAACGCCGACATGTCCATCCGCACCCGGTACTCCCCCCGTTCTCTCTTCAACCCGGTGAACTCCACCCGGACCAGCGACCGCACCGGTCCCCGAGCCACTACCCGCCGCGTGATCTGCAGTTCCCCCTTCCCGCCCGGCATGATCAGCGGCAGCCGCTTCTCCCCTTCCCAGATGCTCAGACCCCCCAGTCCCGACGTCGCACCCACATTCAGAACATCCATGCCCCACTCCTGCATCTGGTGGACGCTTCCCTTCATCCCCTTCAATCCCCCCAGTATCAGCCCCTCGACTTTCTTCCCGAACGCTTCGATCTGTCCATAATACATCCTGTACGCGCACCGCTCTGACTCCCAACCGATGTTCGCCATCGTTTCGCTGTCCCAGTCCATCGCCGCGTCCGTTTTCGCCTCGTATTCGGTCTTCCCCACGCCTCCCGGGGTATAGTAGCACCAGAACTTCATTTTCTCCTTGGGTAACAGACTCTCCACCCACACCAGCTCTTCGCCCTTCCCGTCTCCGTCGAGGTCGTCGACTTGAGACGCCACCTCGCGCCAATCGATCCGCGGTTCATCCTCAACCAGAACGTAATTCCGCTCGTTGAAATCGGGCATCACTTTCCGGATTTGCTCCATCCCCAGAACCAGCGCCTTGTTCTCCATATACCTTTCGCCCGGATTCTCCACTTCAATTCCAAACCGCTTGGCGTAATTGCCATACCAGCGTCGCACACTCTCTTTAAGGAATTTTTTCTCCAGTACCACCGCAGCGAGCCCGTACTCGCCACCTTCGTACATCCTCACGACTTCGTCCAAACAGGCCACCCTTCCACTGCCCGCCTTCAACAACCGCAGGAAGTACCGCTCGCGGACGAGATCCCCATAATATCGTGTCCCCGACGGGCTTCTCTTGATCTTATCTCCCAACCTGAATCCCTGGTCATACTCCTTCACCAGCCGCTTTGAGAAGTACTCCTCCAACTCATCGACCGTAAAACTCTGCTCCAGCTTTCCCAGTGCCGTTTTCAGCGCTTCGATCAGCCGCTGGTTCTCCTCGATAACCTTTCCTAATTCAGTGGTATACGTTTCGTACAGCGCGTCATAGTTGAACGGTACCAAGTTCGCCCCGTCTTCCTCCAGCCGGTACTCGCGCTCAAAGTCCCCATCGCCGTCCCCATCGTATTGCCAGAGGTCGAAAAAGCCGTTCAAATCCCGGTCCTCATAACGGATCTCCATGTCCTGCTTCCCATCGTAATTGTAATCCACCTTGATCCACCCCACCTCTGCTCCATAGAGGTGCCAGCGGCGGTCCACCCCGCTGCGGTAAAACCGGAAACCGCCCGAATTGTCGCTGTCAACCTCGTTCCGCTTGTTGAAGGGCCCGCACGACGGCCCCCCCACTTGGGGGAAAAAATCGTTCGGATGGTTCAGCACGCCCTCCCAGCGCTGACTGTGGTTATTTCCCTCGGTCGGATCGATGTTGTTGTCGTTTTCGTTGAAAGTGAGATGGGCCTTGGACCAGGGGGCGTTTTTAGCAAGAGTCCTCGCTTTCTCCCAGGCGATGACCGGGCCGGTCGGTATGCCCCGGAGCACGAGGCGCTGGCAATCCTGTTCGCTGTACCGGATTGGTCCGAGCGCCGTGATGGACAGATCGTAGTCGTGCCTGTTGCTGCCCCGGGTATCGTTGTCGATATCGATGCTGTAGCGCAGGCTGCGGGCCGTGTTGCGATTTCCGGTTAACCGAACTACCTCCTCGGCCAGTTGATCGCCATCATTGTCATACCAGCAGAAGGGATTTTCCCAGCCTGGAACAAAGCGATTTTCCTTGGCGTCGTAAAGGAAGGCGTAGACGTCGATCTCATCCCCGTTGAAATCGCTCTGCCATTGGGTGGTCTCCTGGTTGTATTCGTAGTTGCGTTCGAACTGGAGGCGGTTGTCGTCACCGATGTCCCGGGCCCAGCCGGCTGAATAGGCCCGCCCATTGTACTGAAGCGACTCCCAGGTGTCATCCCGGAAACGGAGGTCCTCATGCCAGCGGTATTGCACCTCCTCATCGACGTCACCGTCGTGATCGAGGTCGACGTAATCAACGGCGCGGTCGATAGTGCCATCGCCGTTCCAGTCTGCGATATGGAGATCGCTGTCGAGATCCCCCTCGCCCGTGATCGGCATGTCGCCATCCTCGTCGACCACTTTGACCAGCAGAGGCTGTCGATCCGGGGAGTGGCGGTCGTCGTTGTCGATAAAGTAGATCGTGTCGATCTTGCTGTCTCCGTCGGTATCGTAGCGGAATCTCGTGCCGGGCTGGCTCTTCAACACAACCGCCATGATCTCGGCATCCATCTTCGCGGCCGGGCCGATCATGCGTTCGAAGATCTCGTTGTTGCTCTGGGAAAATAACGGATAACCGAGGACCAACGCAGCGATAGTCACGATCAGGACCTGCTTTCTTGCGGACATGAGCGAACCTCCATGGCGAGATGAGTCAGGTACCATCATATCCCTGCGCAGGCCGAAATGAAATCGTCGGCGCTGAAGATGTAACCGAACATCAGGCTGACGCGCCACATCGCCTCTTCCTTATGCTGTTCGCCCCGGATGGATTCCCGGTTTTCCACGGCCGTCACCCCCTCCCGGATGCAGGAGCAGCGATATCCGAGCCGGGACATATCGACCATGCCCCCTCCGGAAAACCAGAGGCACCAGTTGATGGCGAACCCGATGTAAATCAGATTCCAGATCCCCAGGGCGTTGAGGACGCTGGAAAGCTGATGGGACGTCTCGACGACAAACTCGTCGCCCCGCGGTTTCGCCTGTTCCGGGAAGTCGAAGTAGCGGCCGAAATGCTCCTCATCCCGGTTATCGTTGTAGTGCTCACCAAAGACCAACTTCCCCTTGCGGTCATCCGGCGACCGGACCCGGCCCGCTCCCGGCGCCTTCGGCGTGGCCATGGCGGGCTCGGGGCCCGAGAGCTTCAGCGCCTTCGCCTGGCCCGGGTATTTCCTTGCATAATCGCCCATGGCCACATGGACCACGTCCAGGCCGGCCCCCCGGGCGGCAGCCAGGATCCGGGGGTACACGGTGCGGGCGATGGCCATTTTCCGTCCCTCGTATTCGAGCCAACGCATGTATCCGGCCAGCGGCCCCCTGTCGGCGTAGGGAATCTCGGGAACGAGGCCGATGTTTTCCGCGTGCATCGAAACGAGGGCGGTCTCCTTCACCGGCGCGTCAACATCGATTGTCTCCCCCCAACCTTTCATCCCCAGGGCACCCAGCTCCCCCTGGGAGAAATCAATGGGGTGATGGCGGTAATAAGCGCCTTTCAGCCGCAGGCTTTTCAGCGTCTCGATTTTTTGAGGAGTATTTCCGGTGATCGGAGGCGGCGAGTCCAATGCCTGAGCCAACGGCCTTTTGGCCAGGGCTGCGCTGGTCAACCCGGCCAGAACCGTCCGGTTGATGAAGGTTCTTCTTCTCATTTGAGCTCCTCGTTTATCAATAAGCCCGATAGATAAATCAAGAATTTGCCGGGGAATGTCCCTCTCTTTTCAATATTTGGAGAAGGAATCCGGTCACGAACATCAGAGCGCCGGCCGTCAGATTGACCACAAAAGCTTTCTGAGCATGGCCCCAGACCATTAGGAACATTCCGACCGCGGCAATAATCGCGCCGTAAATCATCAGGCCGATTCCCACGATGCCGAAGGGAGACCGGCGCTTCTTCTCCGGCTCGACCTTCGGCTCGCTGGGCACGGACATCCTGGCCAGAAATTCCTGGGCCCTTTTTTTTTCTTCTGCCGGTGTCTTGAACAGCGCTGAACCGATTCCTAAGCCGAGGAGAGTCGCCAGGATATTGACCCCGGTGGAGGCCGAATTCCAGCCCTGTTTGAGCCAGTAGGAAAGCGTGGCATCCGTGGCCAGTTGGTCTTGATAAATCCTCAGAAGAATGCCGTTCAAAATGACAAGCAAGACGCCCGAAAACATGCCGGCGGCGACACCCGCCAGGGCGCCCCTGGAGTTGACTTTTTTGAGGAGAAGCCCGGCCAGCAGGGGAAGCATCATGGCCGGCCCAAAGGCCCCGAAAATTTTGACCATGATGTCGATTAGGTTGAACACTTCCTTCAGATATTTCAGCCCGAAGGCAATGCCGATGGTGATCGTCCCTATGATGGCGCAGTTCAGGCGGCCCCAGGTCATCAGCTCTTTCTCGGCTGCAGCGGGACGAATCATCCTGTTGTAGAAATCCTTGGTCAGCACGCCGGAAAGAACATTGTATTCGTTTCCCAGAGTCGAGAGGGTGGCGCTGAACATGCCGGCCACTAAGAGACCCATGATTCCGACGGGAAGAATCTTGAGCGCCATCAGGACATAGACTTCAGCGCTTCGGTCCAGAACCCCTGCGCCCATAAGCCTGGGGAGATAGAACCGCGCGGCCATGGCGGGAAAAAAGAAAATGAGCGGGCCGAGAAAGCTTAAAACGCCCATGGTGACGGCCACTTTCTGGGCGTCTTTCTCGGTCGCCACGCAGTTGTATTTCTGCACCAGGCCCCAAGAGGCGTTGTATGATAAAAGAACGAGCAGGAAGAACATCACCCAGTAAAAAAGATCGTAGGGCGCGGCGATGGGATGAAGGAAGCCCGGAGGCATGTCCGGGCTGGTGCGGATTCCGGAAAAGAACCCGCCGAACCCGCCCACGGCGGCGAGGGAAAGAATAAAAAAAACGATAACAGCAAGGCAGAGGATGACGAACTGGAAAAAGTCGGTGACCAGCACCGCCCACTGGCCGCCGAAAATCGAATAGAGGATCATGATCAACCCGACGACGATGATGCTGATATCCAGGGTGAACCATTTCTGACCGATGGCCGGCGCCAGGAATATTCCTGTCGCCAGGATGCGGAGCGCATTGTCGATGAGGCGGAGCGGGAGCCCTGTCCAGACAAATATCTGATGGACAAATTTGCTGTAACGCTGCTCCATGAAGCCGAGAGGGGTCATCACCCGGGCGCGTCGCCAGCGATGGGCGAAAAAGAACCGGGCAATCACCATGACGGGGACGGCCGCCCAGGCAATCACCATCGCCACGAGGCCATACTTGAAGGCAATTTGCGAATAAATCACGAAAAAAGTGGCGCTGAAAGAGGCCATCCAGAGGGAAACGCCGGAAAGCCACCAGGGGACGGCTGCGCCGGCCGCAAAATAGTCTTTGGCTTCCTGGATGTATCTTCGGAAGTAGATGCCGATAAAAATGAGGATGGCGAAATAGCTCAACAGAATAACATAATCCGGAGTCTGAAGGATTTGTGTTTCCCGCATCTCAGCCTCTCTTCCAGAATACCTGTTGGCCGCCCACGTGGTTCTTTGTCCCCGATATTTTATTGGGGACGAAATTTAACTGCAACCGGCAAATCCGACGGTTTCCCATCCTATCGTTTTCATAGCTTGAGTGTCAGGCGGAGGCGGGTGGTCAGCCAGTTGGAGAATAGAACGAGGAGCACGGCGACGCAGAGCGTCCGGATCACTCCCGGCCAGCCGGAGTGGATATAATTGTTGATCCAGTGCAGTCCCAGGACGATAAGCAGCGGGTGAAGCATGTAGTGGAGGAAATAGGGAAGCAGCGGGTTTTTCCCGATCGGCCGGAATAGCGCTCCCCAGCCTCTGATTTTCCGGACATCCACAAGCCAGTAGACGAGCGCGTAGATAGCGCAGCTGATGCCGATGCTATAGAGACCCCATGAGGGCGTGCTCTGCTGCTTTTGAGCGCCGTAGAGAGGCCGAGTCAATATTCCTGCGGCCAGCATCCCGCCGGCAAAAATCAGCATCCATTTGAGCCGTTCCCGAACCGCGCGGGCGGGAGAATCCGGCATGAAGAGCAGTCCCACGAACACGCCCGAAACCGTCATCGCCGGGTGCAGCCCGAGGACGCTGCCGAAATTGATCACCCGATTGACCGCCATCAGCCAAGGATAGGGGGTAAAGACTCCGGCCTTTTCGCCGACACTCAGAAGAGCGAGCAAGGCGATAAGGCCGACCATACCGGGAAGATGGCGCCTCAAACCGAGGAACGCCAGGAAGCCGATGAGATAAGCCCAACCTAAAAGCCCAAGGACGAACCACCGCACCTGAATCCAGCGGAGCTCGGGCCCCTCGCGATAGACCGCCAGAAGATAGACAAGGAGGACAATCCCGCCGAGGCGCAACCCCAGAAAGAGGAACTGCCTGAATCCCTTGGCCTTTGGGTACCGGATCCAGATCAGGAGAAAGCTCAGCATCATCAGCGTCGTCCAGAGCATCGGGCTCAACCCCAGAGGCCTCATGGTCAGCCGGCCCGCCCGCATGTTCCCCATGCAGATTCCGATGACGAGCAGGCTGGCGGTGCGGACGAGGATGTGGCGCCAGATTTGGCCGGCCGAATCTCCCTTTTCGATCCGCTTGAAGATAGCGAATGGAAGCGACACGCCCATAATAAATAAAAACGCCGGCGCGACGATGTCGGCAAAGTGAAAGCTGTCGGGCTTCATCGCATGCCAGAGCCAGGTGGGATAGTTGACAATGTCCCCCATTCCAGGGCCGCCGAGCTCATTGACAAAGATCATCAGAAAAATCGTCAGCCCGCGGAAAATGTCGATCGAATCGATGCGGGTGGAGAAGGGGGGAAGCGAACTCTTCACCTTTTCTTCAGACAACATGGGAGGCAATTGTATTCAATTTCGCCGCCGTTCGCAATAACCCGAAATCGCCGCTGGAAATTGCGAGTTGACCTCTCCCCGGTTCAGTAATATATATGGAAAGCGAAAAAATCAGAATAGAGAAAGGAGAAAACCGCATGAAACTCCCCGCCTTTTTGAAACCACATTCAAAATCTACTATCTTGGTTTTTGCTTTCCTTTTTCTGCTCTTCGCCGTGCCGCTCCGGCCGCAGGCCGGGATGACGGAGAAACAGCTGACCGAACTCTATCTCGGTATCGTCGAAGAGGCCGTCACCGTCTTCGAGCCGCTCTGGGTGGACGACTCCAAGCGCATCCCCAACAGTGGATTCTTCGATTTCCGCAAGTACGATGACTGGACTCCCGCCTACAAAGGCTACGCCGGCATCATCACCATCCCGGGCAACGGCCTGGTGGACTTCTGCTACGCCATCCTTCTCACCGAGACGGATAAGACGCACTTTACCTCCAAGAAAATTCCCAGGGCCGTTCTTCTCAAACACGCTCTCCAGTCCATCCGCTGGTGTTGCCTGACCAGCGTCTACGTGAAAAATCCTTACACTTATATTTATGAGGACACGGCGCCGCAGTTTCTCGAGGGTAAATACTGGCGCCGCGAGTTCGGCTACCGCGCCGACGAGGTCGGGTTCCTCACTCTGGCCGCCGCCAAGCTCTGGGACAAGCTCGACGCGGAAGCGCGCCGTTTAGTCGAGGAAGTGATGATCGGCGGCGCGCCCAAGGAACGGCTGGCCAGAACCTGGGAGCCCCCCCAGGGCGGAAACCAGGATCAGGTCAAACAGGACCTCTCTAGCACCGTCGGCGCTGCCTTCCTCTTCCCTCAGCGGCCCGACCAGAAGCTCTACTGGGATATCGTCGCCCTCAACGGACTCGACATGGTCTCGACTGTTCACGACTATGCCCGGACGGGGATTGTTGAAGGGAAGCCGGTCAACGAACTGGCCAAAGGCTGGAATCTCTACCAAGACTATGCGAGCGACCATCATGGCTGGGCCCAGATCTGGTACGGCTGCGACAAGCTTTATGAAGGCTACTGGTACGTGGACCTCCTCAGCCGGCTCTACGGCCGGCGCATGCCCGAAACATATACCTATCCCGGCAACGGGTTCGACGGGGTGCTCGACCGGGTCAAAATTCTCTGTCTTCCCGAGGGGGAGCCCGCCTCGGTTCACGGCATGGAGTATGATTCCTACTATGGTTCCGGATTGCTGGGGTATCTCTATGGCTCGGTCTTGAAGAAAGACCCAGTCTCCGCCGCCCTGGAGGAAAAAGCCGCGCTTCTTCTCCAGAAGAACTCCCGCGCCATACATATTTATGACTACCATAGGAACAACTGGGCCAAGGCCGCGCTCGCTTATCTCACCCACAAGCACGGCGGTGGTCGGGCCGAGCCTCTCCCGTTCGAAAAAGCCTGGCAGGCGCTGGGAGGCACGTTCCATCATCCCTGGTGGCAAAACCTGTGGCACCGCGATAGCCGGAAACTCGCTTCCTTCTCCTGGGGAACGATCTCCTCTAAAGGCGAGCACTTCGGCGGCGCGGGGAGCGGCGTCTGCGGTTATGTCATCCCGGCGCGTCTCGCCGACCCGGCTCCTGAACCCCTTGTTTACCTCCACCCTCATTCCATCACCGGCGAATTCGAGGTGACGGACGGCGCGGGCCTGAAGACGAGAGGGCCGCTGCCGTCCGATATTTACCGCTTCACCCGAGACGAAACCCAATTCCATACGGCCGGACGCATGGCCAGCGGCCCCGTCGAGCAGCGGACGGCATTCTTTTCCTTTCCCGAGGGACCGTGCGTCTTCATAAATATGTTCAAAGCCAACGACCGTGCCAGGCTCGACTGGAGCGGCGTCCCGGTCTATTATTACAGCCGCCCGGGGATGACATCGAGCCGGAATTACTTCGACGCCGCGGGGGAACGGCGGCTCGAACAGCCATATAAAGGCCGCTCCTCCTGGTGGTGCGTCAATGACCTGCTCGGCGCCGCTTTTGTCGGCGGGACGGGCGAGGTCGAAATCCAGCGGACCGTCGGCCGGAACTGGGCCAGAACGGACGCCTATAAAGATAAGTGCGACACGATTTTCGTCTCCGGGATAAAGGGCCAAGAATTACAGCCGGGAGAGGCCTGCGGCGAGTTGGCTGCCGTTTTTTACCCCGAAACGGACCACGCCGCAGTTGAAGCCGCGAGCCGAAAGCTTCAGGAGGCAACTCTCAACCTCCCGGCCGGCTGGAAAGGGCTCGTGATCCCGGAAAACAGGGGATCCGTTCCCCGGAGACACCTGGCCGTCGCCAACCTGGACGGACAGTTGTCGCAGGCGTCCTTGAACCTCTCATTCGAGGAGGGCGCGCCAGTGCTCTCAGTCGCGTCTTTTATCCAGGGAAGAACTGGGACGACACCGCTCGCGCTGGAGCGCTTCGGCATTCTCGGCGAGACGATAACGGTTTATGCAGAAATCGGAGCCCCTTCGCCAGTCGAGGCGCGCCGGGTATCGCTCGGCCGCTATCTTTTCCGGCCGACGGCTGGAGAGAAGGCCACGGTCAAGCTGAATTTTCATCAATACGCCGGGCCGTTTCAGATCGTCGATTCCGCGGGGAAGATACTTCAGGAACTCGCAGCGTCAGCGCAGGGCAGCCCGATCGCCTTCGAAATTGACCGGGAGGCCGTGGTGATCAATAAAAAAGAGGTCGACGCGGACGACGTCGGCCCGGCAGTCGAGATCGGCGATATATCAGTCCGAGAGGATGGCCGCGTCTCGCTCCGCATCGAGGCCGGCGATCAAAGCGGCATCCAGAGTGTCGAGGTTTTTCAAGACGGAAAAACCGTCGCCACCATTTCCGCAGCGCCGTGGGCCTGGGCCGGCTGGCCGAGCAAGGGTTATCACACGTTTTATGTTATCGCCCGGGACAGTTCGCCGAAAGGCAATACAAGAACATCCGCTGCCCGGACGATCAAGGTCGATCCGCCGGGCCATTTGAATTGACCTTGATTCGCACGCGCTAAAAAGCCTTATCGATTTCAGGAAATTCATGGCGACTGGCTTCAGAAAAATGGGGACGGTCCTATTTTACAAATGCCCCAAGAATAAAAAAGCAGGACCGTCCCCATTTTTCCTCTCTGCCCCTCCCCCGGCGGGAGGGGATAAAGGGGAGGGGGCCGACAAGACGTGCGGAATGATATGCTCAGTCAGGCGGCAAAACCATGCTTAAGAAGTTAGCTTTCAGTTTTTTTGTCTTACTATCGGCCATGTTCTTTATCCTTCTCGTCAACGTCAGGATAATTCCCGCAATTACTTCAATCGCCGACCCACCGTTCCCGTCCCAGTCTTCCGAGACGTTGAAGATCGAAGGAGCGAAGGTTCATCCTACCGTCTTCATCACGCCTCAAGATGTCGAACGCGCGCGGCAAAACATCAAGCGCTATAGCTGGGCCAGGCAGACTGCCGACGCCGTCCTCCGCCAGGCCGACGACTGGCTGAAAAAAGAGGATGACTGGCTGCGCCGGGCCGTGCCCGCGGCCGGGGCCGCCTTTGCGGTCGGCATCAGCGGATGCCCGGTCTGTGGCGATAACTGGGGGCCGTGGGCCCGCGACGGCGCCACCTTTGAAAGGCCGGGCCGCGTCACCTGTCCCAACGGCCACACACTTCCTGACGCGGAGCACCCGGATGACGGGTCCGGCTATCGCGGCTCCGACGGCCGCCTCCATTACTTCGTCGGAGCTTACAACGCCTGGGTCGTCGAAATGCTGACCTTCCAAGCGCTCGAGAACCTGGTCCATGCCTATACGCTGACCGCGGACGAGCGCTACGCGGCCAAAGCCGCCGTAATCCTGGATGCGCTCGCCGCCATCTATCCGGCCTCTCACCAAGGCGCCTGGGACTATCCCTCCGACCCGCCCAGCGGGCGTCTCAGTCGCCCCTGGTATCAGGCCTCGCGGGTGCTCATCCACTATGTGGACCACTACGACCAGCTCTTCAACTCCCCGTCCCTCGATGCCCCCTCCGTCTCGCCGAACCTCAACCGGCGGCAGAACATCGAACGAAACATGCTCCTCGACGGGGGCGCCTATTGTTATGAGCGGTCCAAGGCCGGTTCGCTCCATAACGGCGAGGCCGATTACGAGCGCGGCGCGCTGGCGGTGGGTGTCTGCCTGGGGATCCCCGAATATGTCGCCTGGGCGGTCGACGGCCCTTACGGAATCCGAAACCTCCTGGCCAACAATATTGACCGCGACGGCGGCTATTACGAGACGACGCCGATGTACGCCGACCATACGCGCGAGCTCTATTTCACCTTCGCCGAGCCGCTGGTCAACTACCGCGGCAGCGTCTTCCCGAACGGACTCAACTTGTACGAAAATCCCGAATTCCGGTCGTTCCTTCTTCCTCACAACCTGCCGCTTCATATCGCCGGCCGTCTTCCACGCTACGGCGATGCGCCGCCCGGCTGGAAGAAAGAGGATGGGCCGGCCCGGTCGTTCGACCGGAGCGACTATGACTTTTTGGAAAAGCTCTACGGACGGACAAAAGACCCCGCCTGGAAAAAAGAAACGGGAATTCTCCTGCAGTGGTTGGCCCGGGGAGAGGTGGAAAAGATGCGCCGGCTGGAAAGCACGGGAGATCTGTCCGGGCTGGCCATCCCGGACCGCCGTGTCCCGGCCGGGTTCAGCCTCTACCGCGAGCCGGGAGACGATGCGGGCGGAGGTTTCAGCGAGCGGATGTGGCTCCTCTTTCACGCCGGCGAGCCGCCGCTCAGCGAGCCCGGCCCGCCCCGGTCCTGGAAGCGGCGGCTCCTGGGCAGCGATTTCATGGGACAGAAAGGCATCGCCGTCCTCAGAGCCGGAGAGGGTGAAAATTCACAGGGTCTCATGATCCGCTACGGACCTTCCTTGAACCACGGCCATTACGACGATCTCAATATCAATTATGTGGCCCGCGGCTACGAGCTGACCTACGACCTCGGCTACGGCCGCACGGCGGCGACACAAACCCAGGCGGGCTGGGCCAGGCAGACGGCCAGCCACAACGTGGTCGTGGTCAACGAAACATCGCAGCTCGAGTCCGGCGAGACGGGCGGAAGCCTCCATCTCTTCGCCGAGACGCCGCTCGTCCGGGCCGTCGAGGCATCCTCTGATTCCTGCTACAAAAAACAAGGCGTGGACGTCTATCGCCGTCTTGTCGTCCTCATCGGCCGCGGAGCGGAGACTTATCTGCTTGATATTTTCCGCGTCGGCGGCGGCAGGCAGCACGATTATGTCTTCCATGCCTTGAGCGATCGGCTCGACCTGGAAGGCATATCGACGGGACCCGGGGAACCCGGGTCGCTGGCCGGCCCGGACATCGACTGGAGCGCCGGCCAGCTTCCCGACGGCGACATGCACGGCCATCCCAGGGCCTGGTACTGGGTCCCTCCGCCCGGCAACGGGTTCGGATTCCTGGCCGGACCACGGCGAGGCCGCACGGACAGCGCCTGGAGCGCCGAATGGACTATCGATCCACAGACGAAAGTCCGGTTGCACATGGCAAGGGACCCGAGTACAGAAGTCATCACCGCGCTGGCCCACGGGCTCTATCCGCATTACCCCAAAGCGCAATATGTTTTTGCCCGACGCCGGGGCGAGAACCTGCGGAGTGAATTTATCGCCGCGATCGAGCCGCACAGCGGGCGCTCCAGGATCAAAACCGTCGAGCGGATCGAGCTTACTCCATCCGCTGGAGCGGTCGCACCGGTCGCGGTAAAGGTCATCGGGCTGGACGGCGTCGTTGATTATGTTTTCTCCTCCGGCGATGACGTGCCGCGCCGGACTACGGAGGGGATTCTTTTTGCCGGCTGTTTCGCCCACATCCGGGTCAGAAACGGCGATGCCGAAGCCGTTTCCATGGCGGGGGTGAAAGAGCTTTCCGGTCCGGGTTGGGATCTGTTGAGGAATCCCCGTTCTCCTGCGCCCTCCCCCACCCGGAGAGAGACATTGGAAGGAGGAGATTTAATTAACTCGCCGAAATCTCTTGCGGCCGGGGAGCATAGGCAACCGAGTGTGCCAGGATGGAGTGGCACGATCGATGCCGTGGACACCGAGAACAATGTGGTCACCACAAAGGCCGCCTTGCCGGCGGATGGGACGCTTGATGAAGCGGTCATTTATTTCGACAACCCCAAATACTCGCGAAACACGGCCTACCGGATCGCCAAAGTGGAGAGAAGCGGCGCCGGCAGCCGCATTTTCCTTCACGCCTCCACGGGCCTGGGCATCGGCCGCGTCGAGTCGATTATCGATGAGCGCACCCTGACGAGCGTCATCCCCCACGAATACGCCAACTCCGTCCGCGGCGGGAACGGCAGCGGTTTCCTCAACGGCAAGAGAATCCGCTCGGCTTCGGGCGCTAGCACGAACGTGGCATCCATCCGCTATGGAAACCCGATGACTCTCACGCTGGACAGCACAACGGGCTTCAAGCCGGGCGACATCTTCTATTACGACGATCTCCAACCCGGCGACTCATTCGAAATCCTCAGCATCGCCTTTCTCGATGCCAAAAGCCGATTTGTTCCGACGGCGTTTTGACTTTTCCGTAGGCCTCTCATATATTGACCCAAATATCATAAATCCACCGTGAATGAATAGACGAGGGAAGACAATGGGAAGAAACCTGGGCTTGGTCAATCGCATTCTTCTGTCTCTGGTATGTCTTCTGGCCACGGCGTTGACGGCCCAGGCCGGGGTGATCGTCGTCAATTATGGGAAATATCCTTCGGCCAGGGAAGCGGCCCTCGACGAAAAGAACGTCAACTGGACCGACGCCGACCTCACCGACGATACCATCTGCACGGCGAGCTTCGCGGCCACGGAACTCCAGCATTATCTCCGCAGGATGACGGACCGGCCGGAGGATTTTACCGTCATCAAGCCCGAAGCGCTCGCTTCCACCGCCGGCCAAACCGTCATTTGCCTGGCCACCTTCGGCGAGCTCGAGAATGGTTTCCTGGCCGAGCTGAAGGTGACGCCAGCCGGGGCAGCCGACCCCGGCCCCGAAGGGTACATGATCAAGACGGTCATGATTTCCGGGATGCCGAGCGTCATTATCGCCGCCCCCGCCAGGATGGGCCTTCTCTACGGGGCCTACGATTTTCTCCACCGGCTCGGCGTCCGCTGGTACGCCCCGGGAAAAGCCCATGAAGTGTTGCCCCGGCGAACGCTCGACCCGCTTCCTGTTCACTATGACTTGGCGGAAAGGCCGCGTTTTCTCACCCGGGGTTTTCATGCCTGGGAGGATCGGGCCGACCGCGAATTCCTCCTCTGGATGGCCCGCAACCGGCTCAACTACTGGTGCGCCGAACAATCGGACAAACCGTTTCTCCATAAGCTGGGCATCAAGCTGGTCGGCGGCGCGCATCTCCTGACCGCGCTCTACCTCGGCCCCAATCTCGACTATCCCTATAATCATACTCAATTCAAGGGCGACGAGGGAAA
>CAZYWP010000013.1:0-4072 GCA_964651495.1 uncultured Eubacteriales bacterium | reverse complement strand
GCCCCAATCTCGACTATCCCTATAATCATACTCAATTCAAGGGCGACGAGGGAAAGCCGGCCGACCCCTATCCCGTCTCGACGGAATATCAAGGCGACGCCGACCAAAACGGCGGGCTCAGCTATTTCGAAGCCCACCCGGAATGGTACGGCTTGATCAAGGGCCAGCGCAGCCCCCGCATCGAGGGCGACTTCGGGGACAACTTCTGCACCTCGAACGCGGAGGCCATGGCCGAGTGGACCAAAAACGCCGTCGAAGACCTGGCCCACGGGCGATACAAAGACGCGACTTTCATGAACGCCTGGACGCTCGACGTCGGCAACTGGTGCGAGTGCGACGAGTGCAAAACCCTGGGCACGCCCACCGACCGCAATATTCTCTTCGTCCACGCCTACGCCCGCGCCATCAAGCAGGCCCAGGACCGTAAGCTCATCAACCGGCCAGTGCGGCTGCTTTTCCTGGCCTACGCCGACGTCATCGAGCCGCCGACAAGATCCCTGCCCGCCGATTTCGATTATAACATGTGCATCGCCACATACTTTCCCATCAAGCGCTGTTATGTCCACCTGTTCGACCAGCCCGGCTGTTCGGTCAACGGCGATTACCTGAAGCATCTCCAGGGCTGGTTCCTCGAGCCAGGCCGCTATTATAAGGGCCAGGTCTGCGTCGGCGAGTACTACAACGTCTCCGGGTACAAGTGCCTGCCTATCTGTTTCATGCATTCGATGGCTCACGACATCCCCTATTACTATGCCGCCGGCGCCCGCCATTTTCACTACATGCACGTCACCACCGACAACTGGGGGAGCAAGGCCCTGACCAACTGGCAGATGGCTAGACAGATCTGGGACCCCGGCGTCAACTGCGAGGAGCTGTGGCAGGATTACTTCCAGGGGCGCTACGGCCCGGCGCAGAAGGTGATGCGCCAGTTTTACGAGAACCTCGAAGCCATGCTCTCGAACGTCTCCGAGCTCAAGTACAACCTGGGCCGCTTGCTGGGGAAAGGAGAGGAG
The DNA here is from genome assembly GCA_964651495.1 of uncultured Eubacteriales bacterium. Taxonomy (GTDB): domain Bacteria; phylum Acidobacteriota; class Aminicenantia; order Aminicenantales; family UBA8522; genus CAZNVB01. The sequence continues at coordinate 3,059 of CAZYWP010000013.1, read as the reverse complement.
GAGCTTTTTCCCGACCATCACCTCCAATATGAAAAGACTACTTTCGCCACAGACGACGGTCCGGACCTCGTCGAGATTCTGGAATCGGCGCGGCAGTGCCGCCGCCTCATCGAAGAGGCGGCGACCATGGACACGCCGGAGGATGCGGCCCGGCGCATCGCCGAGGATGAGCGCGCCTTCCGCTACGCCGAGAGGACGGTGTTTTTCTACGACGCCCTCTGCCGCTCCGGGTTCGGGTTCGACTCCGGCCGGCAGACAGAGGCGCGGGCCGCGCTCTGGACGGCCCGCGACCTGGCGATACTTCTAAAGTCCGATACGGTCTCGACGAAATTCTCGTCGAGCCACGCCAACGCCGCCGACGCCCTGGAAGCGAGCTACGCCGCACCGGCGTTCGAAAGGCTCGCCAATAAGCTCGGGTTGGCAAAGCAGGACACAATCTCCCGAGCACCGCTCTATCCGGACAAGTCACGGTTGCTTGTTTATCGAGATGCTAAAGGAGTCGAACTTCCTGTCCAAACGGCCGGGGATTGGGAAGTCCGCCGGCTTGATGTGCTCCTCAACATGCAGAAGGCGACGGGGCCCTTCCCTGAGGATGCCAAGCGCGTACCTTTGGACCTGCAGACACTGGAGGAGGAAGACCTTGGGGATGTGGTCCGGAAAAAGGTCACTTTCCTGAGCGAGCCCGGAAACCGCGTCTATGCTTATCTGATCGTCCCCAAAAACCTCACCGGGAGAGTGCCGGCCGCCTTATGCCTCCACCAGACGACGCCGCGGGGCAAGGATGAACCGTCAGGGCTTTCCCTGAGCCCGAACCTTTCCTACGCCCTCGAACTGGCGCGGCGCGGGTACATCGCGCTGGCGCCCGATTATCCCGGGTTCGGCGATGACAAGACCGACCCGTATGCCATTGGCTATGAGAGCGCAACGATGAAAGGCATCTGGAACCACATCAGGGCCGTGGATGTCCTGGTCTCGCTCCCGCAGGTCGACGCCGAGCGCATCGGCGCGATCGGTCATTCCCTGGGCGGCCACAACTCCATTTTCGCCGCCCTCTTCGAACCGCGCCTTAAGGCGGTGGTGACAAGCTGCGGGTTTACCGGGTTTAAAAAATACTACGGCGGAGATCTGACAGGATGGAGCCACAAGGGTTACATGCCGAGGATCGCCGCGGTCTATGGAAAAGACCCGGATAAAATGCCGTTCGATTTCAGCGAACTCCTGGCCGCCCTGGCTCCCCGGCCGATCTTCATCAACGCTCCGCTCCGAGACGAGAATTTTGAGGTCTCCGGAGTTGATGACTGCGTGCGGGCCGCCGAGCCGGTCTATGAGCTCTTGGGCGCTAAAGGAAGCATCGTCGTCGTCCATCCGGACACCGGCCACAGCTTCCCGCCCGAGATCCGCCAGCAGGCTTACGATTTCTTAGACAAGGTTTTAAGTAAAAGCCATTAGTATGTGCTGCCGGGCAGGAGCACCTCGGCGACAGTTAAGCCGGCAAATCCGGTCGTCCGGACGAGCTTCTTGACGCCGTAGGTTCGGCTCTTCTCCGGGTCGAGGAGAAACCCGCAATACCGGCCCACCGCGTCCTTCACCTTGGGATCCTGTTCGACATTCCGGTAGTACCACGCCAGGAGCGTCACGGCGCGGGGGCTGCGCTGCTGGTCGGGGCTCTGCGTTTCTCCCCAGGAGCCGTCGGCATTCTGCTTCGTCAGGAACCATTGGATTGTGGGCCTGATCTCCGTCCGCATAAGCTGTCTGGTTTTCTCGTCTTTAAGATAGATGTCGGCGGGCACAAAAGCTTCGGTGCAGTAGGTCAGAGTGTCCAGGGGCCAATCCGCCGAAGTCTGGCCGTCGAGAATGTAGGGGATCTCTCCGTCCGGCCGGCGGATTTTCAGCAGCCAGGCCACGGCTCCCCCGGCGACATCCCGGTATTCGGCCTTCCCGGTCAGGGCGAACAGCGCGGAGAAAAATCCGCCCCCGGTCGTCGCCGTGGAGATAGTGTACGGCTTGAGGCTGAGGTGTCCCTCGTAGTAGCCGCAGCCCAGGGCGCCTTTATCTTCTCCCTGCCTGATCACCCAGCCCGCGGCCGCCTCGCGGCCGAGTCCCTGCGGGTCGATATGACAGCCGTCGATGACGAAGCGGGCGTATCGTTCCAGGGCTTTGAGATAGAGCGACTTTTTCCCCGGTTCCGCATAATCGAGAATAATCGCCAGAGCGGAGGTTGCGGTGCCTCCGTCTCCGAAATAGATGTTGCCGCGCGGGTTGCGGCTCAAATCCACCCAGTAGCCCGCCTCGTCGAGTCTGGAGGTCATGGAGATCCGCTGGTGGTGGTAAAAAGAATCGCCCCAGCGCAGCGCTTCTTTAAGATAGGCCTCATTTCCAACGATCCGGTATGACGCCGCGAGCAGCCGGGCGAAATTGCCGTTGATGAAAATCGAATCGGCGGTGTCGTCGGTGTTTTTCAGGGCCTGGCTGCCGGGGTCAAGGCTGAGGACCCAGGCATTGACGTCCTCGAGCCAGGCGCGGAGCTTCTCGGCCGTCGCCGCCGGGACAAGGTCGGTCGCGATCTTCGGTTCCTGGGATTGAGCGTTCGCTTCAGCCCGAAACGAAATCAGGACCGTGAGCATAAGAACTAATGCAACTGACAATTTTGTTCGGTTCATGTTTCCGCTTATAGCATAAGCATTGTCACTCGTGCAACGCAGCTCAACGAGGAAGCATTCCCAAATATGTGATCTTTATGATGGGCGCAGGAGGCCACCCGAAAGCCTCCGTAGCGGAGAGGGGACCCGTCGGATTCTCCGACGGGGGGAACCGACGGGACTGGTTCCCCCGGGGTGCGGGGGATGAGGGCGGCTTCCTGCGCCCATTGGAATCACATAAACGGAGATCCTTTATGTTTAACGACGGGGACTCAACAACCGGCCTCAAATTTGATAAACTGAGCGATAAGAACATGAAAAGACGCGATCTCCTGCTCAAGGCTTTAAGGAACGAGACAACCCCGCGTCCCGGCTGGGTGCCGTTTGTCGGCGTCCATGGCGGGAAACTGATCGGCCAGA
>CAZYWP010000012.1:38573-40941 GCA_964651495.1 uncultured Eubacteriales bacterium | reverse complement strand
TGCAGGACCAAAAATCACCAAATTTGCCGGATCTGCGCCGCATTTCCCCATTACAAATTGGACAAGATGGAATGGGAACGGCAGTTGGGGATTCGGTCTCCCCATCCTGTTTTGGCAAGGACACTTCGCCTATTTTGGCCCGATATTTACACCAGTCACAATTATCCGGGTCCATTTGGGGTATTGGTCCATCGAGCAGCTTAACAACCTCCACTAGGAATTCTATGAATTGATCGTCGTTTCGCTCAATTGGAATCCATGTAATTGGACCGAACAGAGTCTGAGTCATACCCTGCACTTGCTCGCAGCTCTCGGGAGTAAAATAAAGAAGTCCCAGCTGCGTAATCGGTTTGAGCTTAAGGCATCCTGGATTGGGATTTTCTAAAGAATACGCATAGGCCTGCAATTGCCGGGCATACATCCCAGATTTCTCATCGCTGGGATTTCCTGTTTTAAAATCAAGAATCGCAAATGCTCCATTATCTAAAGCGGCAACAATATCGAAACGCCCACTAATATAGCAGGCGCTCTTACAGCCGGCGGGTTGTATTGTCTTGGAATGTACCCATTTCTCTCCTAGTACAACTTCACCTGGCGGAAGAGACGGGCAAAATTCCCCTGTGCGCTTTCCTGCATAATGGCTTTTCTGGAGAGATGCGATAATGCTAAATATAGAAGGCAGCGGAATTGAAGGTTGCTGAATTCCATATTTCACTTTTAAGACGAAGCAGTGCTTGCATCTATCATATAAGAAAGTCAGATCAGATGGGCTTAACTTATAATTCATTCATAATCCCCCTGCTTTCTCTTCGAACTCAGAAAGCATTTTTATAAGAAAAAAGCATATCGCGAGCAACCGTCTGTGTCAATAAGCCGAAGAGCGATTATAAAGGCTATCTCTTCCAGGCAGTCTATTCCCCATCTGTTTTATTTTATGACCAGCAGCCAGCCCTTGCCCGGTTCGACCGGGATTGGATCGCTGGGCCGGAAGGTCGCTTCCGGCTGAAAATCATCGATCGCCGGGGCGAGAATCCTGGCTTTTTCCGGGTCGATTCCCAGCGACTTCCAGTCGAGGGTCAGCCGGCACCGGACCGGCTCTTTAGCCCAGCTGGCCAGCGCGACCAGCGCCGCCCCCTCCTTCACATAGGCAGTCGCTAAGACATCAGCATGATCTGTTTTAACCGGGCAGGCGGGCGACCAGTAGCCGATCATCCTCGCTTCCTCAATCCCGAATTCATCCCAGACCTTCCACAGGCGCGCGGGGTTCTGTCCTGACCAGGGGAGACGGTTGGTCATCCCGTAGATCATGCCCCGCCAGGCATTCCCGCCGTCCTGGAGCATTTCGCCCATCAGGCCGAAAGGAATCCCCGAAATTTCGATCAGCCAGTAATCGGGAGCCGAGTTGTAGTCGAAGTATTCGCCGAACCAGAGGCGGTTGACGTAGGGAAAGTGCTCGAGGTAGAGGTTGGCGCTGGAGGCGAACCCGTCGCGCGGGTTGTATTGGTTGGCCGAATGAAGGTCGATCAAGGCGCCGGGCCGGCCGCGGTCAAGGATTTTCCGCAGGCGCTTCATCGTCGTCCTGTCGAAGGCCAGGTCGTCGATATAGAGGCCGTCGATCCCGACGTTCCTGACCAGCCAGTTCAAACCCTCGAGATAATAATTGTGCCAGCGGGACATCCCGCTGTTGATGATCGCAGCATCCCTGAGCTCGGGCACGAACCAAGCCGCGATGTAATTCGAGCCGAGGTGCTCCTGCAGCCAGGAAAAACCGCCGCCGGGACCAGGGGAGTAGATCTCGTCGCCCAGGCTGCGCAGGGCAAAAAGCTCGACGGCCCGGTTGGAAAGCTCACGAATGGTGTTATAAATCTTCACTTTCATTCCGCGCTCATGGGCTTCTTCGATGTACGACTTCATCTCTGCGGGGCGCAGAAAGGGGTAATTGATATATGGATTGACGGAGTTGGCATGATGGGTGTTGACGGTGTTGGCGCCGGTTGCGACGATATCGGCAATCGGCTTGAAAGCGTGGTAAAAGCGAGTCGTGAAGTGGGATTTGGTGTCGACCGTCTTGAACGGAGTCAGGAGCAGGTTGAAATTGAAGTGGAGGCTCTCTCCGAGTTTGAGGGAGCGGGGACCGCTGAACGCCTTCACCAGGACTACCTCCGAGCCTTTTTCCCGCAGGGCCACCCCGCCTTTGCCTTCGTTCCACCATGAGGGCGGCAGGTTGAGGGGTTTGGAGAGATAAAAATTCGTGTTCAGCGGCCGCGAATAGTTTTCGTCCCGGAGACCGACCTGGAGGCCGGCGTTGACATCGCCGACCCAGAGGGCGTCCTGGTTTTTCTTCCGGTCCCAGTCCCAGTCGAACTGC
>CAZYWP010000012.1:32897-38473 GCA_964651495.1 uncultured Eubacteriales bacterium | reverse complement strand
GGCGCGGCCCTCAGGCCGAATTCCAGTCACTTCAGAAGAGAAATAGCTGGTGAGGCCGGAGGGAAAGCCGGTCGTCCCGTCAATGCGGAGGGAGCGGCCGAGGCAGGAGACCGTGCGGCCTTTAACAGTGAGGGGAGTAAAGGGCGGGACCGTCTCGTCATCAAAGGCGATCCGCGAGTCCAGCCAGCGCAGCCGCGCCATTCGCCAGAGATCGCCGTCGCCGGCGTCCTCGAGAACTTCGGGTTTGACCTCGAGGATGAGCTTGACCTTCTGGGCGGCCAGTCCTTTCGGACTGACCGTCACTTCGCCTTCGTATCTGCCGGGCAGTATTTCTCTCGGCACCTGAACACCGCACCAGAGGGGCTGGACTTTGTTCCGCGGAACCGGGCAGACTTTCTTAAAATCCCTCCCATCCCAATTCACCCCGCGGGTGTTAAAAGAATGCGTTCCGGAAGCGGGGATCATTGTATGTTCCGCCGGAGAATCGGGCGGACGCGCAGCGCTCGAAGCAGACGTTGGATTCGCTGCCGGCGCTGCGGCGGCCAGAGAGGTATCCGAAGCCGGCCGGGGTGGCGGAGACGCCAATTTCAGATCACCGAAAACGACGTCCACATCTTCAATGTCCGCCCGGCAGGCGAAGACTCCGATCAGGAAGGCATAAAATTCCCCCCGGAGCGCCTCCCCGGCAAATTCATTGCTTGGACCGCGCTGAATCCAGCGGAAAGGCAGATCATCGGCCATACGGATAGAGTAACGTCGGTCTTCGAGAAAAAGCAGATAGGATACCTCCGGGAACCGGGCCACGAGCTCAGCCGTTTCCTGGGCCGTGGCGATGACCTCCATGGGATGGAAGCTGTTGAATTCGTCGATCGATTGGATTTCGACGAGTTGAGCTCGAGGAAAAAGGCTGACCCCGTGCGCCGGCGCCCAGAAGGGAGCGAGCCCGTGGCTCCCGAGCCAGGCCTCGTCGGCAGTCAGCTCCATCTCCGGGTAGATGACCGTCGGGTAGTTCGACCGGCCCTTCATCATCCAGGGCAGGTAATAGACATAATAATCGCCCGGCGTCGTGACCGGCTGGAAAATGAACTCCCCGGACTCGCGGTTGACGGCCAGCGGACAGACATTTTTAACCCGCTCGCCGGTCGCCGCATCGATGAAGATCACGTTTTTCTTCTCGGGGTTGGGATCCCGGCGCCGCCAGGGGAGGCTCGCCAGTACCGCATCCGCCTTCTCCAGGACTCTGACGACCGCCCGATGATTGCCGTAGACCTCGGGATTCCATGCCCCTGTGCCGTACCGGATTTCTTCGCCGGGGGACCCGTCCGCCTCCCCGACCAATCCCGATAGTATCGATAGAATCAATAAAATTGGTATGGTTTTAGCCGTCGCTGGTCTGCAATTCCCAGGATTCAGGCTCGACATTTCCTGTTTGGTCCGGCGCATTCTCTCTCCGCCACACACCGAATTTGGCCTCCGGGCTTTCGCTATCTATTTCTCCGGGCGACCTTCAGCCGCCCCAGTTTTTTCATCTTTCCCCTATCCGTCTGGTCAACCCTGAACGGAGTGACGGCGATGTAGCCGTTGCGGACTGCCCAGACATCGGTCTTTTCCCCTCCCGCTTCAAGCTCCTTGTAGGTGTTCCAGAAATAAAGCTGTCCGTAGGGATTCACTCGCCGCTCATAGAACTCCACGGCGGGCCTCAGATCCTGGGGCACCACCAGCGTTCCTTTGATTTGTACTTCAGGCAGGCCGGGGTAATTCACGTTCAGGAGCAATCCCGGCTCGAGCCGAGCCTTGGCGAGTTCCTTGATCAACTCGGCGATGTAATCGGCGGCCGGGCCGTAATCCATGTCCGGACCGTGGCCAAGCGATGCCGCGATGGCGGGGATGCCCTTCACGGCCGCCTCGCGCGCCGCCCCGACCGTGGCCGAATAGAATGTGACCATACCCAGGTTGGAGCCCCGGTTGATCCCCGTGACAACAAGGTCGGGCTTCACCTCGAGAAGAGATTCCAGGGCTAGACGCACGCACGTGGCGGGGGTCGCTTTGATCGAATACCACTTGGCCCCGTCTTTTTCTTTTTCGGTGATCGTGATCGGATCGGAAGAAGTCATGCTGTGGCTCGCCAGGCTGAAGTTATGGCTGGGCGCGGCGACCGTGACCATCGCGATCCGGCTGAGTTTGTCGAACAGCGCGGCCAGGCCGGGAGCGTCGATGCCGTCGTCGTTCGAAAGCAGGATTCTAAGCGGCGGCTGTCCAGAGAGCGGGGGGCCGCCGGCCCAGAGGAGAAGGAACCCCAAGGTCAACAAGATCAAACCGCGGGCCCGTCTTTGCATCATCGCCTCCTGTGCCAAGACGACTGCCAGGTTCGTCCCGGCCCGACTGTATTTTATTAAACTCGGCCCTTCGGCTTCAACTCCCGGCTGAAGTGGCCCGAGCGAGGGGCCGTCTTCGCCCGCCAGAATAAATCAAGTATAATGGCGGCGGAGACTTTTGCTATTATTTCAAGAGGAAAGGCCATGCCCGACTTAATCAGGTTCGATCATTCCAGGAAGCACAGACTCCCGGCCCCGCTGGTCGGCGTTTTCGTTTGGCTCCTCCTCTCAGGCGCAGGGCTCTGGCCGGCCCAGAAAACGGCACCCTCCCCAGCGGCGGCAGAGAGCGATCGCTGGTACGTCATCAAGATGGCCGAAAACCCGGTGGGTCACCTCCACGAAGTCGTCCGGCGGCTGCCCGTTGACACCGCCTCAAACCGGGAGGAAGTTCTGACGACCGCCTCCGAGATGCGCCTGGTCCTGAACCGCCTGGGCAGCCGCATTGAGATCAGTTTTGTCTCATCGACCGAAGAATCTCGGGATGGACGTTTGCGCCGCGTCGGCTATGAGATGTTGGCATCCAGCCAGGCTACGAGGGCGGAGGCCGTGGTCGGTGAGGACACGATCGAGCTCAAAAACGAGGCCGGAGGCAAAACCTACACCAGCAATCTGGCCTACACGGGCGTCCTGTTGGGTCCCGAGGGAATCCGCCGGACCTCAGCCGCGCAGCTCAAAAAACCGGGTGATCAGATCACCCTGCAGACCTTCGTGGCCGAAGCGTCGATCGTCGGCCGGCTCTCCCGCACCATGCTGGGCGCCGAGATCATTGTCAGCGGTGAGCAAAAGCTCGAGACGTCCAAAGTCGAAGAGATCCTCGAGGGGATGCCGATCAAGCGCACGGTCTGGCTGGATAAGGAAGGCCTCGTCGTCAAGCAGGAAGAGCCGGGACCGTTCGGAACTATCACCGTCCTGAAGTCGGACAAGGCCTCGGCCCTGACCGCGGCAGCGGGCGCCGAACTGCCCAAAGAGATGTACCAGAGTTCCATCGCCCGGACCAACATCCGCCTGCCGCGGGCGCATCCCTTCGAGCGCCTGAAGCTTCGCCTGACCCACCGGACCCCTTCCCTGGGCTGGCCGGATTTTGCCGCCCCCCACCAGACGGTGATCGAAAAGAATGAGAAAGAGCTGATCCTGGAAATCAGGCAGCCGAAGCCCGCCCGGGGCGCCGATTTCCCTGCGGCTGTATCGGAGGAAAACCGAGAATTTCTCTCGCCCAATGCCTACGTCCAGTCGGACGACGCGGGGATTCAAAGAGTGGCCGGGGAACTGGTGAAGGGCGAGGAAGACGTCTTCAAGGCGGCCCTGGTCCTTAGGCAATGGGTCGGCGAAAACATGAAATTCGACCTGGGCATCGTTTTTGCCCCGTCCAGCGAGATCTTCCGCGACCGTCGGGGGACCTGTGTCGGCTACGCCACCCTGCTTGCTACACTGGCGCGGGCGGCCGGAATTCCCTCGCGGGTCGTTATGGGCTATGTCTATGCCCTCGGCATGTTCGGAGGTCACGCCTGGACTGAGGTGCTGGCGGGCAAAGAATGGATTCCCCTGGACGCGGCGATCGTCAACGATGGGGCGGCCGATGCCACGCGTTTTTATTTTATCGCTTCGTCTCTCGCCGACGGCCCGGGAGAGTTGAGCTTCGGGACGGCCCAGCAGGTCTTCGGCCAGATAACGATCGAGATCACGGAATTCGAAACCGCCGGGAAAAAGGTGGTTGTGCCGCCGGGAGCGAAACCGTACTCGATCAAAGATGACTCCTACAGCAATCCCTGGCTGGGAGTCTCTTTCCAGAAGCCTGCCTCTTTTACTTTCGCCGAGCTCGACGCGGTCTGGCCGGACCCCACCGTTGCCCGGCTCGAGGGTCCGGAGGCAGCGGTCGCCTCTCTTCTGCAGGATGAGATTCTTCCCTGGCAGGATCCCGAGAAAACCATCCGGGATAAGCTCGGCCGGCGCGCCCCGCAGGGTAGGCCGGAGAAAACGAAAACAGCCACGGGGGAGGAGGTCTATCTGGCCGATTCGCCCGAAGGCCGGAAGTCGGCGGCCGCATTCCTCCGCGGCCGCGAGCTCTTGATCTGGACAGTGGAGGGAAACGAAGCGCCCCGCCTCCTGCGGCAGCTCGTCGCCGGCTTCAGGCTCATCTGAGGGCGACTTGCAGGGACGTCCGATTTGATAAGTTTAGAAGGGCGAAGAATTCAATGACTCGCCGGAAAGGAAAAAGAGATGGTTAGAAATGAAGGAGAGAGGCTGCGCCGGGTAATAGTCTCGGCGCCGCTGACAGAATATTTCCGCCTGGCGGACCCCGGTGCCCATAACATCGCCAAGGTGGCCGACAGGGACAGAGCCATCGCCCAACACAGGCGGCTGACAGACTTGCTGCAGAAATCGGGAGCGCGGGTTGTCGATTTAAAAGAACTGGCCGGCCATCCCAACTCGGTTTTCACGCGGGATACGAGCCTGGTGACGCCGCGAGGATACATCAGGCTGAGGATGGGTTTGAAGACGAGGCGGGGGGAGGAGAGTTGGATGGCCGAAGCCCTGGGCTCGCTCGACGTTCCCTGCGCCGGAGTGATCGAGCCTCCGGGAACGGTCGAAGGGGGTGACGTCATCCTGGCCGGAGGGGTGGCCTTTGTCAGCCGCTCCGAGAGGACCAACTCCTCCGGGATCCGGCAGCTCTCCCGCCTCCTCATCGGCATGGATTATGAGATCAGGTCTCTGGACCTTCCTCCGGCGCACCTCCACATCGGCGGAGCCATGTCGGTCATAGGGCCGAAGAGCATTCTCTGCTGCCGCAGTCTTTTTCCCGAGGTCTTTTTCGAAGGCTTCGACGTCATCGAGATCCCCTGCCCGGAGGCGACGAGCGCCAACGTGATATCCCTGGGCAAGCAAGAGGTCATCGCGGAACAGAGCGACGCTCGCGCCGCCCAAGTTTTGGTGAAGGCGGGATTCTCCGTCCGCCGCCTCGACCTGTCCGAATTCGTCAAGGGGAGGGGAGGGCCGAGCTGCCTGATTTTGCCGGTCGAACGGGGCGAATAGCCCAAGACAACAACAAGAGGACCCGGACGGAGAGGCCACATGCTTAAAAAAGGACAAACAGAGCCAAGCTGAACGAGGGGGAAGAAAATAAGAAAGAGAAAAAATATTCATAAGCATGTGCATCGATATGCGCATATATGAGAATGAGTGAGTGAGTGAGTGAGTGAGTGA
>CAZYWP010000012.1:28306-32797 GCA_964651495.1 uncultured Eubacteriales bacterium | reverse complement strand
TGAGTGAGTGAGTGAGTGAGTGAGTGAAAAATGGAGGTCTATGTTTTTAATATCTGGGGATAAACGGGTGAGTGAAACAAAAAGTGAAACCGGACGGATGGGGAGGATTTGTATGTTCAGCGAGGATAAATCATTGGTTCTTCCGGAAGGGGCCATTTCGGCAGGGGCCAGGCTCGGGTTCGTTGCCATATTTATAATTTGTTTATTATCAACTACTTATGCACAAAATGAGGGCTTTCTGATCTCGGCCGACAGCCGGGCTGCTGTCTGGTGGGCAGAGGGGGCTTTCAAGGTCATGAAGCAGGACCCTCCGCCAAAAGCCCGGTCCGCTGAAGTCCGGCTCTACTGCGCCCGCAATGAATACGAGCCTTTTATTCTCATCCTGCGGCCGAAAATGCGGCTGGATTACACTAGAGATCCCAAAGCCCTGCTCGAGTACCGAAAAAGGGTGGCCGCAATCCTGGAAAAGCTGTGGAGCGATCGGTAAATTGGAGAACCTGGACAAAAAGATTCAAGCTCTGGGGCTCGAAAAATCCTACGAAACGGATACCTTCGTTTTCTTTCCTCAGGAGGAAGCGCGCCGCTTCTACTATATCCTGGACGGCGAAATCCGGGTGTTCCGGATGGATGATAGCGGAAAAGAGGTGGAGATCGTGCGCCTGCGGCCGGGAGAATTTTTTGGCGAAGCCGTGGCCTTCGCGGGGGGGGTCTATCCGGCTTTCGCCCGGGCCGTCAAACAAACCAAAGTCCTCTTTTTCGATCGACAGACCGTGTTCCGCGAAGTGGAAAAAGACCCCTCGATTGCCCGCTTTTTCCTGGTCCTGCTGGCCAACAAGTGCCTCGTCCTGAACGAGAGAATCGAAACCTTGGGCTTGCGGACGGTCCGCCAGAGGCTCGCCCAGTACCTTCTTTCCCATTGCTCCGGTGATAGAGCCTGCCTCGTCGAACTGAAAATCAAAAAGGCCGACCTCGCCCGGCTCCTGGGCACGATCAGCGAAACTCTCTCCCGGAATTTAAGGAAGCTCCGGGAAGACGGACTGATCGAAGTCGAGGGCCGGAGGTTCAGAGTTAAGGACTGTCACCGGCTGCGGCGGGAGCTCTCCAGCTGATTCTATGCTCTGAATACTCATTCTGTCCCCATCGGATTTTAGCCAGTATAGTCCAACCTTTATCCTCGGTATGTTTTTTGACTTATGTCAAGGAATCCCCCAGCCGGATCCGGTATATTGGAAGCTCATGTGCCGATTTACGGGAGTGAAGAAAATGGCCAAAAGAAAAATTATCGAAATCGAGCGCGAACTCTGCGACGGCTGCGGGCTGTGCACCACGGCCTGCGCCGATGGCGCGCTGGCCCTGGATGAGGAGAATAAGGCAGTCCTCGTCCGGGAAATCTACTGCGACGGGATGGGGGCCTGCCTGGATGTCTGTCCGACAGGTGCCCTGAAAATCGTCGAACGGGAGAGCGAATATTACGATTCCCGCGCAGCCTATGTCCACGTCATCAAAACGCGGGGGGAGGAAGCAGCCAGCCGCGTTCACGGGATCGGTGAACAGGCCGGCCATGGCCATCCCGCCCCCGGCCAAAAAAGAGTCGCCTTCTCAGGAGGTTGCCCGGGGAGCGCCGCCTGCGCGATTCCGGAAACAGGGGAGGGGAGGAGCGAAGGGAAGTCCGTCTCCGGGGCCTCCGAGCTCAGGCAATGGCCGATCCAGCTCCATCTCGTTTCCCCCTATGCTCCGGTTTTTAAGCAGTCTGACCTTCTCATCGCCGCTGACTGCACGGCCTTCGCTCTGGGGAGTTTTCATCCGGACCTGCTGCGCAGCAAGAAGCTGATCATCGCCTGTCCCAAGCTGGATGAAACCGAGGAATACGCAGAAAAGCTGGCCGAGATCATCCGCCAGAACGACCTCAGGTCCCTGACCGTGGCCATCATGACGGTCCCCTGTTGCTCGGGACTGTGGCGGATTGTCCAGCAGGCGGTCGAGCTGTCGGGCGTCCCGGTCAACCCGCAGAAAAGGGTCATCCATATCGACGGAAAGCCGGTGGCCTGAGAGGGGATGCAGCGGCAGGCCCAATCTTTATTATTCCTATAGGAATTATAGGGATTAGGGCGAGATTTTTATTTCTCTTCTTTCCCAGCGCCGCTTCTGCTCTTCCAGAAAATAAAGGCCGGGACTCCGGACAGGATGATCGCCAGGCCGATCAGGGATTCCCGGAGCTGGGAGAAAAAGCTGTTCAGGAAAATCGCTGTGTTAATGATCACAAAGACCAGGGGAATCAAGGGAAAGCCCCAGACGCGATAAGGACGATCGATGTCCGGCCTTTTTACACGCAGCACTAAGACCGCCGCTCCCGTGGCGGCGAAAAAGAGGACCAGGGCGAAGACGACATATTCATAGAGCGTCTGATATGTGCCCGATAGGCAAAGCAACGAAGACCAGACAGCTTGGCCGGCGATCGCCCGGCTGGGGACCCGGTAACGCGGGTGGACACGGCTCATGCCGCGGAAGAAAACCCCGTCCTCCGCCATGGCGTAATACACTCTCGGTCCATACAGGATAGTGGCGCTCAGGCACCCGAAAACAGCGACCATGATGGCCGCGGCAACCGGGACCGCTGCTTTTGGGCCGAACATTGCGCTCGCCGCCAGCTCACCCACGCGTACTACTCCGCTCAGCTTTTCGATGGGGAGAGCGACAAGATAGATGACATTCATGAACAAATAGATGGCAGCCACACCCATGGTTCCAATGAGAAGGCTCAAGGGGATCGTCTTGTGCGGCGCCCTGATCTCTTCAGCGGTGCAATTGACCGAATACCAGCCATCGTATGTCCAGAGCACGGCAAAAAGGGCCAGTCCGATCGACTTGAAATCCAGGGCGGTGCCATGCCCAAAGAGGCTCCCGACGTCCACTCCTGTTTTCTTCCCGACCAGCCAGCCCAGAATAATGAGACACGCCAGGCAGGCAATTCTTAAAAACGTGAATAGATTCTGGACGAATACGCCGCTGCGCAGCCCGAAATAATTGACCCCGGAAAGGAGCCCGATCGCGGCCACGGCCACGACCTGGCCCCAGGTGATCGAATAGGGGAGTCCAAAGGCGGCAAAGTCCAGGATAACGGACTGATTGGAGAGCCCAGGAACAAAGTAGCCTAGGTACTCGGCAAACCCCACCGCCAGGGCCGCGATCCCGCCGCATTCGATAATCCAGAAAAAACCCCAGCCGTAAAGAAACCCGCACCAGTCGCCATACGCTTCTTTCAAGTAGACATACTGGCCGCCGGCGCGCGGAAACATGGCCCCCAGCTCGCCGAAAGATAACGCCCCGCAAACCGTTATCAACCCGCCGACAGCCCAAATGATCAGCACTACGCCCGGAGCCGGCACCGACTCGACTATGAACCCCGTCGTCATAAAAATTCCCGAACCGATCATGCTGCCCATGACGAGGAGAACAGCGTCCTTCAATCCCATCTCCCGCCGCAATGTCCATTTTTCTTTCATCGTTAGACCAATATTTTTTTCGATTATACGCGAACTTTTTCCCGACATCAATCTTCTCTTAACCCCGGAAATTCATTTGGTCCATGCCGCTAAATTTTTTAGCTGCCCTTTCCAAGGCCCCCCGCTCAATTTTCTTACCGCCCATAAAGATTCTAATTATATTATTATCAATTATTTATAAAAATGTCGGCATGCCGACATTTTCCGTATTATATATGTTTAAATGTTTTCTTGCTTTTTTTATTCCGATTGATTATATTTTCCCTTCCGAGATTCAATCGTGCCTTGGAGGCCTTAGCTTGATCATCGCCATCACCAATCAAAAAGGAGGAGTGGGGAAGACCACCACCGCTCTCAACGTCTCAGCGGCCTTGGCTTTGATGGGCTATAAGATTCTCCTCGTCGACACAGACCCCCAGGCCCACAGCAGCACCTCCTGCATGGCGGACTCGAGTCGGCATGGCAAATCTTTATACGATATCATGATGCATCCGGCGGACGGCCTCGAAACCATCATCGCCAAATCTACGATCCCGGGGCTCGATGTCGCAGCCTCCAAAATCTCAATGGCCAAGCTCGAGCCCTCACTTCTGGGTGAAATAGACGGGCATTATCGCCTAAAAGATGTGATCGAGCCTGTGCGCCCTAAATACCGGCATATTATCATCGATACCCCCCCAACACTCGGGTTGATCACTTTAAATTCACTCGTTGCTGCTACTCACATTCTCATCCCGATCCAGTCTTCCTTTCTCTCCCTCGAAGGGACAGACGACTTATTGGAAACCATCGACAAGGTAAAAAAGGTCGCTAATCCCGAGCTCCAGATTCTTGGGATCCTGATCACGCTTCATGATAAAAGGACAAATATTTCCCGCGATGTGGTCAAGCGAATTCGCAAGGTATTTGGAGAACTCGTTTTTAAGACCCTCATTTCCAAGAGCGTCAAGTTGGAGGAAAGCCCCGCCTATAAAGAATCCATTTTTAC
>CAZYWP010000012.1:0-28206 GCA_964651495.1 uncultured Eubacteriales bacterium | reverse complement strand
CCGGAAAATCGGCCTCACTGAAATCCCGGCCATCGAGATGAATGTTAAGGATAACGAAGCCCTCGAACTCGCTCTGATTGAAAACCTGCAGAGAAAAGACCTGGACGTTTTTGAGGAGGCCGACGGGCTGAGCGCTCTGGTTGACATCTATAACTATAACCATGCCCAGCTCGCGGAGAAAATAGGCAAAGCAAGGTCGACCATCACTGAGATTATCAACGTCGCCCGTATTCCCAAAAAACTCAGGGACCTCTGCGCTACCAACGAAATAACCAGCCGCAGCACGCTGATCGAAATCGCCAAGCTGGAAAAAGAAGACGATATGGAGCGGCTTATTACCGAGATCTTCCAGCGTGGACTTCGCCGCGAAGATACCCGAGAACTCTCCAAGAAGCTCAAAGGCAAATTAAAGACGACCAAGCCGTACATATTCAGCTATGCACCCAAAGCCAATGACTCCTATCATCTGCGAATCGAATTCAAAAAGCACAGCGTGACTAAAGAAGAAATCATCGACGTACTCGAGGATATTCTCGCCAAGCTCAGGACGAAATCCTGATTCCGGCTGGTCATCAAGCTCATTTTCTTGGGCTTCTCTGCTCGCCGTAGGGAAGTTGACATAATATCCGTTATGCGACGCAGCGTTGCCCTTGTTTTTATCTCATTTGCTCTCAATCAGATAGAATTTTCCTCAGCCTGTGGATATCCTGCTTGCCCAATTCCTGTGCATCTGGGGAAATCCGAACCCGGTTTCTTTTGAACATCTTTTTCTGCTAAACCCCGGGGAAATTGTATAGCCGGACGAAATAAATGTGGTTAACGAACAAAAGGCCAAGGGGTTAAGAAATTAAGGGGTCACAATGAGGATCGCGGATTGCACCTGGCGGTGGGCAGTCCGGGGGTCCTTTAAATGAGGATCGTCTTCCAAAGAGCTCAAAAACGGATTGACCTGGTTTACAGCCCTTTGCTCATGGCGTTTAAAAAGTCTTGATTTGTCTTAGTCTTGCCGAGCTTCTCGGCCAAAAGCTCCATGGCCTCGACCTCGGTGAGCTGGCTCAGGACCTTGCGCAGAATCCAGATCCGGTTGAGGTCGGCCTCCCCGATCAGGAGCTCTTCTTTTCGGGTGCCCGAGCGGTTAATATCTATAGCCGGAAAGAGGCGCTTATCTACCAGCCGGCGGTCGAGGTTGATTTCCATATTGCCGGTTCCCTTGAACTCCTCGAAAATAACGTCGTCCATGCGGCTTCCGGTGTCGACGAGAGCTGTGGCCATAATGGTCAGGCTGCCGCCCTCCTCGATTTTACGGGCCGATCCGAAGAATTTCTTCGGTTTGTTCAGCGCGTTGGCGTCGATGCCGCCGCTGAGGACCTTTCCCGACGGCGGGATGATGGCGTTATGAGCCCGCGCCAGCCGAGTCACGCTGTCGAGGAGGATGGTCACATCCCTCTTGATCTCGACGAGCCGTTTCGCCTTTTCCAGGACGATGTTGGCCACCTGGGCGTTTCTGATCGGCGGCTCGTCAAACGTCGAGGCCACCACCTCTCCGTTGACACTCCTCTGGAAGTCTGTGACTTCTTCCGGCCGCTCGGCGACCAGGAGGACGATCAGGAAGACCTCAGGATGGTTTTTCTCGATCGATTTGGCGATGGTTTTAAGCAGCGTCGTCTTTCCCGCCCGGGGCGGTGAGACGATCAGGCCTCTCTGCCCCTTCCCGATCGGCGTCAAAAGATCCATGATCCGGGCGTTCATGTTCTTGGGGTTGCCATCTTCCAAGCTGATCTTCTCGAACGGATAGAGCGGGGTCAGGTGTTCGAAATGGACATTCCGCCTCATGTCCTGCAGGGCATCAGGATGCGTGAAATTGATGGCTTCTATCTTGATCAAGGCGAAATACTTCTCTCCGTTTTTCGGCGGCCGGACGATGCCCGATATCGTATCCCCGGTGCGCAGCTGGAATTTCCGGATCTGCGACGGCGACACGTAAATATCGTCCTGGCTCGGCAGGTAGCTGAATTCCGGCGCCCGGAGGAAACCGAAGCCGTCCTCCAAAGTCTCCAGAACGCCCTCCGAGAACAATAGGCCATTTTTCTTGGCCTGGGCCTCCAGAATCTTGAAAATCAGGTTGTGCTTGCTGGCGTCTTTGATTTCTTCGTCCTCGACACCGGCCTGGGCGGCGATCTTCTCGAGTTCCTTCGTCTCTTTTTCTTCCAGCTCGACCAAGCTGAACTCTTTCATACTGACTTCTCCTATTTGTTTTTGAATTTTCGCCTCAGGAGTCCCGCCCGTGAGGCGCTCTTGGTTTTCCTTCATTTTTCTGGGCATGGGTCCCGCTTTCAGATGCCGTGTTCGGTTCAGGCCATCACAGACGACAGACCGCGTCCGACGATTTAAATCCTCAATGCGTCAAAGGCGGTTCGGCCGGGCCTTCATCCTCCCCTCCCCTGCCGGATAGCTGCTCCGGAGCCGTAACCGCCTTTTCCTCCGGGGGCTTTTTGGGTAGGTCGCCCTTCAGAGCGATTTTGAGAACCTCATCCATAGTCTCGACCAGATGGATTTTGACGTCCTGTTTGATGACCTTCGGCAAGTCCTTCAAATCGGGCTTGTTGTCGACCGGAATGATCGCCTCCCGGATGCCCTCCCGATGGGCGGCCAGGAGCTTCTCCTTGATCCCGCCGACGGGCAAGACTTTTCCCCGGAGGGTGATCTCGCCGGTCATGGCCACTTTGCGGTTGACCGCGATATCCGTCAGCAGCGAGATGATCGAAGTGGCGATGGTGATCCCCGCCGAGGGGCCTTCCTTGGGGGTCGCTCCCTCGGGAACGTGGACGTGAATATCAAAGTTCTTATGCAGGTCCTTAGCGATATTGAGCTCGAAAATCTTGCCCCTGACATAGCTGAATGCCGCCTGGGCGGACTCCTGCATGATCTCGCCCAGCTGCCCCGTCAGGGTAAAGTTGCCCTTGCCGTGGACCTTGGTCGTTTCGAAGGTCAGCAGTTCGCCGCCGAACTCGGTCCAGGCCATGCCGATGGTGTCGCCGATCTCGTCTTTTTTATCGATCCAGGAACGGCGGAATTTGGCTATGCCCAGGTAGGTTTCGAGATTCTTCGGCGTCACCCGCTCGCTGTGCTCCTTGCCTTTCTGGACGACGCGTTTGACCAGCTTCCGGCAGATGGAGGTGATCTCTCTTTCCAAGTTGCGGACGCCCGCCTCCCGGGTGTATTCGCGAATCAGTTTCTGCATGGCCGGGTCGGTAATCTTTAAATTGTTGTTTTTGAGGCCGTGGGCCTTCATTTGCTTGGCCACGAGGAAGCGCTTGGCGATCTGAAGTTTCTCATCCTCGGTGTAGCCGGGGAGGCGGATGACCTCCATGCGGTCGATGAGCGGCCGCGGCACCGGCTCGAGCATGTTGGCCGTGACAATGAACATCACCTGGGAAAGGTCGAAATCGGTGTCGATATAATGGTCCAGGAATGTGCTATTTTGTTCGGGATCAAGAACTTCCATTAGCGCCGAGGCCGGGTCTCCGCGAAAATCCATGCTCATTTTGTCAACTTCGTCGAGCAGGAAGACGGGGTTCTTCGTCCCGGCCCGCTTGACCATCTGGATGATCCTTCCGGGATAAGCGCCGATGTAGGTCCGGCGGTGGCCCCGGATCTCGGCCTCATCGCGGACTCCGCCCAGCGACAGACGGACGAATTTCCTTCCCGTCGCCCGGGCGATCGACCGGCCGAGCGAGCTCTTCCCCACTCCGGGCGGCCCGATCAGCCCCAGGATCACGCCCTTCGGGTTCTTGACCAGCTGACGGACGGAGAGGTATTCGATGATTCTTTCCTTGACCTTCTCCAGGCCATAATGGTCTTCATCCAGGATTCTTTCCGCCTCTTTGAGGCTTCGTTTTTCGCGAGACTTCTTGTTCCAGGGCAGGGAGATCAGCCAGTCGAGATAATTCCGGCAGACGGTCGCCTCGGCCGACATGGGGGGCATGGTTTCGAGCCTCTCGATCTCTTTATTGGCCTTCTCCTCGGCGTCAGGGAGCATCCCGGCCTTTTTCACCTTTTGCCGCAGCTCCTCGATCTCATTGGGCTGGTCTTCCTTGCGGCCGAGGTTCAGTCCGGGCGGGAAAACGGTCTGCCGGCCTTCCTTCCCGGCCATTTTCTGGCGTTCGCCCTTGGAGCCCTCCCGGCGGAGCTTGGAATGGATTTTCAGGATCTCGTTTTCCAGGAGGTAGTTCAGGCGCCGCACCCGTTCCAGGCAGTTGATCGTCTCCAGCAGGTTCTGCTTCTCTTCCAGGGGGAGATACAGGTGCGAGGATATGATGTCGGTGATCCTCTCGGGAGTCGTGTCCCGGAGGGCCGGGATGATCGATTCGATATTCGCGTTCTGGTTGAGCTTGAGGTAGTCCTCGAAAAGCGCCAGGACCCTTTTCAACAGCTCTTTGGTCTCGGGGCTTGTCTCTTCGGTCTCCTTGATGACCTTGGCCAGGACTTGATAATAGGGGTAGGTGCTCAGATACTCGATGATCCGGGCCCGCTTCTTGGCCTCGACGATGACCTTGACGTTCTTTTCGTCCGATTTGACGGTGCGGATGATTTTCGCAGTGACCCCGAGAGAATAGATATCCTTGGGCGTCGGGTTGTCGAGCGAGGCGTCCATCTGGGCAGAGAGGAAGATCAGTTTGTCCCTTTCCACGGCCTTGTCCAGGGCTTGGATGGAGGAAGCCCGGCCGATGATAAAGGGCACCAGGGTGGAGGGGAATATCACCAGGTCCCGCAGCGGAATGAGGGGTATGTTGCGGATCATTTCGGTGTTGTTGAGTTCTTGGGTCATCTTATTCTCCCACTGCTCTTTTTAGTCGTTCGAAGCTCAATTCGCTGTCTTGCACTATCTGCAGGGCGCCTATAATCTGCGGGAAAGTCAGGAAATCGGCCTCTTAAGGGCGTTCCTTTTCCTCCCTCATTTATCCAGTAATTATAATAGAATGAGATACTTCCACGTTGGCCACGTCATCGGTTTTCTCGCTCCCGATGAAGACGATATGATCCTTAAGCAGACGGCTGTGGATATCATAAGCCCGCTCAGTCCGGCCGTCCTGCTCGACAACAAAGGGGATTAATGTCATGGGGGGTACTAATATAATACCGCGTTTTGGAAGAGAAAGTCAACCGCTTTCCTCAGGCGCAGGCTGTTTCTCAGGTCCTCCCGCCGGCCCTCTTGATGGATGTTTTCGATCAGCTGGGCCAGGGGGATGTTATTTTTTCTGGCCATGCTTTTGATTTCCTCCTCGATTTCCTCGTCGCTGACGGCCAATTTTTCCCTTTCGGCGAGCTTTGTCAGCACCAGGCTTTCCTTGATATTTCGTCCGGCTTGCGCCCGGGCCTTCTGCTTCAGCTCCTCCACCTGGCCGGCCGGGATTTCGCGGGGGAGAGAGGAAGCCCAGCGGCTTAAGAGCGCCTGCGTCTCCTCGGCCAGCAGAGACTCGGGGATCTCGATATCCAGTTTTCCCAAGAGATCTCCGACGATCTCATCACCCATGTCCCTCCGGGCATTTTCCTCTTTTGCCTTGAGGAGCTCCTGGCGGATTTTCTCCCGCAACGCAGTCAGGTTTTCGTACTCGCCCAGGTCCTTGGCCCACTCATCGCTGAGTTCGGGGACCCTTTTTTCCTTGATGGAAACGACCCGGACTTCGTATTCTATGGTCCGTCCGGCCAGTTTTTTCTGGGCGTGGTCGGCCGGATAGGCGATGACGAAGCGGCATGTTTCCTGGGGACGGAGTCCGGTCAGGTTATCGTTGAGCATCTTCTCGTTGTCCGGATGGCCGGCCAGGACGAGGACTTTTTCTGTGGGCAGAAGCCTCTTCGTTTTGAGGTCCTTTCCCTTCCACTCAACGACGACGTAGTCCCCGTCCGCCACTCCCCTTTCCGCCGCGGGGACGTATTCGGCCGATTTCTGGCGCAGCTCCTCCAGGGAATGGTCGACGTCCTCCTCTCCGACCACGACCTCGCGTTTCTTGGCTTTGATTTTTTTGTACGGGGGTAACTCGAACTCGGGCAGGACCTCGACGACCGCCTTGAACCGGAACGGCTCTCCCTCCCTGAAAGAGACCTCCCGGATGAGCGGCGTGCCGACAGGGCTGATCCGTTCTGCTCTCAGGCTCTCCCGCAAGGCCCTCGGCGCCAGGGCTTCGATGACCGCGTCCTTGATCTCGGCGTAGAAAAGGCGTTTGACCATGTCCTTGGGGGCTTTCCCCCGGCGAAACCCGGGCAGCCCGGCCCGCGAAGCATAATCGGCCAGAGTTTTCTCGAACTCCCGGGCGGTCTCGGCGGGGTCGACTTCGACCTCCAGTTCTCGCCGGCTCGGGCTCGGAGCGGTGACCCGGGCTTTGATCTTGTCCGTCGATTCGTTGATCATGCGCCTCCCAATCTTTTTCCAGTATCCCTCCGGCGCCGCTGCCGGAAACCCGGACCCGGCCCGGCGGTAGGGAATTCGTATTCCAATGGGCAGAGCGGGACTCGAACCCGCACTCCTTCAACAGGAACTAGGTCCTAAGCCTAGCGCGTCTGCCTATTCCGCCACCTGCCCAGGATTAATAAACTTGAAAACCGTCGAATGATGAGGAGGAGTTGATGCCCTCAGGTGCTGGAATAGAACTAATTTCTACCATATTTCCGGCCGAATGTCAAACATGGAGTGCGCCTGGGGCAAGGGAGGGCGATTCGCCCCCTCCCCGCCTCCCAGGAAAGGCATTATCTCAGGTGCTTTTTCAGCTTCTCGGCGAGGTCGGGCGCGACCGTGACCAGGGTCTTATAGACGTCCCGGGCGCTGTAGTTGTCCTTGAGGTTCAGGTAGGTGATGGCCAGGTTGAAGAGCGCCACGCCGTAGTCCGGCCGGAGTTCGACGCATTTCTTCAGCGGATCGAGGGCCGATTCGAAATCCTTGATCTGCATGTAGCCGACTCCGATGTTGAGCCAGGCATCCGCATTGTCAGGGACGAGGGCCACATAATTTCTGAAGGCGCCGACGGCCTCCTTGTGCTTTTTCAGGCTAAAATAGCACAGCCCGATGTTGTAATGGGCGGCGTCATAATCGGGCTTGACCTGAAGGGCCTGCTGGAAGGTGGCGATGGCCTCTTCGTATCTCTTGAGCTTTTGAAACATGATCCCGAGGTTGAAAATGGCAATCTCGCTCTTCGGGTTGAGCTCGATGACCTTCCTGGCCGCCTCGATGGCGTTTTCGTTCCGGCCGGCATCATCGTACATTTTCACGATATCGCTGTAATATTTGGTGGCTGCGGCCGGGGTGATCTCGGCCAGCCCTTTCAAGACAGCTTCGGCCTGTTCGAGTTGCCCGGCCTTCTGGTAGGACAGGGCCAGGCTTTCATTGACTTTGATATCCTTAGGCTGGTCTTTGCGGGCGGATTCGAGCGCCACCACAGCCAGGTCGAACTGGCCGAGCTGCTGGCGCGCCAGGCCCAGACGCAGGTAGCCGGTCCAGGCCATCTCGGGGTTTGTCTTCAGGAATCTCTCATAGGCATCGGCAGCCTTGGCGAAATCGCGTAACTCGTCATAAGCGTTGCCGATAGTGAAGAGAGCGGCCTTGTTCTCGCCGTTGAGGGAATAGGCCTTCTCCAGGGCGGCCACGGTATCATTCCAGCGCTGCGTCCGGAAATAGATGTCCCCCAACCCGGCATAGACGGCCGCGCGCGACGGGTCGAGCTCGACGACTTTCTGATAGGCGCTCACCGCCGCCGCATAATTCCGCTGCTTTGTATAGATATCGGCTATCAGGGCTTGTGCCTCCACCAGAGAGGGGTTGGCTTTGACCACTCGCTCCAGAAACTTAGAGGCATTCCCAAGGTCATCGAGCGCAGCAAAAATCCGGCCGGCCAGGTAGGTTCCCTCCGGACCGCCGAAATAATCTTCTTTGGCCCAGTTTTTAAACTCGGTGATTTTACCTGCTCTGGGCAGGCCGCTCCATGAATTGGCGGGGATGGCTATTTTGGCGGTCCTCTCGAGGATGAGGACAATCCCGACTGCCTGGCCGCTCAGGTTGACCAGCGGCCCGCCGTTGAACCCCTCGGGAATCGAGAGGGACGTCTCGAGCACCTGAAGGTTGTCTGCCAGCCGGAGCGCTTTCCGGACCGTTCCCTCGGAGATGACGATATCGCCGGTTTCGTTCGCCCCGAGTCCGAAGACCCGGGCGCCTTCCTGGAGCTCATCCGAGTTCCCCAGGGCGACGGGCTGGACTTTTCCTTTGACCTTGAGCAGGGCGACATCCAGGCTGCGGTCGACGGCGATGATGCCCTCGACCTTCATTTTTTTCTCCTTGATGTTGACGCCCTCGACCTCTCCGGCATTGCTGACCAGGTGATAGCTGGTGATGATCACATCCTCACTCAACGCGAACCCGACCCCCTTGGCCAGCAGGTCTTTGTTGGCTCCATAAACATATAGCGAGAGTACGCCTTCCTTATTCTGTTCGTATATTTTGTTGGCCTCCTCGGTCTGGGGGAAAAGGAACACGGCGGCCGCAAAAAACACGGCGATCCAAGGCAAAAATCGGGGCTTCGTGGTCATCCTCCGTCCTCCTTTTATCGGCATTCTGAGACAAATTTACACGGAGCGGTTTATTCTGTCAAATGATAATTGAAAATAGCAAGCACCTCCTCATCCTTCGCTCTTCTCTCCTTTTAGTCGAGAAACCGTGCCCGCTCAGTCTTCGACGGGCTTCCTCACCCAACACCCTCGCCTCTTCCCCCCTGAAAACCCCCGAACCACGCCACCCGCCGCTTCTATTCGAATAGGGCTATCACGGATGACCGTCGCAGCAGATTATCTACATCACCCAACGTCAAGTTGACAAAATATGACGGCTTCATTAGCCTGAAGGCACAATGGCCCGCCGCAGGTTTTTCCTCCTCGTCCTTTTCCTCCTTGCCTCTCTGGCCGCAATCGTTTTCATTCTTAAAGTCCAAGACGAAATGGTGGATTTCGAGGTCAATTACCGAGCCGCCCAAAGGCTCCGGCTGGGAGAGACTCTCTACCGGACCTCCGACGGCCACTATCAGTTCAAATACCTCCCCTTTTCCGCTTTCCTGTACCTTCCGCTGACCACTCTCCCGCTATCAGCCGCCAAGGCCATCTGGTTCGGAATCGTGTTCGTTTCCAGCGTCCTGATCTTCTTTATCTCACTCAGGCTGATCGCGGAAGACAACAAGACGGGGCCGCTGCTCGTCGGTCTGACCTTCCTTATACTGGGCAGGTATTTCCTGCGCGAGCTCCAGCTCGGACAGATCAACGCGCTGATCACTCTGATTCTGGTGCTGATGATCCAGCGGATGGAGGCGAACCGCCCACCGCCGGGAAGGAAATTCATCGAGCCCGGTGCCTTCTGGGGTCTGGCGACGGCGCTCAAGCCCTACGCGGCGATCTTCTTGCCCTATTTCGTCCTCAAGAAAAAATGGCGGTCCCTCGCCATCGGACTGGGAGTTCTGTTCCTGGCCGTTCTTGCTCCATCTCTCTTCTACGGGCTGAAAGGCAATTTCCAAATACTCGAAGAATGGAGGTCTTCCCTGTCCGCTTCAACGCCATCTCTTTTGGGCGCTCAGGACAACGTCTCCATTATTGGATTCCTCTTCAAGAGGACGGCAAACCAGAGCCTCTCCCTGCCCGTCTATTTGATCGTCCTCGGTTTCCTGGCCGGTCTCGCTTTCTTCCTTGCTGCCCGGGGGAAATCCTGCCCCCGGCCCATTCTCCTGGAGGGGTTCCTTCTCCTAGCTCTGATCCCCCTTATTTCACCGCTCGGCTGGGACTACACGCTGCTCTCAGCCGCGCCGGCGACGATGCTGCTTCTGGCCAATTTCGGCAAATTTCCCCCGGGCGGAAGAGTCCTGCTCTGCTGTAACTGGGCCGTTATTGCCTTATCTTTATATGATCTCTTGGGAAAGGATCTTTACGCACGCTTCATGTCCTGGTCGGTCATTACCATCGATATCTTCATCCTGATCGGATGTCTCGCCTTCCTCCGGATCAAAGGATATGCCTGAGGCCAGGAACGTTATGCGCCCCCGGGTGCCGGACAGCCGCGTTCTTCCGCCCGGGAGAACCGTCCTCTGGACATATATTTTGACCTCCTGCGGGGCCGCCGCCTGGTTTGCCGGTATTTTCTTGGCGCCCTATTTGAAAAGCCGGTCATTGTCGTGGCAGGCGCTCGTCTATGCCATCTATACGCCGGTCTGCCATCAGGTTGCTACCCGTTCTTTCCATCTCTTCGGCCACCCGCTTGCCGTCTGCGCCCGCTGCCTGGGCATTTACCTGGGTTTCCTGGCCGGCCTGGCATTCTATCCCCTATCCAGGGGGTTCCGGCGGCTCCGCCTTCCTCCCACGCCGGCATTTTTGTCCGTTTCGGCGCCGATCGTCCTGGATGCGCTGGGCAACTTCAGCGGGCTCTGGTCGACATCCAACATGGTCCGATCCGCCACCGGAGTCCTGTGGGGTGCCATCCTCCCGTTCTATTTTCTAACCGGGGTTGTCGAGCTCGTCCTGGCCAGAAAATATCGCTTGAAATCCCGGACGGATTCCTCATAGAATAGGCTGAGATTGAGGAGGAAGGAGGAGGCATGAGCCAACAGACTCAGGGAATGTTCAGGCCGGCCCTGATCGGTGGAGCGGTGGCCGGATTGCTCACCGCGCTCCCGTTTTTGAGCTGCTTCTGCTGTCTCTGGATCATCGGCGGCGCGATGCTGGCCGCTCATCTCCTGGCCAGGCGTTCGGCCGTGTCCCTGACCCCCGGAGACGGCGCTATCGTCGGCATCTTCGCCGGGATCGTGGCCGCCGTCGTGGAGGCCTTCGTCAGCCTTCCGTTCGATGCGCTGAACCGGGAGTTCCTCCAGAAATTCATGGACCAGTTCTCCCAGTTCTTCGAGGAGCTGCCCGAAGGCTGGGAATCGTGGATAGACCGGGCCGGAGCAGGGACCTCGCTGGCCCTTTTTATGCTTGGACTCCTGATTTCGGCTGTTGTCTTTGCGGCGTTCGGCGCGCTGGGCGGCGTCATCGGCGCCTCCCTGTTCGGCAGGAAAACGCCCGGTTCTCCCCCAGGAGTTGGAATTGCGACGCCTCAAAACCCAGGTTATCGTCAACCCTGAGTCCAACCAGGGGCGGACACGCCGCCGCTGGAAGGAAATCAGAGAGACCATCCGCAGCTTCATCCACGAATTCAATTACAATTTCACGGAGGGACCCCTGCAGGCGATCGAGCTCACCCGTTCGGCCATTAAGGGAGGACACGAGTTGATCATCGGAGTCGGTGGCGACGGCACGATGAACGAAATCGCCAACGGTTTTTTCGAGGATCAAAAGATCATCAACCCCGAGTCCGCGTTAGGCATCCTGCCGTCCGGGACCGGGAGCGACCTCAGCAGGAGCCTGAATATCCCGAAGGGATGGAGGGACGCGCTCAAGGTGATCACCCAGGCCCCCTCCGCCCACATCGATGTCGGGCGGGTAACGTTCAGGGATCAGTTCGGCAGGGAGGCGGAGCGCTTCTTCCTCAACGTCGCCGACTTCGGCGTTGGCGGGGAAGTGGTCCGGCGGGTCAACCAACAAAGGCTGGAGCGGAAGGCCTCATCCTACATCAAGTGCCTTGTCTCCGCGATGGTCAATTACCGGAGCCGCCGCGTCCGGATCCGGGTTGACGGCCGGGATCTGCCCGAGGATGAATACCTTATCGGAGCGATCGCTAACGGCCGCATCTTCGGCAAGGGGATGAAGATCGCGCCGCAGGCAAGGCTGGACGACGGCTTGTTCGACCTCGTCCTGGTCAAAGGGATGAAATTCTTCGAGTTCTGCCGCCACGGCTGGAAGATTTTGCTGGGAACCCACCTCTCCCATCCCAAGATCTCCCTCGTTCGCGGCCGCCACATCGAAGCCCTGACTGCAGAGGCAGGAGATGTCCTTCTAGAACTCGATGGAGAGCAGCTCGGCACACTGCCCGCGACCTTCGAAATAGTCCCCCGTCTTTTCCCTGTAAAAGGCTACATCTGAGAGGCGGCTCGCCCGGCACTCAATCGTCGCTCTTGCGGCCGCTCTGGTTGAGAAGATAGTAAGGGTCGTTGGTGAAGACCTGACGGCCATCGGGCGCGGTGAACTTCCGGACCGGCAACCCCCCGATATACGTCCGAGGGTAGGATTCCATGACCCGCCGAATGTATTCGATCGTTTCCCTGTAGGGCGGGATGCCGTTGTATTTTTTCAGCGCTTCCTGGCCGGCGTTGTAGGCCGCCAGGACCATTTTGGTATTATTGTTGAACAGCTTGCACAGGTCTTTCAGGTACCTTACCCCGCCCATGATGTTGTCTTCGGGGTCGAACCGGTCTTTCACTCCGTACTGCGAGGCCGTCTCGGGCATGAGCTGCATCAGGCCGGCCGCTCCCTTGGGGGAAACGGCCCGGCTGTCGTAGTTCGACTCGGCCTGGATAATCGAGTGGACGAGGTCGGGGGGGACGCTGTATTTCTGGGCATAGGTCTTGACGATCGGGTCGTACTGCAGTTTGGACGCCTCCCTGGCGCCGCCATCAACAGATGAGAAAAGCGACAGGGCTGAAAGGAAAACGAATATCGTTCTGCCGCCGATTCTCATCGTCCCTAACGTGCTCATAGGACCTGCTTCAAACCCTGTTTTATCCCTATCCTGCCAGAACCGGAGCTTTTTGACAATCACCTTTTTGGGTGATTTTTCCGGGAGCGCATTTCCCCTCAGGCCATTCTCTCGATGACAGCGTAGCTCCTCTCCAGGGCCGCCTCCAGCGAATCCACCTTTTTTCCTCCGGCCTGGGCAAAATCGGGCCGCCCGCCTCCCCCCCCCCCGATCAGGGGCGCGATTTCCCTGATTACCGCATCGGCCGGGATACGCTGGACCAGGTCCTTGCTCACGGAAACCACCAGGAACGCCTTGCCTTCCGCGGCAGCCCCGAGGACGACCACACCTGTGCCGATCCTCTGTTTGAGCGAGTCCGCCAAGTTCCGGAGTTCCTCCATGGTCAGCCCCTCGACGTGCTGGGCGAGGACCGAAATATCTTTAATCTTCCTGGCCTGACCTTCTCCAGAACCGGTCTTGATCCGGGCCAATGACCGGCGTGCCGCCCTGTTTTCTTTTTCGGCCTCCTCCAACTGGAGTTTCAGCTTCTCGATATGCTGGACGATCTCCTTCCGCGGGCTACTCAGAACCGTCTGAATATCGGCCAGCAGGCCGTCCATCTCCTGAACATAATTCAGGGCGCCCTCCCCCGTCAGCGCTTCGATTCGGCGCATCCCGGCGGCGATGCCCGATTCGGAGACGATCTTGAAAATCCCGATCTCTCCGGTCGAACGGACGTGCACCCCGCCGCAGAGCTCCCGGCTGAAGTCGCCGACGGCGACCAGCCGGACCTTTTCCCCGTATTTTTCCTCGAAGATCGCCGTCGCTCCCTCTTTCAGACCCTTTTCGAGCGAAGTCACCCGGGTTTCGACCTTTAGGTTGGCCCGAATCTTCTCGTTGACAAGCTCCTCGACTCGGTCGATCTCCGCCCGGCTGAGCGGAGAGAAATGGGTAAAGTCAAACCGCAGCCGCTCGGCCGAGACCAGGGACCCCGCCTGCTTGACATGATCGCCCAGGACCTGCCTCAGGGCCGTGTGGAGAAGGTGGGTGGCAGTGTGATTGTTGCTGATCGACCTGCGCCGTGGGACGTTCACTCCGGCCTCGACTTTGTCGCCCACACGGAGCTCTCCGGAGAGCGCTTCGACTTCGTGGACGATGAGATCTGGAATGGGATAAAAAGCGCTCAGGACGAGGCCGGCGAAGTGCGGCGTCTTGAGATCACCGCTGTCGCCAACCTGGCCCCCGGCCTCGGCGTAGAACGGCGTCATGTCGAGCACGACCTGACCTTTTTCACCGCCCCTGAGTTCTCCAGCTTCTTTCCCTTCTTTGACGATGGCCAGGACTTCCGCCCCGGCCAGGCAATCGGTTTCATATCCTTTATAGACCACGCGAGTATTCTTCATTGACTCATAGAACCGGCGCTCTTCGTTCTGGGCATCCCCCTTCCAGGATGACCGTGCCCGCTCTTTCTGCTTTTCTAACTCAGCATAGAAGCCCGGCTCATCCACCCCCATCCCCTGCTCCTGGGCCAGTTCCAGGGAAAGGTCGAGGGGAAACCCGAAAGTGTCATAGAGCTTGAAGATTTCGGGGCCGCCCATGGCTGTCCGGCCGGACTCCCTGGCTTCCTCGACGAATTGCTGAAAATAGCGCAGGCCGGATGAAAGGGTCATGGCGAACCGGTCCTCCTCGGAGAGACAGAGCCGGGAGATATAAGTGATCGACCTGAGCAGTTCCGGGTAGGTTTCCTTCATGACGTCGGCGACGGCGCCGACAAGCCGATGGAGAAAGGGCTTCTCGATCCCGATGAGGTTGCCGTGCCGGAAGGCGCGTCTGATCAGGCGCCGGAGCACGTAGCCCCGGCCGTCGTTCGAAGGCATAATCCCGTCGCTGATCAAGAACGTGATAGCCCTGACGTGGTCGGCGATGATGCGAACCGAGATGTCACCGGGCTCTTCGGACGGATACTCTCTCTGCGCTAGGTCGCAGACGCCCGCAATCAGCGGTTGAAACAGGTCCGTATCGAAATTGCTTCTCTTCCTCTGTAACGCCGCCGCCGTCCTCTCCAGCCCCATCCCTGTGTCGATGGAGGGCGAGGGAAGAGGGTGGAGAGTTCCCTTTTCGTCCTGAAAAAACTGCATGAAAACCAGGTTCCAGAGCTCGACAAACCGGTCGCTCCCTTTCTCAATCAGGGTGTGCGGATCACCCTCCTCCAGGCCGGGGACGGAATCATAATGAATTTCGGAACAGGGTCCGCAGGGTCCCGTCTCGCCCATGGCCCAGAAATTATCTTTCTTGCCGAAGCGGAAGATCCGGGCTGCGGGGAGCCCGATCGACCGGTTCCAGATCCGGAAGGCGTCCTCGTCTTCTTCATAGACCGTGGCATAGAGCCGGTCCTGGGGCAAGCGAAAGACATCCGTGATCAGCTCCCAGGCGAAGGCCACTGCCTCTTCCTTGAAATAATCGGCGAAGGAAAAATTGCCCAGCATTTCGAAGAAGGTATGGTGTTTGCTGGTCCGGCCGACCTGCTCGAGGTCGTTGTGCTTGCCGGAGACGCGGAGGCATTTCTGGACCGAGGCGGCCCGCTTAAAGCTCCTCTTTTCCAGGCCGAGAAAGACATTCTTGAACTGGTTCATCCCGGCATTGGTGAAAAGGATGGTCGGGTCATCCTTGGGAAGCAGAGACGAGCTGGGGATGATTTTGTGATCTTGGCGGGAAAAGAAGTCCAGAAAGGCTTCCCTGACCTCCTGGCCGATCATGTAGGTTCTTCTTCCGGCAGGTCTCCTTCCCTCTCCACTTTGCTCATCTTCTGCTCCATCTCTTCAAGGGCAAGGTCCAGAGTGGACTGGATGCCCATGACGCGGAGCTTGAAATTGTCCGGGTTCGTCGAATAGCGCAGGCCCTGCTCGAAGGAGATATAGCCGTCCCGGTAGAGCTGGAAAATGGACTGGTCAAACGTCTGCATGCCGTACTGGGAAACGCCGGCCGCGATGGCGTCGCGGATGAGGCTTGCTTTTTCCTTGTCCTGGATGCACTCCTGGATATAGGGCGTGCTGATCATCACTTCGACGGCCGGCACCCGTCCCTGGCCGTCCATTCTCGGGATGAGCCGCTGGGAGATGACGGCCTTGAGGATGCTGCCCAGCTGAAGACGGACCTGCCTCTGGTGATAGGGGGCAAAAACGGCGATGATGCGGTTGATGCTCTCTGGAGCATCCAGAGTGTGTAGCGTGCTGAAGACGAGATGCCCGGTCTCGGCGGCCAGGATGGCGGTGTCGATGGTGTCCAGGTCGCGCATTTCACCGACCAGGATGACATCCGGGTCCTCGCGCAGGGTGGCTCTCAGGCCGCGCGAGAAGCTGGAGACATCCATCCCGACCTCGCGCTGGCTGACCGAGCTCTTCTTGTCCTTGTGGAGATACTCGATCGGGTCTTCGATGGTGATGATGTTTTCCCGGCGGTGCATATTGATATAATCCAGCATGGCGGCCAGGGTTGTTGTCTTGCCGCTTCCCGTCGTCCCGGTGACCAGGACCAGTCCCCGCTGAAGGAGCGCGATCTTCTCCAGGACTTCGGGCAGGAGGAGCTGCCTGACGGTTTTAACTTCCAGCGGGATGATCCGCAGGGCGATGGCGACGGAGCCGCGCTGCTGGAAGATGCTCCCCCGGAACCGGCCGAAACCGGGAAGGCTGTAGGCGAGGTCGATGTCGAAGTCTTCCTTGAGCTTCGCCTTCTGGTAATCGGTCATCAGCTGATCCGCCAGCTCCTGGGTATCTTTGGAGGTCAGCCGGGGAAACCCGGTCAGGGGGATGAGCGTGCCGTGGACCCGGATGATGGGATGGTTCCCGGCCTTGAGATGGAGGTCGGAAGCATCCCTCTCGATTGCGACCTTCAAAAGTTCATCGATTTCCATTCTTCACCTCGTTTAAAGATAGGTCAGCCAATTATAGGTATCTTCGCGTTCCCCGTTAAGGTAGGCGAAAAAGATATCCTGGAGCTTTTTAACGACCGGGCCCCGCCGGCCGGAGCCGATGATGATCTTATCGATCGACCGGATCGGAGTGATCTCGGCGGCCGAACCGGTGAAAAAGACCTCGTCGGCGATATAGAGCATCTCCCGGGGGATGGTTTCTTCGATCAGGCGCATCCCCGCTTCCCTCATCAAAGTGATGACCGACTCCCGAGTAATCCCCGGCAGGACGGATGACGACAGGGGCGGGGTGTAGATGGCGCCGTTATAAACCAGGAATATATTTTCGCCGCTGCCCTCGCTGATGTGGCCGCGGATGTTCAGGGCGATGCCCTCGGCATACCCGTCGAGCAGGGCCTCCATCTTGATGAGCTGGGAGTTCATGTAGTTCGCCCCGGATTTGGCCAGCGCCGGGAAGGTGTTGGGGGCGATGCGCCACCAGGAAGAAACGCAGACGTCCACGCCGTTCTCGAGGGCTTCTTCCCCCAGGTATTTCCCCCAATTCCAGACGAGGATGGAGCAGTCAACGGGGTTGGGAAAGGGGTCTACGCCGAGCGCATGATAGCCGCGATAGATGATCGGACGGATATAGCAGGACTTCAGCCCGTTGGCTTTGATTGTCTCGATAACCGCCTGGTTGAACTCATCCATCGAATAAGGAACATCCATGCGGTACATTTTACACGAGTTATACAGGCGCTTGGTGTGGGCGTGGAGGCGAAAAATAGCCGTCCCTTTGGGGGTCTCATAAGCCCTAAAGCCCTCAAACAGAGAGCTGCCGTAATGGATGACATGCGAGGCGATATGGATCCTGGCATCCTTCCAGGGGATAAGCCGGCCGTTCATCCAGACTTGCCCGTCTTCGATAAAGGGACTCATCAATGACTCCTCATCAGCAAAGCATGACAATTCCGGCCGCGTTCCATCGGAACTCCTGGCTTTTCAACATCATGTTATCCGAATCGCCCTGTTTAAGTCAAACCGGCATGGCTCAGGTCGTCTCACCGCAGTGGGGACAGTGCCGTGTCTTGAGGGGCAGGGGCCGCCGGCAATTCCAGCACAGCCCGGTCCTGGGCTGTTCCCTGGCCCGGATCCTGCTCAGCATATCCTCGATCTCCGTGGTCTTCTCTTCCTTTTTCCTCAAGGCGGAAAGCGCCTGCATGACCTCGGACGGCTTGCGGAAGCGATCCTCGACCTTGGAGGCCAGGCACCTCATTATTATTTCGTCGATTTCCCGGGGGATTTTACTGTTTCTCAGCCGCGGGGGGGTGATTTTCCCCTGTTGGGCTTTCTCCAGAATCTTGAAGGGATCAGGGTCGAAGATGGGGGGCCGGCCGACGATCATCTCGTAAAAGATGCAGCCCAGGGAGTAAATATCCGACTGATATGTGGCCTTCCCCAGAAACTGCTCAGGCGCCATGTAGGGCGGGCTGCCGATGCGGGTAGAGGCATAGGGAATATTGCTGAGCCAGGCCGATGTCCCGAAATCTGCGATCTTGGCCGTGCCTTCCTCGGAAACCATGATATTCGACGGCCGGAGGTCGCGGTGGATAATCTTGTTCTTGTGGGCGTGATCGATTCCCTGGGCGATCTGTTTGATATAGTCAACCGCCGTCTCCCAGTCCAGGACGCGGTCCTTTTCCAGGATTTTTTCCAGAGTCTTGCCCTTGACATATTCCATGACCATGAAAAAAATCCTGTTCTCCTTCTCGGCGGCGATCATGCGGACAATATTGGGATGGTTGAGAGCAGCCTGGAGACGGGGTTCTTTCAGCAGTTTGTACAGTTCAGCTGACTGTTTGTGCGGGACTTTGATGGCCACCTTGATCTCCAGCCAGGTGTCCCGAGCCAGATAAACGGAGCCGAACCCTCCGCTTCCCAGCGAGCGGATAATCTCGTACTTTCCGACTTTCTGCCCTTGTAAGAACATCTCACCCATCCCAGAACTGGGAGATCACGGCCAGGGCCGCCAGGGCGGCCGTCTCTGAACGTAAGATCCGCCGGCCCAGGTTCACCGCCTCAAAACCGTTTTCCAGGGCGGCCTTTAACTCCGCCGCCGTCCAGCCCCCCTCCGGTCCCACGAGCAGCAGCACCGCCGGGGCCTCTCCCATTGAAAGAGACGCCGGCGGGCCGGCGACGATATCACGCAAGGGCCTTCCTTGACCTTCACAGAGGATCAGTTTCCTTTGCTCACTTCGGCTTGATAGGAACTCCTGCATGGAGGTGGGAGGAAGGACTCCGGGAATGTATGTGCTGCGGCTCTGTTTGGCGGCTTCCCGGGCGATCTTCCGCCAGCGCTCGACCTTCAGGGCTTCCCTCTCCTTGAACTTGACGACCGAGCGCTCGGCCGCCACCGGGATGAGCAGCCTCATTCCGAGCTCCGTCGCCTTCTGGACGAGCAAGTCCATTTTATTGGCCTTCAACACGGACTGAGCCAGGATAAGACGAACTCCCGCCCCCTCGCCGCTCTCTTTTTTTCCCATCAGGCGGAGCCGCGTGCGGTTGCGGCCGACCTCCTCGACCTCGGCCAGGTAGGACGTGCCCCGCTCGTCGACAAGCCAGAGTTTTTTCCCCGGCTTGGCCCGCAGAACACGGCTGAGGTGATAATGCTCATCCCCATCGAGCACGGCGCAGGGATAATGGAGGTTCTCAGGTCTGACGATAAAGTGCGTCGAGGTCAATCCGCACCCTAATGAATGATCCTCTTAAACTTATCAATGAGGCTCCGATCGGTCCTGTCCAAATCTTCGCCCCTCAACTCTGCCAGGCGCCGCAGCAGCGCCTTTTCTTCCTTGGTCAGGTTCGCCGGAGTCCTGACCAAAACCTTGACATGCATATCTCCCTTCCGGCGGCTGCGCAGGTCCTTAATCCCCTTCCCCTTGAGCTTGAAGACTTCCCCGGACTGGGTGCCGGCGGGAATTTTCAGCACTTCCGTCTCCTGGTCGAGGCTCGGCACCTCGACAGACACTCCCAGGGCGGCCTGGGAGAAAGAGATGGTCAGCTGGAAAAAAAGGTCGCTGTCCTGCCGCTCGAAGAAATGGTGTTTGGCCACCCGGATCACCACGAAAAGGTCTCCTTTCAGGTGTCCGCCATCTCCGGGTTCCCCCTCTCCTTCCAGGCGCAAGCGGGAGCCGGCGTCGACACCGGGGGGAATTCGAATCGTCAGGGCTTTTTTCTGCTTGACCTGGCCGGAACCCCGGCACTCCCTGCACGGAGCGGTGATCAATTCGCCGGCTCCATGGCATTGGGAGCACGTCCGGGAAACCGTGAAAAAGCCCTGCTGGTAGCGGAGTTGGCCTCGCCCCTGGCAAGTGGGGCAGGCGGTTTTCCGGGTCCCGGGCTCCATTCCCGACCCGGTGCAGGCGGGGCACCTCTCCGCCCGGCTGAGGCTGATCTCTTTTTCCGTCCCGGCCGCCGCCTCCTCCAGTGTGATCTCCATCTCCAGGGCCAGATCCCGACCTCGCTGGGGATAGGACCGCGTCCTCCGCTCCCGCGTTCCGAAGAAATCGCCGAACCCGAAGAAACTTCCCAGGATGTCTTCGAACTCTTCAAAAACGGAGGCGTTGAACCCGGGAAAACCGGCGAATCCTTCGCCTCTCAGACCGTCGAACCCGAACCGGTCGTAGGTCGACCTCTTTTCAAGGTCTCCCAGCACGCTATAAGCCTCGGCCGCCTCCTTGAATTTCTCCTCGGCCTCGTTGCTTCCGGGATTCCGGTCGGGATGATACTTCAGGGCCTGCTGGCGGTAAGCCCGTTTGACTTCATCCTGGGAAGCATTTCGTCCCACCCCCAGAATTTCGTAATAATCTCTCTTCGCCATCTTGTCCCGTCAGTAATTCTATTGACCCGCCTTATTCCTCTGGATAATCGCGTCGAGCTCCCCCTTGCTCAACCCGCCCGACTGACGGATTTCGATCTCCTGGTTCATGCCGGTGACGACATCCCGGGCCGAGACCTTGAGGATCCCGTCGGCATCGATTTCGAAGGTCACATCAATCTGGGGAACTCCGGCTGGTGCGGGCTGGATGCCGATCAGGTCAAACCGCGCCAGCGACTTGTTTCGCGATGCCTGGGTGTTTTCCCCCTGAAGAACGTGGACCGTCACCCGGACCTGGTTGTTTTCCACGGTCGTAAAGGGAGCCGTCTTTTTCGTCGGGATGGTCATGTTCCGCTCGATAATCTGCTGGAACACGTCCCCCTCCGTCTCGATTCCCAGAGAATGGGAAGTGACGTCCAGCAACACCACGATCTCACTCGACTCTCCCTTGATGATGGCCGACTGAATGGCGGCGCCCATGGCCACGATCTCATCAGGATTGATGTCCTCGCGGGGTTTTTTGCGGAAGAAATCGCCGATCGTCTTGCGGATGAGAGGCATCCGTGTCTGCCCGCCCACCAGGATGAGTTCCTGGATGTCTTCGGGCTCGAGATGGCTGTCCGCCAGCGCCCGCTCGATGAGGGGGATGGTCTGCTTAACCAGATCGCCAGTCAGCTCCTCGAGCCGTCTCCGGGTCAGCTTGGTGTTGATGTGCCTGGAACCCCCGGCGGCCGAGCAGATGAACGGAAGGTTGATATCGCTCTCCATAGTGAAGGAGAGCTCTCGTTTGGCCCTTTCGGCCGCTTCCTTGATCCTCTGCAGGGCCAGCTTATCCTGGAAAAGGTCGATACCGTGCTGTTTCTTGAAATCCTCGACCAGGCACTCGACGACGCGGTTGTCGAAGTCCTCCCCTCCAAGATAGGAATCGCCGTTCGTGGAAAGGACGTGGAAGATCTCATCCTGTATCTCCAGTACGGTGATGTCGAAGGTCCCTCCTCCCATATCGAATACGGCGACGGTGGCATTGGTCTTGGCATCCAGCCCGTAGGCCAGGCTGGCGGCGGTCGGCTCGTTGATCACCCTGAGGACCTCCAGGCCGGCGATCCGGGCCGCGTCTTTCGTCGCCTGGCGCTGGTGGTCGTTGAAATGCGCCGGGACGGTGATCACCGCCTCCCTGACGGGTTCGCCGAAAAATGATTCGGCGCACCGCCTCAGGTACGCCAGGATCATGCTCGAGATTTCCTGGGGCGAGATCTCACGCGAATCGACGACGATGACGACGTCGCCGTTCGGCGCGGTGCCGAGCCGGTAGGGCATCCTGATTGTTGCCTCGGCCACTTCCGTGGAGTCGAATTTCCGGCCGATCAGGCGCTTGACGGCAAAGACGGTCTTTTCCGGGTTGGTGATGGCCTGGCGGAGGGCCAGGTTGCCGACCAGTTTCTCCCCCGAGGAAGTGAAACTGACGACCGATGGCGTCGTCGCCTGTCCCTCGAGGTTGGGAATCACGACGGGCCGGCCGTTCTCCAGGTAGGCGACACAGGAAAATGTGGTCCCCAGGTCAATGCCGATGACTCTGCTCACGATTCTTCTCTCCTGGCCGGAACCAGCACCTTCACC
This sequence comes from uncultured Eubacteriales bacterium, assembly GCA_964651495.1. Lineage (GTDB taxonomy): Bacteria > Acidobacteriota > Aminicenantia > Aminicenantales > UBA8522 > CAZNVB01. The sequence continues at coordinate 6,174 of CAZYWP010000012.1, read as the reverse complement.
ATGGCCGGACGGAGCAGCCTGTCCTCGAGCCAGAAGCCCCGCTGCAGCACTTCCGCTACTTGGGGCTCAGTTACGGCGTCCGATTCCTCGGTCAGCACTGCCTGATGGATGTTGGGGTCGAATCGGCTGTCCTCGGCCTCGATCGGCCGGACGCCTTTCTTCTTCAGCAGATCCAGGTATTGGCGGTAAATCATCTCCACGCCCTCCCGGAAGCTCTTGCCGTCCGCCTGATCCCGGTTTTGTAGAGCGCGCTCGAAGTTGTCCAGGACGATGAGCAGCTCGCGGAGAAAATCGCTCAGGGTATATTTCTGGAATTCCTGTCGTTCCCGCTCGAGCCGCTTGCGCAGGTTCTCCATTTCGGCCAGCTTCCTGAGGTACTTGTCCCGAAGCTCCTCATTCTCTTTCCTGAGGACTTTGATTTCGGCATCCTTTTTTTTCAGTTTCGCTTTATGGCCTTTATCATCCTCGGCCTGGAGCTTGAGCCCCGTCTTTTTGCCGCCCTTATCGGGCTGGGTTCCATCCTCCTCGACGATCTCGTATTCGACTTCCTCATGGCCGCCCTGGAGCACCGGGATTTCTGGTTCTTTCTCTTTCTCGGCGGCGGTCTCTCCTGACTCGCCTGTCTCAGCCGGCTTGGATTTTTCATCATCGTCTTTGGTCATTTCTCACCTCTCAATTCCCCCTGGCTGATGGTCTGGCTGAGCTTCTGGGCTACCCGGTCCACCAGAGGGATGATTCTCCGGTAAGGGATTCTCTTCGGACCGATGACCCCCAGCGACCCGAGAACCTGGTTGTTGTAGCCGTAGTGCGAGAGAACCAGCGCGCAATCGGAAATATCGGGGATGTTGGATTCAGCACCGATCAGGACTTTCACCCGGTCCAGGCTGATAAAATCGGACAGCAGCTTGGCCAGCTTGACCTTTTCCTCGAAGTTCTGAAAAAGCGATCTCAATTTCTCCGTGTTGAACAGCTCGGCCTTATCCAGAAGCTTGGAGGCTCCCTGGAGAATAATCTGGCCTTCTCTTTCTTCCAGGAGGATATAGTCGCGCAGTAGCGCGGTGATTTTGTTGATCTCGTTCTCGTAGCTTGTTTTGTACCGGGGAATGTCGTTGAGCAGGCAGTCCCGGACGAAGGTGAGGTTCTTGCCCCGGAAGCGCTGATTGATGGACTGAGACGCCTTGTCGAGCTCGTACTGGGTGAAATAGTGGCGGGTTTCGACGATTTCCGTGAGGACGAGGTTGAAAGTCGTCATCAGGATGACCATCAATTTTTCCTCGGATATCTTGACCAGACGCAGATGGTTGAAATTGATTTTAGAGATGCGGGGGGAGATGACGAACCCGAGGCTGTCCGATTGTTCGGCCAGCAGTCGGGAGACCCTCGTTAGATAAGCAGGGAAATCTCCTTTGTCGAGGGCAAAATCCGGCGACTCGAGAGCCACCGGTTCGCGGGCGAACATGGTTTTATCGAACAGGCTGTTGACATAGAACCTCAGCCCTGTGTCCGTGGGAACCCGTCCGGCCGAGGTGTGGGGCTGAAAAAGATAGCCCATCTGTTCAAGCTTGGCCATGATGTTCCGGATTGTGGCCGGCGAGTCCGGCAAAACCCTTTTTTGGACGATCGCCCCGGAGCTGACGGGCCGGCCGAACTTCAGGTAGTACTCGATGATGGTGTCAAGGACGACCTTGTCCTTTTCCCGGAGAGCGATATTCCTGGGCATTTTCCCTCGAAAATTTTTATAGCATTAAAGCCGAAATCCGGTCAAGTGATGCGCACTCCGGCATACCCGACGACTTGATCGTAGTCTCCGGAGACGTCGCCCGAAGTCTGATAGCGCACCAGCTCGGCCTTCCCCGCCCCCAGTTCCTTGGCTGCCAGTATGGCCGCAGTCGTGGGCTGGAACCCGCACATGCTGATGTCTTCCTTCCGGACAACTTCGTAAAGCCCCCTGGCATCGAGGGCAAGGATCTTTTCGATGGCCAGAAAATCCTTCCGTTCGGCTGTTGCCCGGCTGACGTAATGGCTCATATCGGTGCTGGCGACGATCAGAACATCCTCCCCGGTTTCCTTGATCCCGCCGGCCAGGGCAAGGCCGAGGTCTTCCAGCTCACTGTAGCCTGCCCGGTGGGAGATACACACCGGGACAATGGAAAATTCAGGCCTCAGGTACTGAATAAACGGGAGCTGGACTTCGAGCGAATGCTCCCGGGCATGGGCTTCCTCTTCTTCCTCGAGCAGAGGAGAGCGATTGAGAATCGCCCGGGCAAGGGCCGAATCCAGGGGCACCTCGCCGAGCGGCGTCTGCCAGGTCCCGCTGGCCGAGATGGCGAAGAGCGAGTGAATGTCCCGGTGACTCGGCCCCAGGAGGACTATCCGTTTGGGGAGGATGACGGAAGAAAATACGGCTCCGGCCACATACCCGGAATAAACGAACCCGGCATGGGGAGAAAGCACCGCCAGGGCCTTCTCTTTTTTCGCCCGAGGGTCGACCATTCGCTGGACCATCGACCGAAGTTCATTCGCCCTTCCCGGATAGAAATGGCCGGCCACGGCGGGACTTCTGATCATTCGACCTTCCTCCTAAGCGAAGCGTTCAAGCGCTGATTACAGCTTCTCCCTCTTTTCCTTGAAGGAGATGTTCTGGGCCTTCAGCTCGGCCAGGATCGGCAGATAGATGTCTGGAGTGACCGGGATATGAACGCCCTTTTCTTTGATCTTCCCCTCGAGGATCAGCTTGGTCGCGATGGCGGCGGGCAGGCCGACCGTCCGGGCCATCGAGGAATCGCCGTCGGGGATGCCGAAATCGATGAGCGTAGAGATGATCTTTTCTTTTCCCGACTTGGGATACGAAGCGATGAACTCGTGCTGGAGGATGATCATGTCCCTCTCCCCTTCCGCATAGGCGAGCTTCCTGGTCATGTGCGCGCCGACGATATCCAGGGCCGAGCCCTTCTGGAGAGGCAGCGGCTCGTCGCCGAACAGGCCGAGCCATTCGAGCCGGCGCAAGATGGCCAAGCCCGGATGAATCCCGAGGGAGCCGGCGACGGCTTTTTTCAGGTCCTTTGCCCTGGTGCCGATGAGCCTGCGGGTGAAGTCAGAAAAGGTCAGGCCTGTCCAGTCTTTCTCTTCCTGGTCCAGAGCGCCGAGTTGCACCATCTTCCGGATGGTCTCGCACCAGCCGATATGGCGCAGCGTCCCGCGGAGTATCGTCTTGGTCTCAGGGACTCCATAGAGCTTGATATACGGGAGAGAGTTCCGGTTGGGATAGCCCTCGAACACTCCCAGTCCCTCGATCGGGATCAGGGTGTAGCTTTCGAAGAGCTTCTCCGAAGGGATAAAAACCTCCTCCCCATCCTGGAGGTATTGAGCCGAGTTCTTCCCGGCGAGCAGCACGCCAACCGGACTCCAGGAAAACTTATAGCCAAACGGGTTGGTGTTGGCCTCGGGGGCCGGCAGTCCGCCGCAGAACGAGATAAAGCTGAGCAGCTTGCCGCCTCCGTCGTGAATTTCATGGATCACCCGCATGGCCTCCATGTGGTCGATGCCCGGGTCGAGGCCCACCTCGTTGAGGATGATGATTCCGGCTTTTCTGGCCCCGGCGTCCAGCTTCTTCATGGCCTCGCTGACATAGGAAGTCGTGACCATCTGCTTTTTGTGGGCGATACAGAACTCCGCTACCTTGGGATGGAACGCGTAAGGGACCATGCTGATGACGAGATCGGCCCTGGCCACCTCATTCCTGAGGGCCTCTTCACTCTTCAGGTTGAGCTCCTTGGCCACGCCGCGGGGATGGCCCTCGATGAGCTTTTCCGCCTTGCTCACCGTCCGGCTGGCGACTTCGACCTGGAAGTCGGGCTGATCCAGCAGATATCTCACCAGCGGTCTGGCGACAAGGCCGGCGCCCAGGATTAAAATTTTTTTCATGGATGACTCCTTATGGAGGGGTGTAGGAAATCGCGCATATATGCATAATCCGGGGTCAATTCGCCCCGGTGCAGGATGACCGCTTGGCGCAGCGGAGCGGGAAGGCTGAGATGGGCGAAAGCGGAGGAAAAATCAGCAGCGCAGAGGGCCGGGATAAAGGGCTTGAGGACCTGACTGAAAAAGACCGAGGATTCGAGCGAGATCTCCGCCGGCAGGTTGTCCACCGCCACGACGACCGGCCCCCGACCGGCGAACCCCTCTTTCGCTTCCTCCGTCAGAGCATCATAAGCAAAAACGGGGTTCGCTGGATCGGTGCAGCGGAGCGTGCACTCAACGCCGCCGTTGATATCGCAGGAGAGGTCACCGATGACCCGAAGGCGGGGCGTTGTATTCCCGGAAAAAAGCCGCTTCAGGAATTTTTTCGTCACAAAGCGGGGATATCTGGGAGTCCAGTAAATGGCATTGATCAGACCGGTCAGGTAAGGCAAGGACCTCTCCAGGACCGGCCTGTAATTCTCCGGATGATCGTAGTAGTCCTGGAGCTCGAAAACCTGACGGCGGTCCTTGGGCCGGACCATGTCCGCTTCCTTGAAGACGGTTTTATAGACCTTTTTTTCGCTGTAATTTTTTTTCTTGAACAGGCTGGCCAGTTGCGCAGGCGGGACCTCCTCGAAAGGAAGCAGGTCGAAAATCTCCTGGGCCCCCTGGGAGACGTGGCCGTATCCGGAAAAGCCAAAGACCAAGGGGACGGCCCGGAAGTCCAGACTGCGCTTGTAGATTTCCCAGCCCACCGCCTTGATCGCTTCCACGGCATCCACCAGGCTGGCATAGCCGATGGTCTGACGGATGGAGGAAAACGGGGAGTGGATTCCCTCCGACTCGAAGCGTTTCCCCAGGGCCCAGAGGGAATCGATCATCCCGGCCTGTCCCGCCTGCCGCCCGAAAAAGACGAGCCGGCGGCCCCGCTCATCGACGATCCGCTCGTAGTCGATCAGGGTGGCGCGGCGTTCGATCATCCTCTCGAGCATCGGCATGTTATGCGGCTGTCCTTTGGCGGTATGAGAGAAGAAGACATAAACTCGGTCGTCCCGGAAGAATTCCAGCGGGATTTCCTTCACCGCCAGGACGATGGAGCAGGGCGAGAGGTCCTCCGAGATCTTCACCCCCTCCCGGCGGTATTCCTCATCGGAGAAAACCCGGATCGCCGATGGCTGCATCCAGATTTCGAGGCCCTGGTCGCGGATCAACTCGCGGGCATGGACGGGAATGAGCGGAACGCGCCTTTCCCAGGGATTTTTATCTTCCCGGCGTATGCCGATTACTATCTTAGAAACCAAATGATTTGTCCTGTCGGAGATGAAAATTATGGCACAAAAGGGCTATCCGGTCAACTTGCCGGGGAAGCGGAAGCGCTCACCCCAGGCATGAGAGAAGTTGACTCTCTCCGGCGTTCTTTTTATAGTATCAGCCGATGATCAAATTCTTTAGCACCCTAAGCGGCCGGAAAGAGGATTTTGTCCCGATCACACCCGGAGAGGTCAAGCTGTACACCTGCGGCCCGACGGTCTATGATTACGCCCATATCGGAAATTTTCGGGCTTACATCTTCGAGGACCTGCTCAAGAGGTTTCTCGTCTTCATGGGCTATAAAGTCACCCACATCATGAACATCACCGACATCGACGACAAGACCATCCGCGGGGCGAACGCTCAGGGCGTCAGCCTCGCGGAATATACCAAAAAATACATCGACTCCTTCTTTGAGGACATCCGAACCCTGAATATCTCCCCCGCCGACCTGTATCCCAAGGCCACCGAACACATTCCGGAAATGATCGCCATTGTCAAAGGCCTGATCGAGAAAAGCTTCGCTTACGAAAAAGACGGTTCATATTATTTCAGCATCGCCAGGTTTCCGGACTACGGCCGCCTGTCCAAGATCAACCTGGCGGACCTCCAGCCCGGCCAGCGGGTGGACACGGACGAATACGAAAAAGAAAGCGTGCATGACTTCGCTCTGTGGAAGGCGAAAAAAGAGGGTGAACCGTTCTGGGAGACCGAGATCGGCCCCGGCCGGCCCGGCTGGCATATCGAATGCTCGGCCATGAGCGCCAAGTATCTGGGCGAGACCTTCGACATCCACTGCGGCGGCGTGGACAACATCTTCCCCCACCACGAGAATGAGATCGCCCAGTCGGAAGCTCTGACGGGCAAAAAATTCGTCAACTACTGGCTGCACTGCCATCACCT